>NZ_JBFBBN010000082.1:0-24881 GCF_040682715.1 Amycolatopsis sp. NPDC051128 | reverse complement strand
CTCGGTCGGCGCCCCGGTGCCCTTGGTGGCGAAGACGCTCTCGGCCGCCTCCAGCACGCGCGCCCGGTTGCGCCGGCGACATTCACGGCTTTCGGGTGGGCCGGGTGGGCCCGGGTGCGCTCAGCCGAGAGCACCCGCGTCCGTCAGTCCCGGCGCTGTTCGGCGCGCCACCGCTCGTACTCGGGCCGGGCCTCGTCCGACAGCGGGTAGTACAGCCGCAGATCGCCGCCCTCGGCCAGCCGGATCCGGGAGAACTCCTCCCATTCCACGTGCTCCCGAGCGACAGCCAGCAGGGTGGGCGCGAGCTTGACCGGCACCACGACCGCCCCGTCGTCGTCGGCGACGACGATGTCGCCCGGTTCGACGAGCGTGCCGCCGCACGCCACCGGCACGTTGACGGCGGCCGGGACGATGCCGGTCTGGGCGTGGAAGTTCGGTGTGGCGCCCCGGATCCACAGCCCGAGGCCGAGCCGCTTGGCCTCGCCGATGTCGCGCAGGCACCCGTCGATCACGACGCCGGCGCCGCCACGGCCCTTGAAGTAGGTCAGCATCATCTCGCCGAACACGCCGCTGCCCATGTCGCCGCGCGCGTCGACGACGATCATGTCGCCGGGCTGGGCGTGGTACATGACGTGCCGGTGCAGCTGCTTCTCCGGTTCGGCGTACTCGTCGACGGGGTAGAGGTCCTCCCGCTTCGGCAGGAACTGCAGTGTCAGCGCCGGGCCGGCCACGCGCACGCCGGGGGTCACCGAAACCGGGCCGCGGATGAACGCGCTGCGGATGCCCATGCGGCTGAGCTCGGCGCTGGCCGTCGCGCTGCCGATGGCCGCGAGGGCGGCACTGAGTTCGGCAGGCGGGCGAACGATGTCGGGCGTCTCGACCACGTTTCGAGCCTAGTCCGGCGGACCTGCTTTCGCGAGCAACCGCTCACTGGCCGTAGGAGAACCGGAGATCAGCGAACAGCAGTTGGTTGAGCCGTCGCCGGAGGTGTCCGGTCTTGCTCTGGTCCGGGGCTTCGCCGGGGGTGAGCAAGGTGAACCTCAGCAAGGTCCCGCCGTCGCGCGAGGCCGTCAGCGCGAAGTGGATCCGATCATCGGGCCGGCTCGGCCACAGCGATGACCACGTCACCCGGCTGGGCTTCTCCTCGGCCAGGACGATGGGCTCGACTTCGTCGGCCAGCAAGTGGAGCCACGGACGGGTTCCTGGCCGATGGGGCTCCACGAGTGAGTCCCAGACAGCAGGCGGAGGTGCCGGCAGCGTGCGCGCCCGTGAACCGATCTCGATCACACAAGGAGAGTAGCGATTCCTGCCGCCCACCGGCGGAGTCCAAGAGAAGCCCGGACCGATGAGCAGGAGGAAACGCCATGAACGTACCCCGGTTGTGTCTACCCAGGAATGGGAGGCCGCCGGTCAGAAGCTGTTGGTGAAGGAAAGGAGCGGACCCGCGCGCACGACTCGCTGGCCGCGGAACGCCGGCGGATGCCGTGGATGGCTCGCTCACCTCGCGCACCTGAACGCTCGTGGCACGACTTCGACGCCGATTTCGGCGTGGACGAGTGGCACGGCACCAACGCGTTCGTGACGGGGATCGACCCGTGGGACGGGCGCCTCGACGAGAAGGTGGCCGCCACCAAGGCGCACGCACGCGCGTCGGCAGGCGACGCGCCCTGACCGCCGGCCCGGTGCGGTGGTCCGGGATCGCGGTCGCGAGGCTACGTGCGCCGTGCTGCCGGATCACCCATGTCGGCCGTGTTTGTCATGTCAGACGGGCGTGGGCCGGCTCGCCCTGGGAATGAGGACGGTGCGGTCGAACGGCCCGCCGTGGGCGGCCGCGTAGGTGACCGCGTCGTTGACCTGGTCGAGGTCGAACCGGGTGACGTGTTCGGGGGTGAGGTCCAGGGCGCCGGTCGCGATGAGCCGGATCATGCCGGCGTTCGCCGTGCGTGGGTACATCCATTGGCCGCGCACGGTCACCGAGTTGCGCATGATCCAGGGGTAGGGGAGGGCGAGGTCCGCGCCGCCGAGCATGCCGACGCCGCCCATCAGCACGACCCGCCCGTACTCGCGCACGGTCATGGCGGCCGCCCGCGCCGCCGAACTGGGTGCCTGGGGCGGGAGGAGGTCGAGCACGATGTCGATCGGACCGTCGACGGCGGCGGCCATCGCGGCCCGGTCGGTGTCTTCGTCTCCGCTGAGCCCAACCGGGCTCACCCGTGGCCCGAACCGGTCGGCGAGCAGGTCGAGGATGGCCCGGTTGCGTCCCGGGGCGACGACGTGCCCGGCACCCATGGCGAGCGCGACGGCTACCGCGCTGCTGCCGAGGTTGCCGGTCGCCCCGCTGATCAGTACTGTCTCGCCGGCCGCGAGCCGGCCGGCCAGCAGCCCACCGTAGGGAATGGTGTGCACAGCCAGTGCGGACCAGCGCGCGGGATCGGCCGCCGCCCCGGCGGGCAGAGGGTACACGTTCTCGGTGGGCACCCGCATGAGTTCGGCGAACGGTCCGTCGTGCAGGTACCGGGCCAGCCGTGCGCCGCCCTCGCCGCGGGAACTCCAGCCCTGCAGCGTGATGTCCGGTGTCAGGGCGTCGTCGCGCGCGCGGACCGTCGAGTCGCACCACACCAGGTCCCCGGCCCGCAGCTTGGTCGCGTCCGGTCCCACGCGTGCCACCCGGCCGATGCCGCCGACACCCGGCACGACCGGTGGTTCCAGCGGATAGCGCCGTTCACCGCTGAACACCTCGGCCGCGTACGGGGGCACACAGGTCGCCAGGACCTCGACCAGCACCTCACCGCCGCCGGCTTCCGGGTCGGGCACGTCGGCCACCTCGAGCGGGGAGCCGAACGCGGTCACCATCGCTGCGCGCATGGGAAAGCCCTTCTGTCTCGTCCTTCGCCACCCTGTTCGAGCGGGGGTCCGACGGGGTACGGCTCACCCAGCCCGGACTGACGCTGCTGCGCCACGCTCGAACGATCTTGGCGTCGGTCGACGCGGCCGAACGCGACCTGACCGGTGAAGCTCCCCGTACCGAACTGGTGCGGCTCGGGGTGGTTCTCAGTGCCGGGCCGGTGTTCCTGCCCGCCGCGCTCGCGCGGCTCGCCGGCACCGCGCCACGGGTCCGGGTCACCACCCGCGAAGGCACCACGCCCAGCTTGGCCCGGGCGTTGCGCACCGGTTCGATCGACGTCGCCATGCTCATCTCTCGTCCACCGCACCGGCCACCGGACGGCGAGTCGCCACGCCTGCACGTCACGGCCGTCCAGGACACCGAACTTCTCGTGGCGGCCCCGGCCACCGGCACGTTCGCGGGCCGCACGTCCGTGCACATCGACGAACTGGTCGACGCACCCTGGATCGCCGCCCCCTCATCGAGCGCGGAGCCACTGCTCGGTGTCTGGCCGGGCCTGCCGGGGCGAGCGCGCATCGTCCACAGTGCACGCGACTGGCTGACGAAACTGCACCTGGTCGCCGGCGGGTTCGGCGTCACCACGATCCCGGACGGTTTGTCGCCGGTCGTCCCGCCCGGCGTGATCTCCCTGCGGGTCCAGGGCGCGCCACCCGAGATCCGCCGGGTTCTCGTGGCCCGGCTCCCCGGCACGGCCACACCGGCGATCACGGCAGTCACCCAGGCGATCACCTCCACCGTCCGGCCGTGATCTTCGGCGGGGGTGGGCAGCGCCGGCGCCCTCATCGCGCCCCCGGCTCTGGCCTCGGCCTCGACTCCGGGCGCACCGTGTCACGCAGCGACACCAGCCCGGTCAGCTTGCCCTCGACCGCCGGCAGCATCGGCGTCCCGTCGCAGCTTGCGCACTCAGCGAGAAGCGTCCTCGGAGATCGCGACGTTCTCCCGGCGCAGCGGCTCGACGCTACCGATGAGCATGACCCGGCCGTCACTTTCGACACCCCGAAGGACTCCTACGAGTACTGAAGCCGCCTCCTCGAGAGATCAGATCGTGACGCAACTTCGCGTGGGGTGGGACGTCTAGTGGAACGTGAGAATGATCCGTATCGCCGGACTCGGCCTGGTGGCCCTGTCACTGGCTGCCTGTAGTGGACAGTCCGAGACCATGGGGGCCGCGCAAGCGGCCGGAGTGACCGGGGCGGCGGCAGCGCCCGGGGTATCGGCCGCGACGGTGGCGTTCGTCCCCGCGGGCGGGGACCTGAGCCCGAAGGACCCGATCGTCGTCAAGGCGTCGGGTGGCACGTTGCAGGCGGTCACGGTCACGAACCCGCAGACCGGCAACAGCGTCAAGGGTGATCTGTCGCCGGACAAGACGACGTGGACCAGCAACGACCGCCTCCGGTACGGGGCCACGTACCAGGTGGTCGCCACCGCGGTGAACCAGGCGGGTGCGGCGACCGAGCAACGCGGGGAGGTGCGCACGCTCAAGCCGTCGGGGGTCGCCACTCCTTCGCTCTTTCAGTCGGCGTCGGGCGATTTCGGTGTCGGGCTGATCATCGGCCTGAAGTTCGATCACGACATCACCGACAAGGCCACGGCGGAGAAGTCCTTCAAGGTGACGTCCTCGCCCGCCCAGGACGGCGGCTGGTACTGGGTGAGCAAGCGCGAAGCGCACTTCCGGCCCAAGGACTACTGGAAGGCGGGCTCGAACGTGAAGCTCGAGACCACGACCTTCGGGATGCCGATCGGGGGTGGCGTGTACGGCGGCCAGGACGTCTCGGCCACGTACAAGGTGCACGACTCCTGGGTCGCCAAGGCGGACGGCAAGACGCACCAGATCAAGGCGTTCCACAATGGGCAGCTGGTGAGGACCGCGCCGATCAGCATGGGCAAGACCGTCGACACCCCGCCGCGGGGCCCGACGCCGACCTTCAACGGCACGCACACCGTGCTGGGGAAGGAGGCCAGCAAGATCATGGACTCCTGCACCTACGGTGTGTGCAAGGGCGACCCCGGTTACTACAGCGCGCCGGAGAACTGGAACGTCCGGATCTCCGCCGACGGCGAATACCTGCACGAGAACCTGAAGACGGTCGGCGTGCAGGGTAGCGACAACGTCTCCAACGGCTGCCTCAACATGAACACCGAGAACGCCAAGTGGTTCTTCGACAACTTCAACGTCGGCGACGTCGTCGAGATCACCAACTCGGGCGGCCCGCAGCTGACCATCAACAACGGCCACGGCGACTGGGCCATCAGCTGGGCCGCCTGGCAGGCCGGCAGCGCCCTGCACGGCTGAGTCCCGCACCGCCGATCGAGAACGCGAGGGTGGCTGATCGGGCTGTCACCGGTGGGGTGAGCGGCGCTTACGACGATTTCGCCAGGTCGTCACGCATGGCCTGCTTCAGGCTGAGGATGGCGTCGCTCACCGCACCGAGGGTGCTGTCCCACAGCGCATCGGCGCCCACGTCGGGTTCGTCGAAGCGGTCACGCAGGCGGCGGATCGACGCGAAGGCCTCCTCGGTCGGAGCTTCGAGATCATCCGGCGCGGTGATGAGCATCTGGTAGCGCAGCTGGTACGCCCCGGACTCGCTGAGGACCTCGCCGGCCCTTCGCATGCGCTCGTCCGCGGTGAGCGCGCCGGGGCGTCGCAGGTCGCGTAGCTGGTGGGTGGCCAGTGCCAGGGACGCGAGGTACTGGCCGTAGAGCTCGCGCCGCGCGAGATGCTCGCGGGAGTGGTGATCCCGCCGCCAGCGGGAACGATCCACGGCCAGGGTGCTGCCGGCACCCAGAATCGTGCCGAGCGCGGTGGCGACCAACGTCCCCCAGTTCACCTGGCCATGATACTTACCGCGGCCAGGTGAACCGTCCGGACGACATCGGCGACTCGTCGCCGTGCCGGGTGTCCGCTCACGCCGGTGTCAGTTGCCACTGCTGGTTCACGCCGTTGTTGGCGGTCCATTGCACGACCTGGGCGCCGTCGCTGGTCGACTGGCCGTACACGTCGGCGGCCAGGCCGCTGGCGCGGCTGACGATGGTGTAGTAGCCGTCGCCGGTGGACCGGAGGTTCCACTGCTGGTTCGTGCCGCCATTGGCGGCCCACTGCTGCAACTGCAGTCCGGCGGTGGTGGAGGAACCGTTGACGTCGAGCATTTTGCCGCTCGCGGTGTAGCGCAGGGTGTAGGCGCCGTCCTGGACGGAACTGATGGTCCAGGTCGCGTTCCCGGTCTGCTGGACGGCCTTGGCGCCGTCGGCCGTGGAGTTGCCGGCGATGGCGAGCGGCTTGCCGCTGTTGCGGTTGACGACGCGGTAGGTGCCCGGTGGGGGACCGGTGTTCCCGCCGCCCAGCGTGAAGTACTCGACCGCGTCGCTGAACGTGGCCGTGCCGGACTTGGCGGTCGACAGGACGAGGTACACCCGCGAGCCGCCGGCCGGGGTGGTGAAGGACACCGGTTGGGTCACCCGCGAACCCAGCGGGACGGTGAGGGTCGTGCCGCCGGACGCGATCACCGCGCCGTCGGGGCTGTCGAGCCGGGCGCTCCAGGCGAAGTCCACGGCGGTGCCGGCGAAGTCGTCGTTGAAGACGGTGATGGTCCGGTTCACGGTGGTGTTGGCGGGGTGACCGGGTACGGCCTGCGGCAAGGGGAAGGTGCCGCCCGCGTCCGACACACCGGAGGCCGACCAGTAGGGCAGGTCGATCGCGGCGACCGGGTTGAACGCGGCCTGGACCCGTTTGAACTGCGGGTTGCCCCAGGGGGCGGGCAGGTTGTCCGCACCGTAGACGGGGTGGCCGCCCTCTTCCGGGCTGAAATCGGTGGTCCGCACCCCGGGCACGACACTGGCCCAGGACGACAGCAGGGTGTACGGGCGCAGGTCGTTGGCGCCCTTGCCGCGCTTGGCGGCCGTCGCCGTGGCGAACCACTCGAAGCCCTGCTTGGTGTTGCACTTGGGCCAGATGTACTCGCCCTCGCCGTCGGGCCGGCCGGTCACCGACGGCACCCGTTCGCCGTACTGACCCGTGCCGTCGAGGTAGTGCGCGAAGATGGCGAAGTTGGCGTAGTTCATGTTCGGGTACCGGCTGGCCGAATCGGCGCCCGGTGCGGCGTCGATGCTGATCGGCCGGGTGCCGTCGTTGCCGTTCATCGCCGCGTAGAGGTCCTGCTCGAACTGCTCGGAGTCGTTGCCGAAGCTCGGTTCGTTGGCCTGGCTCCAGCGGACGACCGCCGGGTGGTTGCGGTCCCGCAGCGTCAGCGCGCGGTCGTGGTCGACCATGTTGTCGTGACCGCCGACGAAATCCTCCGCGCCACCGCGGATCCCGCTCTCGTCGATGATCATCAGGCCCATTTCGTCGGCCACGTCCAGCATGTACGGGCTGGCCGGCTCCTGGTGGATCCGCACGACGTTGAAGTTCAGCCGCTGGTAGTTGTCGACCGCCCCGGGCCAGCCGGGGTTGCCCGGCGACGGCGGCAGGAACCCGGGCAACGTGTCGTAGGCGTCACCCTTTCCGCCGTTGTTGATCCGGTCGTAGTCGGCGCCCTGGAGGTTGTCGCCGCGGTAGTTCATGCGCACGCCGTTGAGCTGGTAGTACTCGCCGTTCTGCGTGCTCTCCCGGAACCCGAACCGGTACGCGGCGTCGCTGGTGCGCCCGTCGTCGGTGGCCGCGTGCACCGACAGCCGGTGCAGCTGCGCCCGGTAGCCCTGGCGGTAGGGCACGTTCGGCCACCAGTACGAGGTCGTGCCCAGGTTCCACGGGATCGGGCCGACCGTCACCTTGGCCGTCGAACGGGCGGCCACGCTGACCGTGCGGGCGGGCAGGGCGGGGTAGGTGAACGAGCCTCCGCCGTCCGAGGCGAGCTCTCCGGTCAGCGTCACCGACCGGGCACTTGCGGAGGTGTTCGTCACGGAGACGTCGTAGGTGAGGGTCTGGTTCGCCACCGACGTTCGGACGAATGTGTCACTGACGTACACCGCCGGGTAAGCCCGCAGGAACGCCGAACGGAAGATGCCCTGCGGCACGGCCTCCGACCAGTCGGCGGCCACGGGCACCAGGTACTTGCCCGCGCTGTTCTTCAACGCGCCGCGGCCCTTCACCGCCACGCTGATCGTGTGCGTGGTGCCGGGAGCGGCGTACGCGGTGATGTCGAAGTTCGACGCGGTGAAGGCGGTGGTCCGGGTGGCGACCACCCGCCCGTCCACCGACAGCGTCGCCTGGTGGTTCACCGCCCCGAACTCGATCCACACCGACTGCGGCTGCCCCGTGTCCGGCACCGTGACGCTGCGCGAATACGTCGCCTCGTTCACGTCGGTGAAGCCCTGCTTGTACCAGCCGCCACCGGGCACGGTGATCGACGTCGTGGGCCGGCCCGCCGGCGTGAAGCTCCACGTCCCGGCCAGATCGACCGAGCCGATCGCGGCGTTGCCCGCGGTGAAGCCGTCCGGCGTCGACGCGACGGGAGCGGCCGCTGTGGACGCCGGGGGCCGTGGACCCGCCGCCGTGGCCGGGGGCGTTCCCGCCACAGCGGTGAGCAGCACCGCGGCGGCCACTGCCACCGGCGTGAAGCGTCGGCGGCTCCCCGGCCGAACGTGTTGTCGCATGACGCGAGCCCCTTCGTTGACGAGTCGGGGTGCAGGTCCGGCGGCCCATGATGTGTCTGACTCATCAGCGGTGTCGGTTCTGCCGGTCAAGCGTCGGCCGGTACCCCTGCGCCGCAGTTCTGCGGTTGTTCTGATCACCTATGAGAGCGTTCGGCCGTGCTCGACGTCAAGAACTGATGTGCCTAGTTTCAAGACTTTCACCACGCTAGGCCGATCGGAGTCCAGCCAGCCGCTGATTGGCTCGAACAGGGGGTGGAGGTGACCAGATGAGTACGACTCATCGAGGTCGGGTTTCATCCTGCCGGGATCCGCCGCGTTTCGACGACCTTGGTGTTGTAGTGGGCGGCGTTCACGACCGTGGTCTCGACGAGAGCCTCGAAGTGCTTCATCTTCTTCAGCTTGCGGAGAAACTTCCGGTCTCCGAGCTTCTCCGCCGCGGCCGCGGTGCCGTGTTCCCAGCACCCCGCCACGATGACGAGTTCCGAGGTGTCCGGAGCCAGGGGATTCGGCGTCCGGATGATCAAGGCGTGGTCGCTGACCGGATGCCCCGACTCCTCGTACTGTGGCACCAGCAGGCGGCCGGATCTCAGGTCGTGCACCACGGCTGCTCCCTCGTGCTCGGGATCTTCGGCGAAGGCGTAGGAGATCACTCCGCTCAGCTTCGCCAGCATCGTCCTCGTCACGGCGTTCGCCACCGGCCCGCCGATCAGGACGAGGTCCGAACTCAGGTCACGCGGCGACAGTTGCTTCGACTCGGCGATGGTCCCGGCGAAGCCCAGCTTGCGGAGCTGGGCTTCGATTTCCACGAGGGCCGCGATGTCGCCCATGCCCACCACGCCGGCTCTGGCCCACCGCCGCCGCGGTCCGAAGTCATGCGCCCCCAGGACGATGAACGGGCGACGGCCACCCAGCGCCCGCCAGAACCTGCGCGCGCGGACCAGCCTGAGGCGTCGTCTCGTGTTCGTCGCCGACCAGACCAGCACACCTCCGATGGCCGCCGCGATCAGATTGCTGGAGATGTCGGGGAAGGCTTGGACCAGCCAGCCGCCGACGCTTCCGACAGCCGGCCCCATGCGCAGTCACCCCTCGTCGACGTGATCCTTTTTCTCCAGTCGCGCTCGGCCCGCGTCCCGTTACCGCCGGTTCAGCCGGAGAGGGTCGAACCTGTCGACCAGTTCGTCGACCGACGACGACGCGATCGGTTCGATCCGGACCTCCGCGCTGACAGCGGCCGGCGGCGTAGCGGTGCTCGCGGTCCTGCGGGTGTGGACCGAGCGGCGCTACTGGTCGGCGGCGATCGGGCTGGTCGTCGTCGGGGCGTCCGTCCTGCTGGCCGGGGGGCCGGGCAGGCGATCAACTTCTCCCTTCCGGCTGTGCTCATCCAGGCCGGTCAGGGCGTGGTGCTCCTGCTGTCGATGCCGGTGCGGTGGCCGGTGGCCGGGATGGCGATGGGGCGGTTCGCCGTGACCGGTTCGGCTGGCGCGATCCCGCGCTGCGGCGGCGTTACCAGCTGTGCACGGCGATATTCGCGGGAAATGCGCGATGGCCACAGCGGTGCGGCTGCCGCTGTGCGCCCTCGTCGGGACCTGTGCCGGCGGATCCTGCGCGAAGAGCCCAGGCGGCCTAGTGTCGCGCGTCCGAGGTTTGTTGGCAGGGCCGGGTTTGCGCCCCAATGTGGCGTTGGTTGCGTTGGATGCACCGAACGCCACTTTGGGTGCGTTGGATGCACCGAACGCCACTTTGGGTGCGTTGGACGCACCGAACGCCACTTTGGGTGCGTTGGACGCACCGAACGCCACATTGGGGCGCTCGGCCCGAACGTCAAACAACTTGCGACCTAGCGGTCGCTTGGGGATTCGCGTGTCGCCTTGATCAGGCCCGCGGCGCGTCCTCGATCGCGCCGACCTGCTCCGGGTCCTCCGGAGCGGGCATGTGCCGGATGCTGTCGCTGCCCTTGTGGTCATGGGCGCGGGTGTACCGGGAATCCAGCACCCTCCCCAATTTGTGCGCCGCCCCGGCGTACGCGTCGTCCACGGTGGCCGCGTGGTGGGTGACCGCGACCGGCTGTTTGCCACCGGGCCGCGCCTCGATCACGCACTTCTTGTCCTCCGGCTTGCCGGCTCCGTCCTCGCTGAGGTGTACCTCCACCCGGGTCAACCATCCGCCGAACCGGGACAGGCCGTTCTCCAGGTCGGTGGTCACGTAGGTGGCCAGTCGTTCGCCACCGTGGATGTTGTGGTCGGTGTTGACCTGGATCTGCACGAGCACCCTCCAAAGCGGACAACCATGATCTTCGTCAGTACCACGAGGGCGGAAGGCTCAAACGCGAGTCAGGCATGCGGTGCTGCCGCGCACGCCGTGATCAGCTCGACGAGTTCTCCCAGGGGAGCCAGGCGTTCGGGGTATTCGGCGGCGTTCAACGCGTAGCGGCGTTGGGTGCCTTTGCGTTCGACGGTGAGCAACCCGGCGTCGCGCAGGATCTTCAGGTGGTGCGACGCCGCCGGCTGGGACAGTTCCAGCCGCGCGGCGATGTCGTTGACGCTGAGCGCCTCGCCGGCTCTGAGCAGCAGCACGATGATGGTCTGCCGCCGTTCGTCGCCGAGTGCGGTGAACAGCGCCCGGCTGCGCGCGAACCGGTCGAGGACGTCTTCGGCGGTGGGGGGAGGCGTCACGAGGTCATCTTGGCCGACAAGGCGTGCCGGAGTTCGCGCAGCCGGGTCACGGGCAGTTCGTTCGAGGTGCCTTCGGCGATCCAGCCGTCGAGCATCAACCGCGTCTGGTCGGCCACCTTGGTGAAATGCGCCTCGAGGTACCGCGGCAGGTCGAACGGGACCAGCCGGGGCAGCAGCCGCAGGACGAGACCGGCGGCCGGTCGCATCAGCGCCGGGGTGCGGCCGCCGACGATGCGGACGGCTTCGGCGGCGGCCGCCGTGGGCAGGTCGAGCCTGGCCCGTAGTTCCGGCAGCGACCAGCCGGCCGCCTCCAACGCGGCGACGTAGGGCACCATCCGGGCCGCGGCCGTTTCGCCTGCTCCGGGCCGACGCGCGACGCGGGTCCGCGTGCCGCGTAGCGCGGTCACGACCGAACCCGCCCGCTCGCCGCTGACGCCGTTCGCGGCGCCGGGCGGGGTCCAGTACGCGACGCCGGGCGCGGGCACCTCGTCGGCCAGCGGCGCGGAATAGGCGAGCACGGCGGGCGTCACCTGCACGATCCGCTCGGACGGCCACACCTCGCCGAGGACGGCCCGGTCGTGGACGTCCTGGCCGACGCTGACGATGGTCGCGTCACCGGTCTTTTCCGCCAGTTCCCGCAGCCACGGCCCGCGGAGCGCGGTCGAGGAAACGCACAGCCAGACCATGTCCCACGAGCCGTCGGCGAGCTCGGTCAGCACCTCGTCCGGCCGCAGCCGTCGCGGGACAGGCCGGCCTACTCGCCGCAGCCGGTAGAGCGTGCGCGCTTCCCAGCTGTCCCGTCCGGGTTTGACCAGGTACGTCACGGAAGCACCGCCCTCGGTCAGCCACAACCCGAAGACCTGCCCGAGCGGGCCGTCGCCGACCACGAGAACGCGCATCGCCACCTCATCCATCGAAGTACTTAAATGAAAGAATACATGGATGAGCACATGCGGTGGGAGTGCGCTTCGAATCCAGGCGTCACGAGATCCGGCAGTACAGCGACGTTCCGGTCCGTACCGCGCCGACGGCGAGGGCCGCCACCTCTCTGACGAGCTCTCGGGCCAGTTCGTCGTCGATGGTTTCCCCCTCCTCTTCTCGCAGTTCGACCCACCGCTCGGCGGTTGTGCCGAGCAGGTGGTCGTCAGCGCTCGCCAACGCCCTGGTGAGATCGCCGGGCGTGGCCAGGACGACAGGCAGGCCGTCGCTGCCGGCGACGACGTGCGGCCCGCCGCCGGTGATGAGCTCCTCGACGCCGCGGCCGCTGAGAAGGCTCTCCCACTCCACGAGCGTGGACCAGACGTCGAAGTTGCCGTAGGTCGCCGACTCGAAGCTCCCGTCCGGGCCGCTCTCCGCGACACCGGCCGCGGCGGTGTCGTCCGGAGCGACGAAGAACTCGATGATCGAACTCACGTGGCGATTATGTGCTACCCGTTGTATCCGCTCGCGACGTCGATGACCCACACGACGGCGAAACGGTCCTTCAGCATCCCGTAGGCGGGCGCCCAGCCCGCCGGGCCCATCGGGATCACGACGGTCGCTCCGTCGGACAGCTTCTCCCAGTAGCCGGTGACCTCCTCGACGGTCTCGCCGCGCACGGAGACGAAGAAGGAGTTCTCACCCCGCTGGTGGGCCATCCGCGCGGGCACGTCGTAGGCCATGACGTGGAAGCCGTTCCCGCCGAGGACCTGGCCCCACATGACCTGGTCAGCTTCGGATTCTTCCTGGACGGCACCGGCGTCCTTGTACGTGACGGCGGCGAGGTCGCCCCCGAAAACGGACTGGTAGAACTCCAGCGCCTCGCGAGCCTCGCCTCGGAAGTTCAGGTGGGTCGTGGTCGTGATGGACATGCGTGATTCCTTACCTTCGAATGGTTTGCGCTGGGACCACCCTCGCAGGGGTAGCGGACAGGATGTGGCCGCTTCTCTGGGCGATACTGGGCGTCGTGCCGAAGACTTCAGCGCGACTACTGGCCTTGCTCTCGCTGCTGCAGGCCCGCCGGGACTGGCCGGGGGAGCTGCTGGCGGAGCGGCTCGAGGTGAGCCCGCGCACCGTGCGCCGTGACGTCGAGCGCCTGCGCGAGCTCGGCTACCCCATCGCGGCCGTCAAAGGACCTGACGGCGGGTACCGGCTCGGCGCCGGCGCCGAACTGCCGCCCTTGTTGTTCGACGACGAGCAAGCCGTCGCGCTGACCGTCGCACTCCGGATCGCCACCACCGCCGGTGCCGGCATCGAGGAAGCGGCAGTGCGCGCGCTGGCCACCGTCCGGCAGGTCATGCCCGCAAGGCTGCGCCGCCGGATCGACACCCTCCGGATCACCGCCGTCGGGCCACCGACGACCCGGCCGGACCCCCAGGTCGACAGCAGCGTCCTCGTCGCCCTCAGCACCGCCGTCCACGCCGGCGAAGTGCTGCGCTTCGACTACGTATCCCCGGCCGGAGCAGGCGACGACGACCGCGCCGGTGCTCCGCCGCGCCGGGTGCAGCCACACCACCTCGTCACCTGGGGCGGGCGCTGGTACCTGGTCGCCTGGGACCTCGACCGCGACGACTGGCGCACCTTCCGCGCCGACCGGATCACCCCGCGCACGCCGACCGGACCCCGCTTCACCCCGCGCGAACTGCCCGGAGGGAGCGTGGCCGCCTTCGTGACCAGCAGATTCCGGGACGCCGACGGCTCCGGCGAGTGGCCGTGCCGTGGCGAGGTGATCCTCGACCTCCCCGCTGCCGCCGTGTCTCCCCACATTCACGACGGAATCGTCGAGGAACTCGGCCCGGACCGCTGCCGGCTGACCATGGGCTCGTGGTCATGGCCCGGTCTGGCCGCCGCCATCGGCAGGTTCGACGCCGACATCGAAGTCATCGGGCCGCCCGAACTCAAGGCCGCCTTCGCGCGGCTGGCCCGCCGGTATGCCGACGCCGCGAGGTGATGAGTTGTCGCGCCCGCACCCGTCTCACTGATGACGGGACACCCGACGAGGCGGAAGGATGACGTGATGAGTGCGGACACGCGGCCGGCGGAACTGGGCGTGAGCGGGCTGGGCGAGGTCGGCGAGCCGGAGTTTTCGGGGCTGGCGGAGCGGCACCGGCGGGAGCTGCACGTGCACTGCTACCGGATGCTCGGGTCGTTCGAGGACGCCGAGGACACCGTGCAGGAGACATTCCTGCGTGCTTGGCGGCGGCGGGAGACCTTCGAGGGGCGATCGACGTTCCGGGCCTGGCTGTACCGGATCGCCACCAACGCCTGCCTGGATCTGCTGGCCAAGTGCCGCCCGGAGCCGGCGATCGGCGGTGAGGTGCGGTGGCTGCAGCCCTATCCGGACCGGCTGCTCGACGAGCTGCCCGCGGGCGACGCGGACGAGCCGGAGACCGTCGCCGTCGCGCGGGAGACGATCGAGCTGGCGTACCTGGTCGCGGTCCAGCACCTCGCGCCGCGCCCGCGGGCCGTGCTGATCCTGCGGGACGTGCTCGGCTGGCCGGCGAAGGAGGTCGCGGGGCTGCTCGGGGACTCCGTCAACTCCGTGAACAGCGCGCTGCAGCGGGCCCGCGCCGGCATGCGGGAGCACCTGCCCACCGAGCGGCAGGACTGGGCCGGCGGCGAGCAGGACGCCGGGACGCGCGAGCTGGTGCGCCGCTTCACCGAGGCCAGCGTGGCCACGGACGTCCCGGCGCTCGCCGCAATGCTGCGAGATGACGTCCGCTGCTCGATGCCGCCCACGCCGGGCCTGTACGTCGGCCGCGACGCGGTCGTGAACAACTGGGTCGAGGACGGCTTCGAGGGCATGCGGCACCTGCGTGCCTTCCCCACCTCCGTGAACCGGCAGCCCGCCGTCGCCTTCTACCACTGGCGGGAGCAGGAGCGCGCGTACCTGCCGCTGACGATCGACGTCCTGCGCGTCACCGGCGGGGCGATCACCGAGATCGTCACGTTCCACGACGACCGGTTCCCGCGGCTCGGGCTGCCGGAGCGCCTCCCGGCGGACGGCACGGAGTAGTCCGATGTGGACGCTCGTGCTGCGCGGTAGTCGCGGCGGAGTGGGGCGACCATCGAACACGCCGGCCACCGGCCGGCCTGGCAGGATCAACCCGCTGGCGCCTCCTCGCGCACGTGTGGTGTCATCAGCCTGGTCGCTCGTCCACAACGCTGGTGGAGGTCGCAATGTCCGGTTCCGCTGTGCTGACCTGGACTGTGGTCGCCCTGCTGGGAGTGATGACGCCCGGCATCGACACCATGCTGGTGTTGCGACACACCCTGCTCGCCGGCCGTCGCGCCGGTGCCGCCACCGTCGCAGGCATCACGCTCGGCTACCTCGCCTGGGCGACCGCCAGCCTCGCGGGACTTACTGCCCTGCTGGCCGCATCGAAGACTGCCTACGATGTCGTCCGGATCGCCGGGGCTGCCTACCTGATCTGGCTGGGAAGCGTCGCGATCTGGAAATCCCTTCCACGGAACCGGGACCTGAGCAGCGATTCCTGCGACGTAGTCGCCGCCGCGCCTTTCAAGAGTGCCAAAGCGCTCCGCTCCGGGCTCGTGACCAACATGCTCAACCCGAAGGTCGGAGTCTTCTACATCAGCATCTTGCCGCAGTTCCTTCCGACCGGAACAGGCGCCACCACCTGGGGCACGCTGCTCGTCATCATCCACATCGCGGTGACAGCCATCTGGTTCTCACTCCTCATCTGGCTGGCAGCCAAAGCCCGGCGGCTGCTTCTTCGCGAGCGCGTCCGAGCGTGGCTCGATCGCGTCACCGCCACAATCCTGATCGGTGTCGGACTCAAACTCGCCTCCGAGACCCGCTGACCCAAGTTCGGCGGACAGTGCGATGAGTGTCATGGTGCGGATGCCATGCGTGCCACCGGTGCGGGCTTCGTCCGGAAGACCTGGCGTAACACGCCGATCCACAACAGGAACTACAACGCGAAGAGGTCGGAATTCGAGGAAGGGTAATACGGTGTACTCTACAGGGATCCGAACGGAGGGCAGGGGGGAATCATAGCGCCGGACGGAAGGGTTTTATCGTTCTGGTATAATAATCGATTCTAGAGATTTTAGGGGTCAGGCGATGGTCGGCTTCAGGGATGCATACACACTGTGGCGGTGGTTGCCGTTTCCTCGCTGCGGAGTGCACAAGGATCTGATCCTCGCGCATGACGACATGGCTCTCGCCGACGAGTATGTCTCCACTGTGGCGCGATTTGTTGAACGGGGTATCCATAAGTCTGCACCCGCAAGCGTAGACGTCTTGGGTATGATCGAGGATGTGCAGCGGCGTATCGAGATCTTGATCGGCGAGGTCGCTGGGGAAGACTTGGTGATCGCGCGGCAGCAGCACGCCTATGCGGCGCTCATGCACTTTATTTACGCGGAATTTCTCCGGATGGATCCATCACGCGATTCGGCATGACCGCCCAGGCGATCACATGACGGCACCTGCTACTGGTCGCAAGCGTGGTTACGCTGCTCTTGAATATCGCTGATTCTGCGCTGGTCAGTGGGGGAAGCGGCGTTTGACTCTATCGGCCCGCTCCTGTTGATCGGATGGGCCTCGGCCCAAGGTGGCGGCGGAGTGATCTTGTTGTGAACGTCAACGGGTGCCAGTGTTGAATCGCCTACGGAGAGTAATATTCGAGCAGTTCTCGAAGCGCTTCCTCGAGATAATCACGTTATTCTTGAGAATGCGAAGGATTCGAGCGGCGGCGATCATTATATCCAAGTATGGCTACGACCTGAGGGGATGTATCAATTGGAGTACAGGGCCGGAAATGTGAAGGAGCATTTCCAGACCTTGACGATATCGCGCGATAAGGTCGGAGACGCTCTCGTTGGATGGCTTGATGGTGCAACGGCGTGGCGGGAGAGCTTTGACTGGAAAGCGATCGGCGATTGGTTTGCTGAACAATAATCGATTGCTTCAGGCTAAAGCCAGGTCGGAATTCTGGAGGAGAGCTTCGAGGGTCACTTCCTGGCCTTGACGTGCCAGAGTTCGGCGCAGCCTGGACTTTCGGTGGTCACTTGCCTTCGCTCCGCTGCTGAAGTGCTTGACGACGAACCGCCCCTTCGTCTCGGCGAGATCCGGGCTCTGGTCGACGAGTTCGCCGGCTACGCGTTGATGGATCTTCGGCCGATGAATGGCACGTACTACATCCACCTCGGCGGGAACCCCAATCACCGTGGGCAGCATGGTGAAGCGGTGGTCGGCTTGTTCGCCAAGGTCGGGCAGCTTGCCCCTGGGTCATACGGGCTGCTGTACGTCCACGATGACGAACACCCGGCGCACATGCTGAGCTTCCGTGTCTTCCGGCTGGTCCGAGGCACGGTCACCGAACACTCAGACCACCTCCTGTCACCGGTGATCCCCACATTGGAAGACGAGGATACGAGCTGACCATGACGGCCGTGCCTTAATTCCTTTGGTGGTGGCTGGGGAGATGGTGCATGCTCGCCGGCGTGGTGGCCTTCGATCGCGAGACCGACTTCAGGCGGCTCGACTATCACCTGATGATGCGCGGTCCGGTGCGGCTTGTGCACAGTCGTACGCTCCTGAACACCACCGTCGAGTGGCTGCGGCAGCATGACTATGAAGTGGTGCTGGTGGACGCCTCCTGGCTGATCGTCTCCCACATGTTCCGCGACCTGGGCTCGGCACTGGGGTACACGTGTCACGACCAGTGGCATTGTCTGCGCGACGGCCTCGGCGAGGCGTTGGTCGAGACGTGGAGCCGATCAGCGGGTTTCGCGCTGGTCCTCACCGGCTTCGACGTGTTCGAGCGCCACCAACGCGATGACGCCTATGCCTTGCTCGAGCTGGTAGTGCACCAGGCATGGCCGGCGGCGTTGCTCGGCCAGCGCCTGATCTGCCTCGTGCAGTCCGACAAGCGCTCCCTGAGCCTGCGGCGGATCGGGATGCCGACCCTGCCGTGGGTCGACAATGACCCGGACTCGGTCGTCGCGCGGTCATGATCCGGGTTTACCGGGTTCGCCGAAGGTCTGCCGGTAGGCACCGGGTGTGGTGCCGAGGCGCGCGCGGAAGCGGCGGCGCAGGTTGACCGCCGAGGCGAGGCCGACGCGGGTGGCGATGGCTTCCACCGGAAGGTCGGTCTGTTCCAGCAGGACCCGGGTCGCGTCGAGGCGCTGGTCGAGCAGCCACCGTCCGGGGCTGGTGCTTAGCTGTTCGGTGAACCGCCGGGCGAGCGTCCGGCTCGACAGCCCGGCGCGTTCGGCGAGCCTGCCGACGGTCAGCGGGGTGCCGAGCCGGGCTGGTGCCGCGGCATCTTCGTGACCACCGGGACCTCGACCGGCCGGATTCTCATCCGTTTTTCATCCTGACCGGGCAGGCTGAGCAGGATGCCCGGGAGACGGAGGTGGCGGGGTGCATCTCGTGGTCGTCGACGACGAAGAGGCCGTGCGGGACTCGCTGTCGCGCACGCTGCGGTTCGAGGGCTACACCGTTTCGGTGGCCGCCGACGGTGCGAGCGGGCTCGACGTCATCCGCGCCGAGAAGCCCGACGGTGTGCTCCTCGACGTGATGATGCCGGTGCTCAGCGGGCTGGACAGCTGTCGCGTGCTGCGGGCCGAGGGCAACTTCGTCCCGGTGCTCATGCTGACCGCGCGGACCGGCGTCAACGACCGGGTCGCCGGGCTGGACGCGGGGGCCGACGACTACCTCGTCAAGCCTTTCGCGTTGAAGGAACTCCTCGCCCGCGTCCGCGCGCTGCTGCGCCGGGTCGAGTACGCGACCGCGCCCGCGCCGGGCGGCGACCGGTTGAGCTTCGCCGACCTCGCCCTCGACCCCGGCACCCGCGAAGTGGTGCGGGGCGGCCGGCCGATCTCGCTGACCCGCACCGAGTTCGCCATGCTGGAGACGTTCCTGCGGCACCCGCGGATCGTGCTGACCCGCACGGTCATGTTCGAACACGTCTGGGGTTTCGACTTCGGCGCCGCCTCCAACGGCCTCGACGTCTACGTCAGCTACCTACGCCGCAAGCTCGAAGCGGCGGGCGAGCCGCGGCTGCTGCACACCGTCCGCGGGGTGGGCTACGTGCTGCGGGAAGACCCGCTGTGAAGCGCTGGCGCCGCCTTTCGCTGAGAGGGCGGATGACCACGCTGATCGCGGCCGCGGTCGCCGTCGCCGTGCTCGCCGTGTCGCTGGTGTCGTGGCTCTTCACGCGCGACAGCCTGTACAAGCAGTTCGACGGGCAGTTGCAGGCGTACGCGCAGCTCGCGGCGAAGGCCGCTTCGCCGGATGAAGCGCTGAAGCTGCTCGAGGACGACTCGAACTTCCCGCAGTTCGACGTGCCGGTGGGCTCCGGCCAGTTGTTCGTTCAGTTCCTCGACAAGACCGGGCGCGTCGAGTCGACAAGTGGTTCGCCACTGCCCGTGCAGATCCCGGTGACGGCGAGGACCGCGCTGATCGCGGCGGGCGAGGTCCCCGGCGGCCCGGACAACGACGCCGTCGACTCGGACAGCGTGCGGGTGTGGGTCACCGCGCGGGACACCGGCGGCGCCGTGCTGATCGCGCGTGATGCCGACGGCGTCGAACGGGCTCTCGGCCGTCTGGGGTTCCTGGAGATCGCGCTCAGCGTGGCCGGGGTGGCCGCGGCCGCGCTGGTCGGCCGGGCCGTGGCCCGGGCGGGGCTGCGGCCGGTGGACGCGCTCACCGACGCCGCCGAGGACGTCGCGCGGACGCAGGAGGTGAACCGCGCGATCAGCGTGGACGGCCGCGGGGAGATCGGCCGGCTCGCCGAAGCGTTCAACGCGATGCTGAGTGCCTTGGCGCGCTCACGGGACGAACAGCGGCGGCTGGCCGAGGACGCGTCGCACGAGCTGCGCACGCCGTTGACGAGCCTGCGCAACAACATCGAGCTGCTCATCCACGCCGACGCCGCGGGCAAGCCGCTGCCCCCGGAGGACCGGTCGAGGCTGCTCACCGACCTCGACGCGCAGTCGGTCGAGCTGACCACGATCATCGGCGAGCTGGTGGAGCTGTCCACAGGGGACAGATCGCCGGAGCCGGTGGACCGGGTCGATCTCGCCGACGTCGTCGGCGCCGCGGTGGAGCGTGCGCTGAACCGCGCCCAGCACGCGAGCTTCGAAATGGCGCTGACCAGCGTCGTAGCCATGGCGGCCCCGGGCGAACTGGAACGCGCGGTGCTCAACATCCTGGACAACGCGGCCAAGTGGAGCCCCCGCGACGGCATCGTGAACGTGACGCTTTCGGTGGCGGCCGCCCGGGCCGTGCTCGTCGTCGAGGACCAGGGGCCGGGGATCGCGGAGGCCGATCTGCCGCACGTGTTCGAACGGTTCTACCGGGCCGACACGGCCCGTGCGCTGCCCGGGTCGGGGCTCGGGCTGGCGATCGTGGAGCAGGTCGTCACCCGCCACGGCGGGACGGTCGAGGCGGGCAACGCCGAGGGCGGCGGGGCGAGGTTCGTGGTGAACCTGCCGCTTTCTTAAGCAATCTCCGCACGTTTCTCATCGAGATCTCATCGGGCCGCACCAGCTTGGCAGGGTGACCCGGACTTCTTCGCTCGCCTGGACCGCCATCGGCCTGGCCGTCGCCGCCCAGTTGCTGGTCGCGGTGCTCACCACCGCGTTCGCCGGCCAGGTCGACCCCTTCCGCGACCCGGTCAGCGACTACGTCTTCCACCGTGGCGGAGGCGCGCTGTTCGCCGTCGCCGTCCTGCTCGTGCTCGCCTCCGGCGCCGTGCTCGCGGCCGCGGCCCGGCTCGCCGGGCTGCCGGTGCGCACCGCCGTGGCCGTCCTGTTCGGGCTCTGGCTCGGCGGGCTCGTCGTCGTGCTCGTGTTCCGCGGCAACGTCAGCGCGGCCCAGCCGACGCTGCCGGGCACCCTCCACCGCTTCGGCGGCGCCGTGCTGTTCTCGAGCCTGCCGCTGGCCTGCCGGGCCCTGGCCCGGCAGCTTCGCCCGGACCCGCGCTGGGCGGTCGCCGCGCGCCGGCTCGGCTGGTCCGCGTTCGCCGGGCTGGCGACGGCGGCCTCGTTCGGGCTCGCCCAGTTCCTCCCGGCGCTGCCGCAGGGACTGCTCGAACGGCTCGCGCTCGCCGCGGAACTCGGCATTCTCGTGACCGCCGCGCTCGCGGTCCGGAGCGCCGGGCGATGACCGTCGTCGCGATCGCGTGCGCGGCCGTCGCCGCCTTCCTGTTCTCGAGGTCGGTCGGCCTGCAGCACGACGCCGTCCGCGCCGCCGGACCGGGCCGCCGCCTCGAGGCCGGAGCGCTCGGGCGGGTCGTGCGCTCGCGCGCCTGGCTCGGCGGAACGGCGCTCGGGCTCGCCGCCAGTGGCCTGCACCTGGTCGCGCTTTCCCTGGCGCCGCTGGCGATCGTGCAGCCGATCGGCGTGCTCAGCCTGGTCCTCACCGTCGTCCGCCGTGGTGACGCCGCGGTGCCACGCGTGCGGCTCGTCGTCGGTGCGGTCTGCGCCGGGATCGGCGGGTTCGTGGTGCTCTCGGCCGGTGCCGGCTGGGCCACCGGGACCACCGTCGACGTGTGGCCGGGCGTGCTCGCGGGCGCGGTCGCCGCCGTCGCGGGGCTCTGCTGCCGGGGACGCTACCGCTGTCTCGGCCTGAGCACGGCGGCGGCCGTCCTTTTCGGACTCGGGTCGGCGGTCATGCGCGCCGCCTTCCTCGAGCTCTCGCCGGGCGTCGCCGCCCAAGGGCTCGTGCTGCTCGTCGCCGGCGGCTGGCTGCTGCACCAGGCCTACGCGGCCGGGCCGGCCGCCGTGGTCGTCGGCGCCACCACCGTGCTCGACCCGCTCACCGCCGTCGTCGCCGCGCTGGCGCTCTACGGCGAATCACCGCACGTCCCGCCGGCCATCGCGGCCGCGCAGGCCGGGCTCGCGCTGCTCGCCGTCACCGGCGTGCTCGTGCTGGCCCGATCCGTCCCCGACCGAAGTCACCACCCCACCAGCGAGGAGCCCACCATGCCCGGCCAGCGCATCCTGATCGGCGCCGACACCTTCCCGCCCGACGTCAACGGCGCGTCCTTCTTCGCGGGCCGCCTCGCCGAGGGACTGGCCGCTCGCGGCCACGACGTCCACGTGCTCTGCCCGCGCCCCCACACGCCGAGCGCGCCGAGCGCGGCTTACACCGTGCACCATGCGCGTTCGGTGCGGACGCCGTTCCACCCGGCGTTCCGGATCAGCACCCCGGGCCGCGCCCGCGAGGCCGCCGGGCCGCTGCTCGACCGGTTGTGCCCCGACGTCGTCCACGTCCAGTCGCACTTCGCGGTCGGCCGCGCGCTGCTCGCCGCCGCGCGGGAACGCGGCATCCGCACGGTCGCCACCAATCACTTCATGCCGGAGAACCTCCTCGGCTACGCCACGCTGCCCGGGTTCGTCAGCCGCGCGCTGATCCGCCTGGCCTGGCGCGACTTCGTGCGGATCTACCGGACCGCCGACGTCGTCACCACCCCGACCCCGCGGGCCGCGGAACTCCTCGACGGCCACGGCCTGCCGAACCCGGCGCTGGTGGTGTCGAACGGCATCAACGTGGCGCACTACGCGGGCCCGGCCGAGCCGTCCGAGGGGTTCGCGGCGCTGTTCGTCGGCCGGCTCGACGCGGAAAAGAACATCGACGAGCTGCTCCGGGCGATCGCACCGCTGCCGGGGGTCCGGGCGGAGATCGTGGGGGACGGCACCTGCCGCGACGACCTGGTCGCGCTCGCCGGCCGGCTCGGGATCGCGGATCGCGTGCGGTTCCACGGGTTCGTGCCGGACGGCGAGCTGGTCCGGATCTACCGGAGCTGTCACGTGTTCTGCATGCCCGGCACGGCGGAGCTGCAGAGCCTGGCCACGATGGAGGCGATGGCGGCCGGGCTGCCGGTGGTCGCCGCGGACGCCGTCGCGTTGCCGCACCTGGTGGAGCCGGGTCGGAACGGGTTCCTCTACCCGCCCGGCGACGTCGGCGCGCTGCGCACCGCGATCGCGCGCCTCGCCGCCGGGCCGGACCAGAGGGCCGCGATGGGCGAGGCGGGCCGGGCCGCCATCGCCCGTCACGACATCGCCACGACGCTCGACAGGTTCGAAGAGCTGTACGGACTCGTGAGCCCGGCTGTGGCGGTCAGGAGAGTGAGCAGGACATTCCGTTGAGGGTGAAGGAGGCGGGTCCGCCCGCGTCTCCGGTGTGGGTGGCCTGGAAGCCGATGGCGACCGAGGCGCCGGGCGCGATCGTGGCGTTGTGCGTGACGTTGCGGGCGGTCACCTGCCCCGAGAACGGCGAGTAGGTGGCGTTCCAGCCGGAGGTGATCGACTGCCCGCCGGGCAGGCCGAAGACCAGGGACCAGCCGTTGATCGCGGTGGTGCCCGTGTTCGTGAGGGTGATGCTCTCGGTCAGGCCGCCGTTCCACGCGTTCACCGCGGCCTTGACCCCACACGGTCCGGAGGGGAGCGGCGGGTCGGTGGGGGTGGTGAGGGTGGTGAGGCCGAAGAACGCGAGGGCGTGGGCGGCCATGCCACCGGAGGGCAGGCTGTGCCCGGCGCCCTGGATGCTGTACGCCTCGACCTGGGTGGTGCCGGCGGCGTCGGTGTAGCGGCGGCGGTTCCAGCCGGACTGCGGAGTGTCCGTGGACGTCGGGGTCTGGCTCAGCCCGAACACGTTGGTCCACTGCTCGATTTCCTCCTGCAGCAGGGAATACGGCACGAGGGTGTCGGCGGTGCCGTGCCAGAGCTGGACGCGCGGGCGGGCGCCGGTGTAGCCGGGGTAGGCCTGCCGGACCGCGTCCCCCCACTGCTGCGGGGTCCGGTTCATGCTTCCGCCGGTGCACTTGCTGGTGCCCGGCGGGAAGTCGGCGGCGTTGGCGAAGCAGTTGAAGGGCACGCCCATGAAGGCCGCGCCGGCCTTGAACACGTCCGGGTAGAGGGCGAGCATCTCGTTGGTCATCATGCCGCCGGAGGACGATCCGGTGGCGAAGACCCGGTTGGGGTCGCCGCCGTAGTGCTGTTCGGCGTAGGTCACCATCGAGACGATGGAGACCGGGTCACTGCCGCCGCCGCGGCGCTTGGCCGCGTCGGACCAGGTGTCGAAGCACTTCCCGAACCCGGCCTGCTGCTGCGCGCTGGGGTAGATGACGACGAACCCGTACCGGTCGGCGAGCGACGCGAACTCGCTGCCCGAGTAGAAGCCGGGGCCCGAGCCGCCGCACCCGTGCATGGCGACCACGATCGCGGGGTGGGCCGGGCGGGAGTCCGGCACGTAGACGTGCATGCGCATCCCGCCCGGGTTGGCGCCGAAGCCGGTGACCTCAACCAGCGACGCGGCGGACGCCGTCGGTGGCACGACAGCTCCGGCGACGGCGATCAACAGGACGCTGACGAGTGTTCCGAGCGTTCTTCCGAGCCCAGTCATCATTGACCTCCGGTTGGGGATTCCCCCTCACAAAGGTAGGTAGACCGGTGACGGCCGTCAACGATTCGCCGAATGTCAATCTCGAAAGTTTCGGCCGGTAGGGGTGTTTCACGACGGAAGCCGGACAGATTCGTCAAGATCGTCAGCGGTCGGCAGAACTTTGCGGGCTGCGCTCATGCGCCCCAATGTGGCGTTGGGTGCGTTGGACGCACCGAATGCCACATTGGGTGCGTGGGATGCACCGAATGCCACATTGGGTGCGTTGGACGCACCGAACGCCACTGTGAGGATGTGGGGGCGAGGTCACCGGTCCGGTTTGACTCGGAACGCCACCGACCGTGGTGTCTGGCCAATGATC
>NZ_JBFBBN010000081.1:0-25562 GCF_040682715.1 Amycolatopsis sp. NPDC051128 | reverse complement strand
CGCACACGCCTCTTACCTCTGTAGCGGGGACAGGATTTGAACCTGCGACCTCTGGGTTATGAGCCCAGCGAGCTACCGAGCTGCTCCACCCCGCGTCGTGACACCTACCTTACGCCCTGGTTTCCCGGGGGTGCAAAGCAGGTGCCTCGGAGGTAATCGAGGTCACCTTCCCGCCGGGGTGCTGGGGGGTGGGGCGCTGCTGCCGGGTGCCGCGGTCTTGGCGGCTTCGTAGGCCTTGGCGGCGGCGTCGAGGGCGGCGAGCGCCGCGCCTTGGTCGGTGAAGTTGCCGGACTGCTGGGCGGATTTGAGTCTGGTGAGGGCGGCTTGGATGTCGGCCACGGCCTTGTCGAGGGCCGCGTTGCCGCCGGTGTTGGGTGGCGTCGCCGGCGCTGTCGGCGTGGTGGGCGGGGTCGTGGGTTGCCCGGCTTGGGGCGGTGTGGTCGTGGCCTCGCCGGTGCCGGGACCGAAGACCTGGTCGAGGGCTTCCTGGAGGGTGGAAGCGAAGCCGATCTTGGGTCCGTAGGAGACCAGCACGCGGGCCAGCTGGGGATAGCTGGCGGCCTGGTTGCTTTGCCTGATGTAGACGGGTTCGACGTAGAGGAAGCCGTCGGCGACGGGCAAGGTGATCAGGTTGCCGTAGATCACCCGCACGTTGGGGTTGTTGAACAGGGTGCGGTCCTGGGCGACGCGGGGGTCGCTCTGGAATCTGTTCTGGACCTGCACCGGTCCGTCGACCTGGCTGGCTCCGGTGGCTCCGGTGGGGAGCTGGAGGACTCTGATCTTGCCGTAGTCCTCAGGATCGGAGGACACCGACATCCAGGAGGCCAGGTACTGCCGTTGGAGGCCGGTGAGGGAGCTGGTCAGCTGGAAGGTGGGCCGGTTCTGGCCTGGCGCGTCGGCGAGGACGTAGTAGCCGGGCTGGTTGGCCGCGCCGGAGGCCGTCGGGTTGGTGCCGCCCTCGGTGGTGGGGTCCTGGGGCACGCTCCAGAAGGCTTGCTGGGAGTAGAACTCCTGCGGGTTGTTCACGTGGTAGCGAGACAGGAGTTCGCGCTGGATCTTGAAGAGGTCCTCGGGGTAGCGGAAATGGGACCGCAGGTCCGGGGAAATCTCGGAGCTCGGCTTCACGAGTCCGGGGAAGACCTTCTCCCAGGCGTTGAGAACCGGTTCCTTGTCGTCGATCGAGTACAGGTTGACCGTGCCGTTGAAGGCGTCCACGGTGGCCTTGACCGAGTTGCGGATGTAGTTGATGGAGCTGTTGGCCTGGCGGGCGACGCCGTTGAGCGAGTCGTTGGTGGCCGTGCCGAGCTGGGTCTGCTGGGCGTACGGGAAGTTGTTGAGAGTGGTGTAGCCGTCGACGATCCAGACGATCTTCTTGTCGACGACCGCCGGGTACGGGTCGCCGTCGAGGGTCAGCCAGGGCGCGATCTTGCTGACCCGGTCGCGGGGATCACGGTTGTACATGATCTTGGAGTTGTCGCCGATGGCGTCGGAGAACAGGATGTTCCGTTCGCCGTACTCGGCGGCGAAGGTGAAGCGGTTGAACCAGTTGTCGATCGGGACGCCGCCGCTGCCCTTGTAGGTGTAGCCGTGGTCGGTGGCGGTGTCGTACTCGCCCGGCGCGTTGCCGGAGGTGCCGCCGACGATGGCGTAGTCGGTGTCGGCCGCGGAAAGCTCGCCGTAGTAGATGCGGGGCTGGTCGACCTGGATCCCCGGGGCGCCGTTCTCGGAGCCGGCCCCGGCGGGGTTCTGGGTGTCGCTGGTGGTGGCGATCGGGTAGCCGCCGTCGGAGTTGGCGTCCTTGACCGCGCGGTCGATGGTGTTGGCGGGCGCGGCGACGAAGCCGTTGCCGTGGGTGTAGACGAGGTGCCGGTTGATCCAGCTGGTCTGGTTGCCGGTCAGGCCCTCGGTCTTGATCTCCTTGGCGGCCACGATGTAGTCCTGCGTGGTGCCACCGACGGTGTAGCGGTCGATGTCGAGCTTCGCCGGGAAGCCGTAGAAGTTCTCGCGGCCGACGCGCTGGGTGAAGGTGTCGGACAGAACGTTCGGGTCGAGCAGCCGGATGTTCGGCAACGTCCCGGTGTCCTGCTTGACCTGGGCGGCGGTGGCCTCGGACTTGCCGGTGTAGTCGTCGTACGAGACGTCGGTGAGACCGAAGGCCTTGCGCGTCGCCTCCATGTTGCGCTGGATGGACGTCGCTTCCTTCTCGTTCGCGTTGGGCTTGACCGAGAACTGGTCGAGAACGGCCGGCCAGGCGACGCCGACCAGGATGCTCGACAGGATCAGCAGCACGAGCGCGATCGCCGGGAGCTGGAGGTTGCGCAGGAAGGCGCCGGCGAAGAACGCGATCGCGCAGATCACCGAGATGCACAGCAGGATCAGCTTGGCGGGCAGGACCGCGTTCAGGTCGGTGTAGGTGGCGCCGACGAACAGCGGGGCGCCGCGGTCGGACAGCAGCAGGTTGTACCGGTCGAAGAAGTACTCCACGGCCTTCAGGAGCACGAAGAGGCCGACGGTGATGGCGAGCTGCGCGCGGGTCGGGCCGGCGAGCTGGCCGCCCTTGCCGGCCAGCCGGATGCCGCCGAAGACGTAGTGCGAGATCAGGGCGCCGAAGAAGGAGATGACGACCGTGATGAACAGCCAGCCGAGGAGCCAGTTGTAGAACGGCAGGTCGAAGGCGTAGAAGCCGACGTCGTTGCCGAACTCGGGGTCGGTCTGGCCGAACGTGGTGCCGTTCAGGAACAGCTGCACGACTTGCCAGTCGCCCTGGGCGGACAGGCCGGCGATGAGGCCGGTGAGCACCGGGATGCCGACGCCGAAGAGCCGGATGCGGGCGACGATCGCGGAGCGGTAGCGCGCGAGCGGGTCGTCGGCGCCGGAGATCGGCACGAAGACCGGGCGGCTGCGGTAGGCGATCATCAGGCTGATCGCGAGTGCGCCGCCGACGAGCAATCCGACGGCGAAGAAAAGCACGACGCGGGTGACCAGCTGGGTGGTGAACACCGATCGCGCGCCGACCTCGCCGAACCACAGCCAGTCGACGTACGTGTCCAGCAGGCGGGCCCCGAGCAACAGCGCCAGCACGATCACCGCGGCGATGATGAGGAGGATCCGGCTCCGCCGGGACAGCTTCGGCAGGCTCACCGGGGGCCGAGTCGCCACGGCACACGCTCCTGTCTTCGTCAGCACATGAACAGGGGCGCGTGCGCCCCCTGATTCCCTAACTCTACGGATGCCTCGTGGAGTTCCCGGGACCGCCCAAACCGGACCGCGCGGCGACGACGTGCGGTCCGGCCTGCCACCATGTGGGCATGGCAGCGAACGAACCGCACCCGGCCGCGCCCGGCGTGGCCGCCCTCGCCCGCGAAATCGAGGAGTTCATGGCCGCGGGCGGCTGGGACCAGCCGCCGCAGCTGTTCGCGCTGGTGCCGACGGCGGCGCTGCTGGACGAGCAGCCGGAGCTGGCCGGGCAGCTGGATCGGGCGAACCCGCTGACGCCGGTGGCCCAGGAGGCCCTGCCCGAGGGCGATCTCGCCGAGGCGCTGGGCCGGATCGCGTGGCCGGATCTGGTCATCGGGTGCGCGCTGGCCCAGGAGATCATCGTGCTGCCGCCGGGGTCGGAGTCGGAGCTGCCGGACATCGCCGAGGCGGACGCGGACAGCCTCCGCCGAGCGGCCGCCGACCATCCCCAGCGGACGGAGGCCCGCCTGGTGGCCGCGGTCCTGCGCGACGGCGAAGGCGCCTGCGTGATGCGGCTGCGCGGCATCGGCACGACGGAGGGCACGGACGAAACGATCGACGAGATCGTGGAGAGCCCCGACCTGGCCCCGAATCTCGTCGAGGCCCTCAAGGCAACCCTGCTGCCTTGACGCCCGGGCGTTCTCGCGCCCGTCAACACGACGCTGTCGGGCGGCCCGCCTTCAAATTGTCGAGCTGGGTGAGCGCGTCGTCCAGTGTGGACACCTTGATGAGGTTGAGGCCCTCGGGCGCGGTCGTCTTGGCCTCGGCGCAGTTGTGCGCGGGCACCAGGAAGTCGGTGGCGCCGGCCTCGCGGGCGCCGACCACCTTGAACGAGATCCCGCCGATCGGGTCGACCTCGCCGGTCTCGGTGATCTCGCCGGTCCCGGCGATGTGCCGCCCGCCCGCCAGGTCGCCGGGCCGAAGCCGGTCGATGATGGCGAGCGTGAACATCAGCCCGGCCGACGGGCCGCCGACGTCCTGCAGGGAGATGTTCACCGTGAACGGCGCGTCGGCGCGGTCGACCGCGGTCAGGCCGATGAAGCCTTCCTTGCGGTCCTGGCGCGCGGCGAGTGTGAGCGGCACGGTCCGCTCGGGCTGGCCGTCCGACTGGAAGGTGATCTGGACGGTCTGGCCGGGCAGGGTGCCGGCCAGCGCGGCCCGCACGTCGGCGGCCTCGACGATCTTCTTGCCGTTGACGGTGATCAGCCGGTCGCCCGGGGAGAGGACGTGGTCGGCGGGGCTGCCGGAGACGATCTGCTTCGCCAGCACCTTGATCGGGTAGCCCAGCTTGCGCAGGGCGGCGACCTGGGCGTTCGTCTGCGAGTCCTGGAGCTGCTGGATGTTCTCCTGCTTGACCTGCTCGCTCGTCTCGCCCGGCTTGAAGTACTCCTCGCGCGGCGCGAGCGCGTACCGGCCGCTCGCCCAGAAGCCGAGGCCCTGGAAAAGCGTGACGCCGTCGTGCAGGGAGACGGTCGTCATGCGGAGCTCGCCGGTGGTCGGATGAGTCTCGTGACCGGTGACCTGGATGACCGGGTTGCCCGCCGCGTCGCGACCCAGCGTGTCGTAGGTCGGGCCCGGGCTGATCGCCACGAACGGCACCGGCACGACCGAGCCGAGCAGCACGAAGACAAGGAACAGCGAGCCGCTGACCACCAGAGTCCAGCCGCGGCGGGTCATCCGCCGGACGTCGCCGGGCTGCTCCGCGGCCGGTTCCGGCGCGCTCTTCGCGGGGGCGGTCTCCTCGGAGGACTTGGTCACGCCCGACAGCGTACGGTGACGGCGTTCGCTTCTCGGTGAAGGCCACGCACATGGTCCGGTTGACACGCTCGACGGCCCCCGACCCGCGTACGGTGGACACATGAGTAAACCCCCGTTCGGCTTCGGACCTTCCGATCCCGACAAACGAGGTGAGAACGATCCCTCGGAAGGCGGGCAGCAGTCCGGCGCCGAGGCCTTCAACCAGCTCGGGCAGATGCTGAGCCAGCTGGGCCAGATGCTCAGCCAGGCCGGCACCTCCAGCGGGCCGGTGAACTACGACCTTGCCAAGCAGATCGCCCTGCAGAACCTGGGCAGTGCCGGCAACACCGGCGAGAGCAAGCTCGGCTTCTCCGGCGGCGACGACTCGAACGCGGCCGTGCGCGACGCCGCCCACCTGGCCGAGCTGTGGCTCGACGCGGCGACGATCCTGCCCGCCGGCGCGACGTCGACGGTCGCCTGGTCGCCGCGCACCTGGGTGGAGAAGACGTTGCCGACGTGGCAGCGGCTGTGCGACCCGGTCGCCCGGCAGGTCTCGGGCGCCTGGATGGAGGCGCTGCCGGAGGAAGCCAAGCAGGCCGCCGGCCCGCTGCTGCAGATGATGGGGCAGATGGGCGGGATGGCCTTCGGCTCCCAGCTCGGCAACGCGCTGGCGCAGCTCGCGTCTGAGATGCTGACCGCCGGTGAGATCGGCCTGCCGCTGGCCCCGGCCGGGACGTCGGCGCTGCTGCCGGCGAACATCGAGAAGTTCGCCGAGGGCCTGGAGCTGCCGAGCAGCGAGATCCTCGTCTTCCTGGCCGCCCGCGAGGCCGCGCACCAGCGGCTCTTCTCGCACGTGCCGTGGCTGCGCCAGCGGCTGCTGGCGACGGTCGAGGAGTTCGCGCACGGCATCTCGGTGGACACGTCCGCCCTCGAGTCGCTGGCCGGCCGGATCGACCCGGCCAACCCGGCGAGCATCGAGGAGGCGATGTCGTCCGGGCTGCTGGAGCCGCAGACGACGGAGGAGCAGAAGGGCGCGCTGAACCGCCTGGAGACGCTGCTCGCCCTGGTCGAGGGCTGGGTCGACGTGGTGGTGGCGGAGGCGGTCGGCGACCGTCTGCCGGGCGCGGACGCGCTGCGCGAGACGCTGCGCCGCCGCCGCGCGACGGGCGGCCCGGCGGAGCAGACGTTCGCGACGCTCGTCGGCCTGGAGCTGCGTCCCCGCCGGATGCGCGCGGCCTCGTCGCTGTGGAAGCTGGTCGGCGACCGCCACGGCCTCGAGAAGCGCGACGGCCTCTGGTCCCACCCGGACCTGATGCCGACGGCCGAGGACCTGGACGAGCCGATCGACTTCGCGGATCGCGTGGGCGAGACCGGTTCGATCGACGACCTGGACCCGATCGCCGAGCTGGAGCGCACGGAGCAGTCCGAGCGCGAGGTGCGGGAGAAGGAGAACCCTCCCGCCGGCGACGACCCCGAAGAGGGCGACACCAAGAGCTGAACAGCAATCCCGGAGCCGGGCGTCTCTCACTCGCGAGGCGCCCGTCTCCCTTTCCGCCCCGCACCGTCGTCCGCCAGGCACCCGAGCCGCCCATCCCGCCACGCGAGCTACCCGCCAGGCACCTGTGCTACCCGCCAGGCACCTGTGCCCGTCCGCCGAGCCACCCGCGAATCCCCCGCCCGACCACCAGCGCACCCCGACGAAACCGGGGCGACCCGCGACCACGGATCACCCCGGTCACCATCACCCGCTCAGTCCTCGGTGGAGATCCCCCACCCGGCGGCGGCCGAAAGCCCTTCCAGATAGCCGATCGCGCGTTCCGTCTTCGGGTACCGCCGCACCAACGCCCAGAACGCCGCGTCGTGGCCTGGCTCGCGCAGGTGCGCCAGCTCGTGCACCAGCACGTAGTCCAGCACCCACGGCGGGACCTTGCGCAGCCGGTCGCTGACCCGGATGGTCGCGTCGACCGGCGTGCAGGACGCCCACCTCGTGCGCATCGGCGGCACCCAGCGGACGCTCGCCGGCACCGCGGTGCCGGCCAGGTACTTGCCCGACAGCAGCGCGCAGCGCGCCAGCAAGACTTCGTCCGACGTCTTCGGGGACGCCGGCCGACGTGGTTCCGAGCGCTGCAGTTTGCGCTCCATCTCGGCGACCCAGTGTTTCTCCTCCGCCCTGGTCATCCGCGCGGGGATGAGCACGACGAGCGTGTCGTCATTCCAATACGCGGTGACCGTCCGGTGCCGGCGCTGGCTGCGCCGCACTTCGACCTTGTGTCCGGGTGTGTCCGACGGGGGGTTCGTTTCCCCCCGGCCTCTCAGTGAGGGCATCCGTGCTTCGACCACCCGACAACGGTAAGGCCAGGCACCGACAACTCCGAGCGCCTTAAGGTCACAGACCCGAGTTGTCCACAACCGGTTTCAACTGTGGACAACTCGGCCGTTTCGGCGTCTTCGCGGGCTCGCCGGTCGCCACCCGGTGCGATCCTGCGGACATGATCCTCTCCACCGCGGACATGCCTCCGGTCCTGCTGCCGGCCCATCCCGCCCTGCTCCCGGGCCTCACCGTGCTCGAACGCGGCTCGCGCGAGATCCAGATCGGGCTCGATCCGCGCCACGGCGTGATCGTCGAAGGCCTGACACCGGACCTGGTCGCCCGGCTGCGTGCACTCGACGGCAGCAAGCCCGTCGAGCGGATCCTGCTCGCCGAGAGCGAACACCGCGACCAGCTGCGGACGCTGCTGCGGCAGCTGACCGCGCTCGGCCTGGTCACCGACGCCGGCCGGCCCGGCGGCCCGGGCCTCCGCGGCGAAACCGGCCTCTGGTCCCTGCGCGCCCGTCACCACCAGGCAGCGCTGGCGGATCGGCGGCGCGCCTCCGCGGTCGCCGTGCACGGGGACGGCCGGATCGCGGTCGCGGTCGCCGTGCTGCTGGCCAACGCCGGCATCGGCCACGTCGACCTGCGGGTGTCCGGCGCCGTGACCGAACACGACCTCGGCGCCGGCTTCACCGGCGCGGACGTGGGGCGCCACCGGCGGCAAGCCCTCGCCGACCTGCTCCATCGGGTGGACCCCGAGGTCCGCGCCACCCGCCTGCACGACCGGTACCCGGAGCTGGTGCTGCTCACCGACGCCGTGGTGCCGGCGCCGGAGGTCGTCGCCGAACTGATGGACGACGGCGTCCCGCACATGTCCGTGCGCGTCCGCGACGGAACGGGCATCGTCGGGCCGCTGGTGGTGCCGGGCCGCAGTTCGTGCCTGCGCTGCGCCGACCTGCACCGGACCGACCTCGACCCGTGCTGGCCGCGCATCGCCGGTCAGCTGGCCGGCCGGCACCAGCGGCCCGACCTCGGCGCGGTCCAGGCGTGCGCGTCACTGGCCGTCGCGCAGACCATGCGGCTGCTCTCGCCCGCCACGTCGGCGCCGCCGGCGTGGAACGCGACCCTCGAGATCGACGCGTTCGACGGCCGCATCCGCCACCGCGGCTGGCCACCGCACCCGCGGTGCGGCTGCGGCGCACCGGAAGTACTCCAGGAGACGTAGGCCACTAAGACGTCACGAGCAGGCTGCGCGCCGCCGACGCCGCAAGGCAGAATCGCCAGTGTGACCGACTTCCGCGACCCAGCCGATCGTGACGCCGCGATCCCGCGCAAGGGTGCCGCCCGTACCGCCAAGCTCGCCAGTCTCCCGCTCGGCATCGCCGGGCGGGCGGTCGGCGGCTGGGGCAAGAGGCTCGCGGGCCAGAGCGCGGAGCAGGTGAACGCGACACTGTCGGCCAAGGCCGCGGAGCAGCTGTTCGAGGTGCTCGGCACGCTCAAGGGCGGGGCGATGAAGTTCGGCCAGGCGCTGAGCGTGTTCGAGGCGGCGGTCCCGGACGACATGGCGAAGCCGTACCGCGAAGCGCTGACGAAGCTGCAGGCCGCCGCGCCGCCGATGTCGGTCCGGCAGACCCACCGGGTGCTCGCCGAGCAACTGGGCCGCACCTGGGCCAGCCGGTTCGCCTCGTTCAGCGACGAGCCGGCGGCGGCCGCGAGCATCGGCCAGGTGCACCGCGCGGTCTGGCACGACGGCCGCGAGGTCGCGGTCAAGGTGCAGTATCCGGGCGCCGACGAGGCGTTGCGCAGCGACCTGCGGCAGCTGCAGCGGTTCAGCAGGCTGTTCCAGGCGTTCGTGCCCGGCACCGAGGTGAAGCCGCTGCTGGCGGAGCTCGCCGAGCGGATGAACGAGGAGCTCGACTACCAGGCCGAGGCCCAGCACCAGCGCGCTTTCGCGAAGGCGTTCGACGGCGACCCCGGCATCCTCGTGCCGCGCGTGGTGGCCAGCGCGCCGAAGGTCGTCGTGACGGAGTGGGCGAGCGGCACGCCGTTGTCGAAGGTGATCGCGGACGGCGACCGCGAGACCCGGAACATGGCGGGCCGGCTCCTGGCGGAATTCCACTACTCCTCCCCCGAGCGCGTCCACCTCCTGCACTCGGACCCGCACCCGGGCAACTTCATGATCACGGCCGACAACAGGCTGTGCGTCATCGACTTCGGCGGCGTCGCCCGGCTGCCCGACGGCATCCCCCGTCACCTGGGCGAGATGACGCGGCTGGCCCTCGACGGCGAGTCCACCGGACTGATGCGCCTGCTGCGGGAGAACCGCTTCATCCGGCCGGACAGCGACCTGACCGCGGACGAGGTGCTCGCCTACCTGGCGCCGTTCACCGAGCCGCTGGCCGAGCCGACGTTCCACTTCACGCGCCGGTGGATGCAGAAGCAGGCGGGGCGGGTGGGCGACAGCCGCGGCAACGACTTCCGGGTCGGGCGTTCGCTCAACCTGCCGCCCGAGTACCTGATGATCCACCGGGTGACGGCGGGGTCGACGGGCATCCTCTGCCAGCTCGACGCGGAGATCCCGGCGCGCGGCATCGTGGAGCGCTGGCAGCCCGGGTTCGCCGCCTGAGTTGTCCACAGACCGGGCCGCGAACGGGCGGATCCCGGCGAGTTGTCCACAGCTGCGGGAAACGGGGTTCCACCCGGTTGGCCGAGCGGCCATGCTCGAACCATGACTGCTACTCAACGCACCGATCCACTGGCCCTCAGTAACCCTGACCGCTGCGAGGTGATGAACCTCGAACAGTTGCGCCGGGCCGGGGTGTCCGACCGAAGAACCCGGCGGCTCTGCGGCCCCGGCGGGCCGTGGCGCCGCCTGCACCCCGGTGTCGTCCTGCTGCGCAACACCGCGCCGACGCGGCAACAGCTGCTGCACGCCGCGCTCGTTCGGTACGGGCCGAGGGTGGTGATCACCGGCGCCGACGCCTTGCTGGCCCACGGCGTGAAGTGCCCGCCGGCGGGCGAGATCCAGCTGCTGGTTCCCGAGCACTGCCGGGTGGGGGCCTGCCAAGGGGTCCGCGCGGCGCGGACGGCCCGGATGCCGGACCCGGTCCTGGTCGACGGGCTGCCGTTCGCGCCGCCGGCCCGGGCCACGCTCGACCTGGCGAGGACCGAACCCGACCCGGCGCGGATCCGGCACCTGCTGACGCTGCCGCTCTACTGGGGTTTGTGCGATCGCCAGGAGCTGTTGACGGAGCTCGGCTCCGGGTCCCAGCGCGGCACGGCGGCGGTCCGGAAAGTGCTCCGCGAACTCGACGAGGGGCCGATCCAGGCCCACGGCCTGGCGACGCGCGTGCTCGAGATGGCCCGGCTGCCACCGCCGGCCTGGGACGTCACGATCTGCGACCGCCGGGGCCGCCGCATCGGCGAGGCCGACGCGTGGTGGGACGAGATCGGGCTGGCCTGGCAGTACCGATGCGGCCCCGGCCCCGGTGGCGGCTTCAGCCACCTCGCGCTGGCGGCCACGGGGATCGTCCTGGTCCGCTGCACGGTGCGGCAACTGCGCAACGTCGCCCGCGAGGTGGCGGGGGAACTGGCCCTGGCGTTCGACGAAGCGTCCCGCACACCCCGCCCGCGGGTCCGCGCGGTCCCCATGAGGTCGATCGGGGACGCCGCATGACCAGTCGCCGCCGGCTGTCTCCGACAATGCGTTCAGGAGCGTGGATTGATCACCAGTACTCGTCCGGCAGCTTGCCCTCGATGTCGCGCACGTGCTGCCTCGCGCAATCCGGGCAGAGCCAGCGCAGCACCCCACGCTCGCGGGTGGACACCCAGGCGAGCGCCGTAGCCGGGTCGTCGTCGGCGCTGCGGCCGCGGCCGCAGCGGGTGCACACGACCGGCGCCGGCTCGCTCACCGCAACCGTCCACAGTGGATCGCCTTGGCGCCGAACAGGAACAGGTCGTCCCGGCGGCCGAGGAAGTCCGGCCCCTCCGGATCGGTCAGCGCGGCGACGGTGTCGCGATCGTCGGCGTCGAGCCACTCCCCGGCCGACTCGGCGAGCCACCCGACGCGGTGCACCACGTACTCGCGCAGGAGGTCCGAGCCCGGCATCGGGTGGTCGATGAGCGCACCGAACGACTCGACGTCCTCGAGGCCGGCTTCGCGGAGGGCGCGTGTCCAGCCGTAGGGCATGGCGACGCTGCCCGAAATCCCGGCGCGCATCCGGGCGAACCACGCGGCCCGCGCGGCGAGCAGCCGTGGCTCCAGCCCGGGCCGGCCGACCCCGAGTTCCCAAGGGAGGCACCGCATCTCGAGCCCGCCTTCGGCGATGGCGAGCACCCCGCCCGGCCGCAGCAGCCCGGCCAGCGTGCGCAGCGCGGCCTGCTGATCGCCGACGTGATGAACAACGCCGGACGCCCACATGAGATCGGCGGCGGGCACCCGGCCGGCCAGCTCGGGATCGGCGAGGTCACCGGACTGCCCCACGACCTCGACGCTCCCGGCGGCGGCCGCGGAGACCACCCGCCGGGCCTCGGCGAGCAGTGCAGGTGTGGCGTCGACGAGGACGACGGTGCCCCCGTCCCGACGCCCGAGTTCGCGCGCGAACAGCACGCTCATCCCGCCGGCCCCACACCCGACATCGACGACGACGGGCCGCTCCGGCAGGCCGGCGACAAGCCGCCGCGCGACCGGCGCGAGCGCTTCGGCGTCGAGGGTGTCGGCCATGCGCAGCTGGGCCAGGCGGTCCGCCCAGTCGATGTCGTCGTGGGTGTGTGCGGACATCACCCCATTCAACACCAGCCACCGGACGGCGCCACGCGAACAAGACCGCCCGAAGGAGGCCACAAAGCACACCCGGCCCAGCGATCCCGCGACCCCGTCGCAAGTCCGAGCGCACAAGCACGACCGCGGTCCCCGAACCCACGGCCGGCGCGAGCTGGCACCCCGCGACCCGCCGCGCGGCCGACCGTGGCCAGCACAACGGCCCCTGCCGCCGGGTGGCGGCAGGGGCCTGCGCTCAGTTCTGGTCCTGGTACCGCTCCGCACGGCGGCTCGCCCATCGGGCTACTCGCGTCCAGCGGCGGAGGGCACGCGCGCTACCTCGGGCCCGCTGGGCGCGGACCCCCTCCTCCAGATCCCGTATTCGGGCCCTGGACAGTTCTTCGTAAAGCAACATCTCGCTGATCTCCTCGATCTCGGTCTTCGTCAACTGCAGCTGCGTGCGCTCGGGGCTTCCGACGCGCGCTTCGTAATCCCTGGTCGTGACCGGTTCGACGCTCATGCGGCGGCACTCCGGTGATCGCCGCCGGCCTTGGCGGCCGGCTCGATGGCGACGTTCTTGCGCGGACGGCCACGGGGCCGCTTGCGCGCGATCACCACACCGCGCTCGAAGATCTCGCCACCCCAAACGCCCCACGGCTCGCGCCGCGCCAGCGCGCCGGCCAGGCAGGCCTCGCGCACCGGGCAGTCGGCGCAGGACGCCTTCGCGCGCTCGAGCTCGGCCGGGGACTCCGCGAACCACAGGTCCGCGTCGCCCGAACGGCACGGCAGCGCCACGTCGGGCACGGCGATCGGGTCGAGCAGGTCGGCGAATATTGCCTCACCCGAGGTGTAGGCGATGGCCGAAGACATGGGTGTTCCTCCTTGTGTCGTACGGGTTTTCTGTTGGGGCATGGAGCTGGGCAACGCTGGTTCCTCTTGGGTTGTGCAGCCAAAAACACGAAGGCCGCGGATCCGGGGTTTCCGGTTCCGCGGCCTTCGTGAGCCTCGTGTCCTGACTAGGTCAGGAACTTCGCTCCCGTATCGACAACGGAACACGGAACTGCTTGATGGTCGGCAGATCGGCCTGCGGGTAGGCGGCCAGAACACGGCCGGTCCCGAAGACGACGACATCGCCGGTGGTCCAGCGCCGCATGACGCGACGCGTGCCACGGACCTCGTGAGCGCTCACGGACACACCGGTGCCCGGGCGCTGAACGGCCGCGGCTTCCACGGCGCAGAGCAGACGGGTGCCCGGGTTCGTGAGCGTCATGTTGATGGTCATTTCACCGGCACCTCCTTCTGTAACTCTGCACACGCGGCCGCCGAGCGGCGCTTCCGTAGATCCCCAGTCGAGCCCTTCGGGCTCGGTACTGGCAGGTTATTGCCCCCCACCACACCGGGGCAACTCAATTAACGGGAAAATCCTCGAAGATACGAAGATCGCCACTGAGCAGCGGGTTCGCCGCGTCGATCATGGCTCGGACGCGGTCTGGGCCACATGGGCGACGCGGACCTCAGGTCTCCGCCGACGCGCGGACGACGCCGAGGATCTCCGTGCCGAAGCGCTCGAGCTTGGTCGCGCCGATGCCGGAGATCGACACCAGCGCCGCCTCGTCGTCCGGGCGCTGCTCGGCGATGGCCATCAGCGTCGCGTCGGTGAACACGACGAACGCCGGCACCTTGAGCTCGCGAGCCCGGTCGGCGCGCCACGACTTCAGCCGCTCCAGCAGGCCCTCATCCACTGTGGACGGGCAGCGTCCGCACCGGCCGAGCTTGACTTCGAGAGTTTCGAGCAGGGGCCCGCCGCAGACGCGGCAGCGCGTCTTGACCGGCGACGCCGGCTTCTGCTGCTGGGAGCGCGCCACCCGGGCGGCCGGGTGGTCCTCCGGGACCAGGCCGTAGAGGAACCGGCTGCGCCGCCGGTTGCGCCGCCCGCCCGGCGTGCGGGCCAGCGCCCACGACAGCCACAGGTGCTCGCGGGCCCGGGTGACGCCGACGTAGAACAGCCGCCGCTCCTCCTCGATCGCCGCCTCGTCGTCACCGGCGTGCAGGATCGGCACCGTCCCCTCGGCGAGGCCGACGAGGAACACCGCGTCCCACTCCAGGCCCTTCGCCGCGTGCAGCGAAGCGAGCGTCACGCCCTCGACCGTCGGCGGGTGCTGGGCCGCGGCGCGCTGGTCGAGCTCGGCGCAGAAGCGCGGCAGGTCCGCGTCCGCGACCGTCGAGGCGAGCTCTTCGGCCAGCTCGACGATCGCCAGGAGCGCGTCCCAGCGTTCTTTGGCCGCGCCACCGGCGGGCGGCGACTCGGTGAGCCCGACCCTGGCGAGCACCGAACGCACCGTCGTGACCAGGTCGGAGCTGACGTCGCCGCTCGCGGCCCGCAGCGCGGACATCGCCTGCCGGACCTCCGTCCGGTTGAAGAACCGCTCGCCGCCGCGGACCAGGTACGGGATGCCGGCCTCGGTCAGCGCCGACTCGTAGGCCTCGGACTGGGCGTTCACCCGATAGAGGATCGCGATCTCGCTCGCCGACACCCCGCCGTCCAGCAGCTCGCGCACCCGCCGGGCGACGGCGCCGGCCTCGACCGCCTCGTCGTCGAACTCGGCGAAACGCGGTTCGGGCCCCGGCGGCCGCTGGCCGATCAGCTTCAGCCGCGAGCCCGCGGGCCGGCCCCGCGCGGCGCCGATCACCCGGTTCGCCAGCGCGACGACCTCGGGGGTGGACCGGTAGTCGCGCTCGAGCCGGACGACGGTGGCGTCCGGGTAGCGCCGGGTGAACTCGAGCAGCGGCCGCGGCGACGCGCCGCCGAACGAATAGATCGTCTGGTTGGCGTCGCCGACGACAGTGAGGTCGTCGCGGCCGCCGAGCCACGCGTCGAGCAGGCGCTGCTGCAGCGGCGTGACGTCCTGGTACTCGTCGACGACGAAGCAGCGGTAGCGGTCGCGGAACTCCTCGGCGACGGTGCCGTGCTCCTCGAGCACCGCCGTCGTGTGCAGCAGGAGGTCGTCGAAGTCGAGCACCTGCGCGGCGTTCTTCAGTTCTTCGTACGTGCGGTAAACCTCGGCGACCTGCGCGGCCGGCGCCGGGATGTCCCGCTGGGCGCGCGCGGTCACGGCCGGGTAGTCGTCCGGGCTGATCAGGGACGCCTTCGCCCACTCGATCTCGCTCGCCAGGTCGCGCAGGACCTCGACCTCGGTGCCCAGCTTGGCCCGGTTCGCCGCCTGGCCGACGTAGCGCAGCTTGTTCTCCAGCAGGTCCCACGGCCGGTCGCCGACCACGCGCGGCCAGAAGTAACGCAGCTGACGGCGGGCGGCGGCGTGGAAGGTCAGCGCCTGCGCCGCTTCGACGCCGAGGCCGCGCAGCCGCGTCCGCATCTCGCCGGCGGCCCGGGTCGTGAACGTGACGGCGAGCACCTGACCTGGGGAAACGTGCCCGGATCGGACCAGATGGGCGATGCGATGGGTGATCGTGCGGGTCTTGCCCGTGCCGGCGCCGGCGAGCACGCAGACCGGCCCCCGTGGAGCACTGGCGGCGGCGCGCTGCTCGGGGTCGAGGCCATCGAGCAGACGGGTGAGGCTCTTCGGGGAAAGTACGCCGGTCACGTCCGGCATCCTCGCAGAGGGGGACAGGGAACCGGGGCAGGGGCACGCGGCCGTATCCTGGTCATATGGCGGGACAGCAGGACAAGGAAGCGGCCAAGCAGGCCAAGAAGGAGAAGCGCGCGGCGAGCAAGGCCCGCCGTGGCCAGCTCTTCGAGGCCTTCAAGATGCAGCGCAAGGAAGACCCGTGGCTCATCCCGTGGATGCTCGGCGCGATCGTCGTCGTCGCCGGCGTCCTGTTCGGGGTCGGGTTCTTCTTCGACGCCCAATGGGTGCTGCTGCCGCTGGGGCTGCTGCTCGGCGGCCTCCTCGCCATGATCATCTTCGGCCGGCGCGTCCAGCGCACGGTCTACTCGAAGGCCGACGGCCAGCCCGGCGCCGCCGCCTGGGCGCTGGAGAACCTCCGCGGCCGCTGGAAGGTGACGCCGACCGTCGCGGCGACCACCCAGCTCGACGCGGTGCACCGCGTCCTGGGCGGCCCCGGCGTGGTGCTCGTCGCCGAGGGCGCGCAGCACCGCGTGAAGACGCTGCTCGCCCAGGAGAAGAAGCGCGTCTCCCGCCTGATCGGTGAGACGCCGATCTACGACGTGACGATCGGCAACGAAGAGGGCCAGCTTCCGCTGAAGAAGCTCCAGGGCTACCTGATGAAGCTGCCCCGCAACCTCAAGCCGGCCCAGGTCGACGCCCTCGAGGCCAAGCTGGCCGCCCTCGGCAACCGCGGCGCGGCCCTCCCGAAGGGCCCGATGCCGGCCGGCGCGAAGATGCGCAACGTCCAGCGCACGATCCGCCGCCGCTGATCCCGCATCGACGAAGAAGGCCCCCGTCCGAACCGGACGGGGGCCTTTCGCGTTCAGTACTTCCGCGAGACCGCACCGGCGGCCGCGACGCGCTCAGCGCATCCGGATGACCACGGTGCCGGTCAGGCGGTCCAGCCAGCTGCGGCCGTCGGCGTTGCGGACCGCCGCCGGGATGATCACGAACGTCAGCGCCGCCCGGACCAATGCCCGCAGCGGCCCGACCAGCGCGGCGCCGTCGAGGCGGGCGACGCGGATGCCGACGACACCCATCCCGGGGGTGAAGCCGAAGAAGCCGGCCGAGATGACCGAGATGACCGCCCACACGCCGCCGGACCAGAGGTTGAACTCCTGCATCGCGGCCGGGTCCTGCAGGCTGGGGTGCAGGAACACCGCCGTGACCAGGGCCGCGAGCACTAGGTCGACGATCAGCCCGAGCAGCCGGGCGCCGCCGCTCGCCGCCGAGCCGACGCCCGATTCGGGCAAACCGAACTTCTCACCCGGCCAGCGCGCGTCGTGTTGATCAGTACCCTGCCCACCGTCGCCGGTGCCGGGTAGCCATTCGCCGGTCCATCTCGCCACCCGTCTAGGGTATGCCGGTGGCGCGGAACACATCCGACCTGGTCGGATACCCGATATCGACCACCCGTTAACACCAGCGAAACATACGGGTGACGGTCGGGCAACACCGCACTTTTAGCGTGAGCCGAAGAGAGCACTGCCGCACGAGCCCGAACGAGAAGGAGTCACCGAGGGTGCCCACTACTCCAGACGACATCCAGCGCCTCATCGCCGACGAGAACGTCGAGGTCGTCGACGTCAGGTTCTGCGACCTTCCGGGCGTCATGCAGCACTTCACGGTCCCGGCGAAGGCCTTCACCGAAGAGGCCTACGAAGAGGGACTCGCGTTCGACGGCTCCTCGGTCCGCGGCTTCCAGTCCATCCACGAGTCCGACATGCTGCTGCTGCCGGACCCCGAGACGGCCCGCATCGACCCGTTCCGCAAGGCGAAGACGCTCTCGCTGAACTTCTTCGTGCACGACCCGTTCACCCGTGAGGCGTACAGCCGCGACCCGCGCAACATCGCGCGCAAGGCCGAGCAGTACATCTCCGAGTACGGCGTCGCCGACAACGTGTACTTCGGCCCCGAAGCCGAGTTCTACATCTTCGACTCGGTCCGCTTCGACTCCGCCGAGCACGCCTCGTTCCACGAGATCGACTCCGTCGAGGGCTGGTGGAACACCGGCGCCGACGAAGACGGCGGCAACCAGGGCTACAAGACGAAGTTCAAGGGCGGCTACTTCCCCGTCCCGCCGGTCGACCACTTCGCCGACCTGCGCGACGACATCGTCCGCAACCTGCAGGGTTCCGGTTTCGAGATCGAGCGCGCGCACCACGAGGTGGGCACCGCCGGCCAGACCGAGATCAACTACAAGTTCAACACGCTGCTGCACGCCGCGGACGACCTGCAGCTGTTCAAGTACATCGTGAAGAACACGGTGTTCGCCGCGGGCAAGACCGCGACGTTCATGCCGAAGCCGCTCGCCGGCGACAACGGCTCGGGCATGCACTGCCACCAGTCGCTGTGGAAGGACGGCACGCCGCTGTTCCACGACGAGTCGGGTTACGCCGGCCTGTCGGACACCGCGCGCCACTACATCGGCGGCCTGCTCAAGCACGCCCCGAGCCTGCTGGCCTTCACGAACCCGACGGTGAACTCCTACCACCGCCTGGTGCCGGGCTTCGAGGCCCCGGTTTCGCTGGTCTACTCGCAGCGCAACCGCTCGGCGTGCGTCCGCATCCCGATCACGGGCAACAACCCGAAGGCCAAGCGCGCCGAGTTCCGCTGCCCGGACTCCTCGGGCAACCCGTACCTGGCGTTCTCGGCGATGATGATGGCCGGGCTCGACGGCATCCGGAACAAGATCGAGCCGGCGGACCCGATCGACAAGGACCTCTACGAGCTGCCGCCCGAGGAGGCCAAGAACGTCAAGCTGGTCCCGGGCGACCTGGGCACGGTCCTCGACACGCTGGAAGCCGACCACGACTACCTGCTCGAGGGCGGCGTCTTCACGCCGGACGTGATCGAGACGTGGATCTCGTACAAGCGCGAAAACGAGATCGACCCGCTGCGGCTGCGCCCGCACCCGTACGAGTTCGCCCTGTATTACGACGTGTGATCCGGTAACGCGTCCCCTGGGCACGCCGGCGGCGAGGAGCGAAAAGGCCCTCGCCGCCGGCGTTTCTCGTCTCCGGCCCTCAGTCCCCTTCGGACGTCGACAGCAGCTTCAGGTCCGCGCCCGCCTCGGCGAAGCGGCCACGCGGGTCCTCCACCAGCTTGCGGCGCTCCAGGTCCATCAACCCCAGCGTGCAGGTGATCTCCGCGGCCAGAGTGCCGTCGAGCTTGAGGATCTTCGAGTCCATCGAGAACGTCTTGCCGCTGCCGAACTTCGCGTCGCACGTGACGTCGACGACGTCGCCCGCGCGCAGCTCGCGGCGGAACACGATGTGCGACTCCAGCAGCACCGAGGCCAGGTTCTTCAGCCCGGCCAGCGCGCCCGACTGCTCGAACAGCTCCAGCCTCGCCACCTCGCCGTACGAGTGGTACACGGCGTGGTTGAGGTGGCCCAGGGTGTCCAACTCGTAGTGCCGGACCTTGATCCGGGTCCGGAACGGCTCGCGCTCAGTCACGCGTCCCACTGTAAGCGACCGCTCAGCTCTCGTAGAACAGATGCTCCACCACAGCATGCGCCCGCCGCGTGATGCGGCGGTAGGTGTCGAGGAACTCGCCGGGGTCGTCGCCCGCGGACTGGCCGAGCACCCTGGCCACCGCGGCCAGATCGCGGCCCGAGCCGGGGACCTCGTCGACGGCCTTGCCGCGCACCAGCATCGCCGCGTTGCGGACCCGGGTCGCCAGCAGCCACGCCTCGGTCAGCGAATCCGCTTCGGCCTGCTCCGCCAGGCCCGCGCCCGGGAGCACCGCCAGCGCGTCGAGCGTCGACGTCGTCCGCAAGCCCTCGACGGAGTGGGCGTGCTGCAGCTGCAGCAGCTGCACCGTCCACTCGACGTCGGCGAGGCCGCCGCGGCCGAGCTTCGTGTGCCGCGTCGGGTCCGCTCCGCGAGGCATCCGCTCCGTTTCCACGCGCGCCTTGATACGCCGGATTTCGCGCGCCTTCGTCGCGTCCAACCCGTCCGGGTAGCGGATCGGGTCGATCATCGCGATGAACCGCTCGCCGAGCTCGTCGTCACCCCCGACGAACCGGGCCCGCAGCAGCGCCTGCGCCTCCCACACCTCACCCCATCGCGAGTAGTAGGCGCGGTAGGACTCGAGCGTCCGCACCAGCGGCCCGCTCCGCCCCTCCGGCCGCAGGTCGGCGTCGACCAGCAGGGCCGGGTCCGGGCTCGGCGCGCCCAGCATCTTCCGGACGGTCTCCGCGACCGACGACGCGAACCGCACCGCCTCGGCGTCCGAGACCCCTTCGGACGGCTCGCACACGAACAGCACATCGGCGTCCGAGCCATAGCCCAGTTCGGCGCCGCCGAGCCGGCCCATCCCGATGACCGCGATGCGCGCCGGCGTCCGGCCCAGTTCGGCCTGCCGCTGGCGGAACGCCGCGGCCAGCGCGCCCTGCAGCACGGCACCCCAGACACTGGACAGCGCTTCGCACACCCTGGGCACGTCGAGCAGGCCGAGCAGATCCGCGCACGCGACCCGCAGCAGCTCGTGCCGCCGCAGCGAACGCGCGGCGGCGACGGCGGCGATCAACCCGGGCTGACGCCGGACGGCGGCCCGCAACGACGTCGCCACCTCGGTGGGCGTGCGGCCGAGCAGCCGGGCGGGGTCGCCGAGCAGCTGCAGCACCTCGGGCGCGCGGACCAGGAGGTCGGGCACCAGCCGGGACGTGCCGAGCAGGATCGCCAGCCGCTCCACGACCGTGCCCTCGTCCCGCAGCACCCGCAGGTACCACGGGGTGGCTTCGAGCGCTTCGGACACCTTCCGGTACGACAACAGCCCGCCGTCGGGATCGGGGGTGTCGGCCAAGAGGTCGAGCAGGACCGGCAGCAGCGCCTGCTGGATCGCGGCGCGGCGTGAGACGCCCGCGGTGAGGGCCTTGATGTGCTGGAGGGCGCCGTCGGGCGCGGTGTAGCCGAGCGCGGCCAGCCGGCTGGCCGCCTGTTTGGTGGTGAGGCGCAGCGCCTCGGTCGGCACGTTCGCGACGGACTGCAGCAGCGGCCGGTAGAAGATCTTCTCGTGCAGCCGCCGGATGCCCTTGCCGTGCCGGCGGAACTCGGCCAGCAGGGCCTCGCCGTGGCTCTTGCCGCCACCCGGCTTGATCCCGCTGGCCCGCGCGAGGATCCGCAGCTCGTCGGTGTCCGACGCCGCGGGGAACAGGTGGGTCCGGCGCAGCCGCCGCAGCTGCAGCCGGTGCTCGATCATCCGCAGGAACTCGTACGACGCACCCAGCTCGGCGGCGTCCTGACGGCCGACGTAGCCACCTTCGCCGAGTGCCGCGAGGGCGTCCATTGTGGACGGCGAGCGCAGGTCCGCGTCGACCCGGCCGTGCACGAGCTGCAGCAGCTGCACGGCGAATTCGACGTCACGCAGGCCGCCGCGGCCCAGCTTGAGCTCACGCTCGGCGTGTTCGGACGGCACGTGCCCCTCGACGCGGCGGCGCATCTGCTGCACCTCGCCGACGAAGTTCTCGCGGTCGGCCGCCGACCACACCAGCGGCGCCACCATCTCGGCGTACTGCCGGCCGAGCTCGGCGTCGCCCACCACCGGGCGGGCCTTGAGCAGCGCCTGGAACTCCCAGGTCTTGGCCCACTTCTGGTAGTAGCCGCGGTGGCTGTCCACGGTACGGACGAGCGCGCCGGCCTTGCCCTCGGGACGCAGCGCCGCGTCGACGTCGAAGCACGCCTTCCCGACCACGCGCATCGTCGTGCTCGCCAGCCGCGTGGCGAGGCCGAGGTCGCCCTCGCCGACGAAGATGACGTCGACGTCGCTGACGTAGTTGAGCTCCCGGCCGCCGCACTTGCCCATCGCGATGATCGCGAGGGTGCCTTCGGCGGACGCGCGGGCTTCGGCTTCGGCGACGACCAGCCCGGCGGCCAGCGCGGCCTCGGCGAGTTCGGTCAGCTGCGCCGCGACCTCCGCGTAGCTCGGGTGCTCGAGCCCGGCCTCCACGAGGTGACCCAGGTCGGCGGCGGCGATGCCGAGCAACTGACCGCGGTAGGCGACCTTGAGGGCCTGCTCGGCCTTGAGCCCGGTGAGCACCGAACCGTCGTCGCCCAGGAGAGCCGTGCGCAGGGCTTCGCGGTAGCAGGCGGAGTCGGTGCACTTGTCCCCGATGAGCGAGCGCCACTGCTCAGGGTGGGCAGCGAGGAAGTCGGCCAGCGCGCTCGACGTCCCCAGCACGCTGAGGAAGCGGCCGCGGAACGTCCGGTGGTCGCGAAGCCGCGTCTCGAGCTCGGCCCATTCGGCGGCGTCGGCCTCCCGGATCCGGTCGAGCCCGCGCAGCGCGAGGTCGGGGTCGGCGGTGCGGGACAACGCCGAAAGCACGTCTCCGGCGGCGGCGACCGGACCGCCGTCGTCCCACCAGCCGGCCGCGCGCAACTGGCCTTCGGCACGGGAATCGGTGAAGCCGTACCTCGCCGCCGAAGCGGTCGTTCGCGCGCGGTCTGCCATCACGGACCACCGTAGCCCGGCGACTCGGCTCAGGCGGCGAGCCGACCCGGCTCGTGCTCGGCGGGTGTCGGCTCGGGCACCTGGAAGCTGTGCGCGGTGACGGGGTGGCGTCGCGAGAGGACGTAGATGCCGATGCCGACCCCGAGCCCGACGACGCCGACGGCGATCGTGCCCGCGTTGCCGAGCGACGCGATCTTGCCGGAAACCGCGCCGACGATCGCGGCCGCGGGCAGCGTGAACAGCCACGCGAGGACCATCCGGCCCGCCATCCGCCAGCGAACCGGCGCCTCCCGCCGTCCGACGCCGGAGCCGACGATCCCGCCGGAGCACACGTGCGTCGTCGACAGCGGGAAGCCCAGCCGCGACGAGATCAGGATGACCAGCGCCGAGCTCGTCTGCGCGGCGAAGCCCTGCGGGCCCTCGATGTCGGTCAGGCCCTTGCCGAGAGTGTGGGTGATGCGCCAGCCGCCGAGGTAGGTGCCCAGCGCGAGGGCGCAGGCGGCGCTGATGATCACCCAGACGGGCGGCGAGGCGCCCGACGGCAGGCTGCCGGCGCTGACGAGCGTGAGCGTGATGACACCCATCGTCTTCTGCGCGTCGTTGGTGCCGTGGGCGAGGGAAACCAGCGACGCCGAGACGATCTGGCCGACCCTGAACCCGCGCGTGGCCGGGCGGCCCCGGACCAGGAAGCGGTAGACCAGGTACGTGCCGACCATCGCGACGACGCCGGCGATGACCGGGCTCGCCGCGGCCGGCACCAGCACCTTCTCGACGATCTTTCCGAAGTGGACCGAGTCGGTGCCTGCCGAGACCCAGGTGGCGCCGATCAGGCCGCCGAACAGCGCGTGCGACGAACTCGACGGCAGGCCGACGAACCACGTCACGAGGTTCCAGACGATGGCGCCGATCAGCCCGCCGAAGACGATCGACGGGCCGATCTTCGTGTCGTCCACCAGCCCGCTGGAGATCGTCTTGGCGACCTCGACCGACAGGAACGCGCCGACCAGGTTCAACACCGCGGAGATCGCGACGGCCACCCGCGGCCGGAGCGCGCCGGTGGCGATCGACGTCGCCATCGAGTTCGCGGTGTCATGGAACCCGTTCGTGAAATCGAAAACCAAGGCCGTGACGACGACGATCACGACCAGCAACGAGGGTTCCACCCCGACCTCCGCACCCTTGTGGGGACTCCTCCCGCAAGGTACCTGACGGGTGACGGGGTCAGTTCACAGGCCGTTTCCGATTGTGACGCTTTCCGTTAAGCGAGCGGCAAAGACCGTTGACTGCCGGCGGCGGGCTCGAGCTCACCGGCCGCCAGCCGGACGAACCGCTGCGCGAACGGACGCCAGGTTTCCTCGATGTCGGCGTGGACGGCGACCAACGCGTCGTGCTCGAGCGACCCGGGACGGGCGAACTCCGTGAGTTCGGGTCCGTCCGCGGCCCAGCTCTCGACGACGGCGGGCGTCGTCTCGATGTGGAACTGGACACCGTAGACGCAACGGTTGAGCCGGAACGCCTGGTGCGCGTAACGCGGCGCCGACGCGAGCAGCTCGGCACCGGGCGGGAGCCGGGTGATCGCGTCGGTGTGGAACTGCAGGACGTCCTGCATGAGCGGCAGGTCGGCGAACAGCGGGTCGGTCCACGCCGCGTCCTTCTTGGCGACGAGCTGCGGGCCGACCTCGGGCCCGTCGCGGCCGACCTCGACGCGGCCGCCAGTCGCGACGGCCAGCAGCTGGGCACCGAGGCAGATCCCGAGGGTGGGTCGCCGTTGGGCGGCCGCTTTGGCCAGCAGCCGCCGGACGTCGGCGAGCCACGGGTGTTTCGCGTCGTCCTCCGCGCCCATCCCGCCGCCCAGGCAGACGACACCCTGGTAGCCGTCGAGGTCCGTGGGCAGGGCGTCCTTGGGGAGCGCGCGGAGGTCGAGCTCCGCGCCGGCCTCGGTCAGCCAGTCGCCGAGGGGGCCCAGGGGGTCCGACGCGTCCGGCTGGATGATCAGGATTCGTGTCACGTCTTCCAGGGTAGGTCAGCAGGCACAGCGGATTCCGGGAGTCACGGTTCCTTCGACCGGATAGCCGGCGGCGATCCAGCTCGTGATGCCGCCGGAGAGCCGTTTCACCGTGAAGCCGAGCTCGGCGAGCTTGAACGCGCCCTTGGTGGCGGCGTTGCAATTGGTGCTCTCGCAGTAGCAGACGTACACGAGGTCCCGGTCGAGGTGCGCGGTGCTTTCCGGTGTCAGGTCGCGGTAGGGCAGGTTGATCGCACCGGGGATGCGTGCCTGGGCGAAGGCCTCTTCGGCTCGCGTCTCGACGACGACGTAACCCTCGGTGCGGCCGGTTTCGAGGTCGCGGACGAGGTCGTCGGGATCGACCTCGAAGCCGAGCTCGGCCCCGAAGTAGGCCTTGGCGGCCTCCGGCGACGGAGCGGGAACGGCGAGCGTGCGTGCGGTGGTCATGGCGTCAATCCTGGTGGCGACGGCGTTCCCGGCACAGGAGAGAATTGGGGCGGAAGCCCGGCTGTGCCGGGGATTTCCCTGTTCTGGCCCTGTGAACCCGGGAGAGTTGCGGTGGACCATCTCGACGACGTCGACTGGCACCTGATCGAGCTCCTCCAGGCCGACGGCCGGCTGAGCTTCACGGAGCTGGGCCGCCGGGTGTCGCTGTCGGGCTCGGCGGTGACGGAGCGCGTCCGCCGTCTCGAGGAGCGCGGAGTGATCACCGGCTACACGGCGAACATCGACACGACGAAGCTGGGGTTGCCGATCGAGGCTCTGGTACGGGCCCGGGTCCGGAGCCTCGACACACCGCGGTTCCGCACGGCGGTGTTGCCGCTGCCGCAGGTGGTCGCGGCCGACCACGTCACGGGTGAGGAGTGCTGGATCCTGCGGGTGCTGTGCCGGGACACGGCGGAGCTGGAGGTGCTGGTCGAGAAGGTGCAGCGGTACGGGGAGACGACGACGTCGCTGGTGTTGTCGTCGCCGTTCCGCCGGCGTCCGCCCGCTCGGCCGGGTTCGGTTTGAGGCTTCCCGCGTGATCGGGGAGGCATCACGCGTGCTTGGAGGGGCATCACGTGTGATGGGGAGGGCGACACGAGTACCCGGGGGGTCGGCTCGCGTACCCAGGCGGTCGGCTCGCGTACCCGGGCGGCCGGCTCGCGTACCTGAAGGGTCGGCCGGTGTGATCCGGGCCGTCATCCGCGTGACCGGGGCCCGAACTCGCGTGATTGGGGGCGGAACTCGTGTGATTGGGGGCGGAACTCGGGTGTCTGGATGGCCCGCTCGTGGTGGGTGGGTATAGAAAAAGGGCCTGGGTCCGGGAGACTTTTATGTCTCGACCGGGCCCAGGCCCTCTTCTTCATGTTGAGTTCGGCGGTGTCCTACTCTCCCACAACCCTTCGGTTGCAGTACCATCGGCGCTGTCAGGCTTAGCTTCCGGGTTCGGAA
>NZ_JBFBBN010000080.1:0-28397 GCF_040682715.1 Amycolatopsis sp. NPDC051128 | reverse complement strand
CCGTCAACGGCCTGCGAAGCCACCTTCTTGTCGCCCAGACGCTCCGACAGCGCCTCGATCAGCTGGGCCTTGTTCGTCATTCCAGTCCTCCATAGCGGAACTCGTCAGGCCCATCTCGGCCGACACTGCACAGAGTATTACCAGGACAACGGAAAATCCAAACATGGTGACCGCGAACTCTTTGGTGTCGCGGGGAAGTCTTGCTTCCGCGCCATCGGAGTCAAGGCCGGCATCACCACCGCGGACTGGCCTGACCTGCGAGTTTGCCGAGAGCAGAGCTTCAAGGTCCATATAGGACACGCACGTCCGTCGATCAATTGTTCGAATAGGTCCGTGAAAAATTCAAGGGGTGCAACGGGTCTTGGGCCCGACCGCCCGACGCCGCTCGGGGTGCCGCCCGGCAAACCAGTGGCGCGAGGAAGGCCCGCTGCGCACAATCAAGTCCCGTGCTCTCCGACTTGTGGCCCCAGTACGGCCTCACCATCACCACACCGCGACTCGAGCTTCGGCTGCCGCGCGAGGAAGAACTGGCCGAACTCGCTCAGCTCGCCGGCATAGGCGTGCACCGCCCGGACGAGCGTCCGTTCCTGACCCCCTGGACCGACGGCAGCGCCGAGGACCGGGCGCGGTTGGTGCTCCAGGGCCATTGGAGCCGGCTCGCGTCCTGGAGCGCGTCAGCGTGGCAGCTGGGGCTCGGGGTCTTCCGCCACGGTGACCCCCTTGGCGTGGTCACCCTGCGGGCACGCGACTTCCCGGTCGTCCGAGAGGTCACGACCTCCGCGTGGCTGGGACTGGAGCACCAGGGCCGGGGCTACGGAACCGAAGCCCGATCCGGCCTGCTGACGCTCGCCTTCGACCACCTCGGCGCGCATTGCGCGCGCACCGAGGTGTTTCAGGACAACCACGCCTCTCAGGGGGTCTCCCGCAAGCTCGGCTACGAGCACGACGGCACCTCCGTCGACGCCCGCGGCGACGAGGCACTCGTCTCCGACCGGCTCCGGCTCACGCGGGAGAGGTGGAAACGGCAGGCACGGCCCGCGGCCAGGGTGGCCGGAATGGCGGCTTGCCGGCCGATGTTCGGCCTCTGACCCCCGTCCCCGCCGCCTCGTCGTGCGACCCGCGGTGCAAACAGGGAAGGCCAGGTGCGGCACGAGCGACGTCCAGGTCACCGCCCACCCGTCGCGCCGGCGGTAGCTACCGTCCAGCCGTGCGGTTTCGGGGCCGGCGAACAACTTCCGGTAGTCCACAGTGGAAAGCGGTCTGCTTCAAGGAAGAACTCGAGCAGCGGCACGCACTCCCGGCCGGTCCACTGATCGCCGGCCCAGCCGTCCTCGGTGACCTTCTCACACCCCGGACTGCCCGGGATGTCGGAATACGGTCGCCTTCACCACCTGCTTCGACAGTTTCACCCTCGGCGCGCCGGCGGCCGCAGTCGGGCGCCGGCGTTCGGCCGATCAGGCGCGGTCGTGGAGAGTGACCTGGTAGCCGTCGGGGTCGGCGAAGGTGAATGTCCGGCCGAAGGGGCCGTCGATCGGCGCGGAGACGATGGTGTGACCATCGGCGACGAGAGCGTCGTGAATGGCCTGGACGTCGGTGGCGTGGAGCCAGATCGCGGCACCGATGCCGGGCTGGGCAACGGATGCGAGATCGGTGCCGGGAACGACGTCGCGGAGCGCGAACGCGATCGGCTTCGTCTCGAAGACGACGGCGTGCGGCGGTCCGGCCGGCGAGCGGACGAGGCCGAGGTACTGCTCGTAAAACGCCTGCGAAGCGGCGAGGTCGCGCGCTTGGAGCGAGATGAAGTCGGGGCCGGTGACGGGCATGATGATGCTCCTTCGTTACGTGTCAGTCTTCTGACACGCGTCAACCTATGTCAGAATACTGACATGAGTCAAGACGGTGTCGGCGTCGACCTGGAGACGTCACTGGGCTACCTGCTGAAAGAAGCGTCGAGCGCGCTCCGTGCGGCCATGGAGGAGGTGCTGCGGCCGCTCGGGATGAACGTGACGCACTACTCCTGCCTCGAGCTGCTGGCCCAACGACCGGGCTTGTCGAACTCCGAGCTCGCACGGGGGGCGTTCGTGACACGGCAGACGATGAACGTGCTGCTCCAGGCCCTGGAACGAGACGGCTACGTGACCAGGCCGGCGGAGGCGCCCGTCGGAAAGGTTCTTCCCACGCGGCTCACGCCTCGCGGACGACGGAGCCTCGAGAAGGCGACCGTAGCGGTCCGGTCCGTCGAGGTCAGAATGCTGGCCGGGATGACCGAGACCGAGCAGTCAGCCGCGTTCCGGATCCTGCGGAGCATGATCCATTCCCTGCGCAACGACGGTGCCTAGCTCGTTCTCCGGCGGTCGGCCGGGCCGCAGCGCCGCCCCTGGTCCGCGCGTGGTTCACCGGCGTGGCCGGCCCCCTTTTCCTTCAATGTCCACTGTGGACCAGACTGTCCGGCGGAGGTACCTCCGAGAGCTGCCGCGCGAACTGGTCGAGATCGCTCAGCTCAGCGTTCACGCCGACGGCCTCGGCGAAGTGGTGACGATCAAAGTCCACAACCCGTTGATCATTTACCCATGACGGCACAAGCCGCGGAAAGGATCTCCGACACATCGCATCCAGACAGCAAAAAGCTCGACTGACCTGGGTCAGCCGAGCTTCGGTAGAGCTGGTGGTACCCCCGATGGGATTCGAACCCACGCTACCGGCGTGAGAGGCCGGCGTCCTAGGCCGCTAGACGACGGGGGCTTAGGATCTTCCCTGGTTTCCCAGGGGCTTTTCTGTTTTTCTTGCTGGAGAGAACTTACCAGAGGCGATTTCTCGCTCCGCAGGGGGGTCACTCTCCGCAGCTGGGGTACCAGGACTCGAACCTAGACTAACTGGACCAGAACCAGTCGTGCTGCCAATTACACCATACCCCAGTGAGGTACTTCGCCAGCTTGGCTGGTTCAGCACCGCACGGAGAGAAATACTAGAGCACGCCGTTCCGGAGGGTGAACGCGGGGGTGTCACTGCCGCGCGGGGCGGGGACCCCGATCGTGGCGTACTCCGAAACCAGCAGCTCAGGCAGCTCGGCGAGGCCGGCGACCGTGTGGACGCCTTCGGGCGCGCGTTCGGCGATGCCGTCGCGGTCCAGCCAGACCGCGCCGAGGCCGGCGTCACGGGCGCCGATGGCGTCGGTGTCGAGCTTGTCCCCTACGTGGACGGCCTGCGCGGGCGGGCAGCCCAGCCCGAGGCAGACCGTGTGGAACATCACCGGATCAGGTTTCGCGACGCCCAGCTCGCCGGCGATGGCGACGTGGTCGAAGAACGGCGCCAGCCCCAGATCCGCGATCTTCCTCCGCTGGTGCGTGCCCGAGGCGTTCGTCACCGCGGCCAGCGTCAGGCCGGCGGCGCGGAGCCATTCCAAGCACGGGAGGACGTCGTCGAACAGCTGCCAGGAGTGATCGAGCAGCTCTCTTCGGCGACGCTCGAACGAGCTCACCTGCTCGGCGTCGGCGAAGATGCCGATCTCGGCGAGGAAGCAGTCGGTGCGCCGCTGGTGCATGGTCGCGTAGTCGAGCTCGCCGGCGACGACGAGGGCGACGTGCTCCTCGGTGATCAGGTCCCACAGCGGCCACAGGTCGCCCCGGCCGGTGAGGATGTGGAGGCTGCGGCGGATCGCGGCGGTGCAGTCGATCAGCGTGTCGTCGATGTCCAGGCACACCAGCCGGAGCTCGGGTACCCCCCAGGGTTCGGGCGCCGCCGCGGCGGGCGGGGCGGTTCGCGAAGGGGTCCGGGGTGCCAGGGCGAAATCCACCCAGTGAGGCTAGGGCAACCGCCGCGTTCGCGACGCTGCCAAAGAGGTGATTGCCGCCCCTCTGTTCCGGCGCACCGGCTCTACTCCCAGTTGGCGGATCGTCTTCTTTTGGTTATCCGACCACTGCGCGACTGAAAGGCCGCCCCCCTCTCGCACCCCCTACGTCGCGCGAAACCCTTGTGGAGTCTGGGGATCCGGTCCGTCCACAAGGGCGCCTCGACGGTTCGCGCGCGAAGCCGCACCGAGGGCGGCGAAGACGTTCGGCGAACGGTCGCATTTGGACTTTTCCGGGCGACAGCGCTCCGCGAGTTGCGCACGGAGCTCCGGTACCGCGCGTAGCCCGATCAGCGTATCCCTCGTCACCTCGCTTGACGCGGGCACCGGACAGGTGCATCCTCAAGTTATTCAACAGGCGATGAATAGGGGAGATGGTCGAGATGGTCGAGCGCACGAGCTGCGTCGTCATCGGTGGCGGGCCGGCCGGGATGGTCGCGGGGCTCCTGCTGGCCCGGGCCGGGGTCGAAGTGACGGTGCTGGAGAAGCACGCCGACTTCCTGCGCGACTTCCGCGGCGACACGGTGCACCCGTCGACGCTCACGCTGCTCGACGAGCTGGGGCTCGGCGAGAAGTTCCACGCGCTGCCGCACAGCGAGCTGCGCTCGGCGGGGTTCCCGCAGGAAAACGGCGAAATGATGAAGCTGGCCGACTTCACCCGGCTGAAGGTCGCGCACCCGTACATCGCGATGGTGCCGCAGTGGGACTTCCTCGACCTGCTCGCCGAGAGCGCGCGCAAGGAGCCGACGTTCGTCCAGCGGATGGAGACCGAGTGCACCGGCCTGGTCCGCGAGCACGGCCGGGTTGCCGGCGTCAGCTACCGCACGACCGCCGGTGAGACCGGCGAAATCCGCGCCGACCTGGTCATCGCCGCCGACGGCCGGTGGTCGCTGGGCCGCCGCGAGGCCGGTCTGGTGCCGCACGAGTACGACTGCCCGTTCGACGTCTGGTGGTTCCGGCTCTCCCGCGGCGAAGGCGAAGAAGGCGGCATGCTGATGCCGAAGATGCGGGACCGCCGGTTCGCGGTGCCGCTCCCCCGGCCGGACTTCTACCAGGTCGCCTACCTCGCTCCGAAGGGCGACGACCTGCGGAAGCCGGGCATCGAGGCGTTCCGGGAGAACGTGACGCAGATCTGCCCCGAGTTCGAGGACCGGGTGCACGAGCTGAAGACGATGGACGACGTCAAGTTCCTCGACGTGCGGCTGAACCTGCTGCGCAAGTGGCACGTCGACGGGCTGCTGTGCCTCGGCGACGCGGCGCACGCGATGTCGCCGATCGGCGGGGTCGGCATCAACCTGGCGGTGCAGGACGCGGTCGCCGCGGCGACGCTGCTGGCCGAGCCGCTGCGGCGGGGCCGTCCGACGGAGGCGGACCTGGCGAAGGTGCGCTCGCGGCGGCTGGCGCCGACGCTGATGGTGCAGGGGCTGCAGCGCCTGATGCACCGGACCGTCGTGCGCGGCGTGATGACCGGCAAGCGCAACGGCCCGCCGGCGCCGATCATCAGGGCCTTCGCCCGGTTCCCGCGGCTGTCGTATTTCCCGGCCCGGCTGCTGGGCCTTGGCCTGCGCCCGGAGCACGCGCCCGCCTTCGCGCGGCGGCCGATGGAACCGGTGCAGCGCTGAAGCTTTCCCAAGGGCCGTCGCCCGGAGCGGCTGGTGTCGCGCGTCCGAGGTTCGTTGACAGCGGTCCGGCGATGCCCTGAGCGTGACCAGCTTTCGACGCGCGGCACTAGCCGACCCGCTCGCGGAGCCGGTCCAACATTCCCCGGCCCAACGGCCGTCCCACGCGGCGCAGGAGCGGGGCGGCCGTCCGGGTGCCCGGGCCGCGAAGCGCGCCCAGGAACGCGAACCGCGTCCGCTCGCCGTCCGGGACCGCCGCCATCCCGCCGACCACCCTGGTGCTCTGCATCACGCACCAACCCGGGCGCAGCACCACGTCGAACCGCTCGCGCAGCGGGAACGTCCCGGTGATGTCGGCAACGACGCGCTCGCCCTCGGAGCTCAGGATCCGGACGGAGCGCACGTTCCGCAGCAATCGCGGCAGCTCCCCCTCCAGGTCCGCGGCCACCGCCCAGACCACGTCGAACGGCGCGTCGACCACCGACTCGGCGAAGAACGCGCCCGGCACCGCCGCCGCCAGCACTTCCAGGCGGCGGACCGCGTCCAGCTCGGCGACCGGCCAGCTCATCGGCCCCACTCCCTCCGGAAACTCCGCCGGGCGCGGAACAGGCGCGACTTCACCGTGCCCGCCGGCACGTCGAGCAGCTCGGCCACGGCCCGCTCGTCCAGCTCTTCGACGTCCCGCAGGACCAGGATCGCCCGGTGCTCCGGGGCCAGCCGGTCGAGCACGTCGCGGATGTCCACACCGAGTTCGACGTCAACCGCGGCCGGGACGTCCGCGAGTTCGGCAGGCGTCGCCCGCCGCGCGCGCCGGGCGACGCGCACCGCCTCGCGGACCGCGATCGCCCGGGCCCAGCCGAACACCGCGGCCGGTTCGGTGAGCCCGCCCAGGTTCCGGAAGATCACGAGCAGCGCCTCCTGGGTGGCGTCGGCGCCGTCGTCGAGCGCGATGGGACCGCAAAGGCGGCCGACGTACGGCGTGAGCAGGCCCAGCAGCTCCTGCATCGCGAGCGCGTCGCCGCGCTGGGCGGCACGCACGAGCTCCGTCCGGTCCATGCGCCTCCTCGTCGTCCGCACGGGTAGAGGCGAACGCCCGGCGAAAGGTTCCCGGGGAGTTCGTCACAGTTTCCACGGGGAACCTCGGCCACCGCGAGGGTCCTCTCCCTGGCGTGAACCCGAGAGAAGACACCTTCCCGGCCGTCGCCGGAGTGACCCATCGCTTCGTCCGGGCGGGCGCCGTCCGGCTGCACGTCGCCGAAGCCGGCGCCGGCCGTCCCGTACTGCTGCTCCACAGCTTTCCCCAGCACTGGTACGCCTGGCGCCGGGTGATCCCGGGCCTCGCCGCCGGCCACCGCGTGCTTTGCCCGGACTTCCGCGGCGCCGGCTGGTCCGAAGCGCCGGCGGGCGGCTACGACACTGGCACCCGCGTCGACGACCTGCTCGCGTTGCTCGACGCGCTCGGCCTCGACGAGGTTTCGATCGTCTCCCACGGCTGGGGCGCCTGGACGGCGTTCGCGCTGTGCCTGCGCGCTCCCGAACGCGTTCGCGGCCACCTCGCGCTCAACATGACCCACCCCTGGCCGGAGCGGCGGGCCCTGCGCCGCGCCGCCTGGCGCTTCTGGCACACGACTTTGTGGGAACTCCCGCTGCTCGGCCCCGCCGTACTGCGCCACTGGCCGGGTCTGACGCGGTTCCTGCTCCGGCGGTGGGGGGCGGCCGAAGACGGCGTCGAGGAGTTCGTCCGGCGCAGCCGCCGTCCCGGGTACGCCAGGGCCGGGCGCGAGCTGAACTGGCAGTTCGTGGTGCACGACCTCCCGAAGCTGCGGCACCCGGCCGCGGACCGGCTCCGAGTGCCGACCGAGCTCCTGGCCGGACGCCGGGACGTGCTGGTGCCCCCGGCCCTGCTGGGCACGGCGCTGCCGGTGCGGGTGCTCGACGACTGCGGGCACCTGATCCCGGAACAGCGCCCGGACGTCGTCGTCGCGGCCGCCCGGGCGCTGTTCGGCGACGCTTAGACGGTTTCGACCGGGTTGGTCAGGGTGCCGATGCCTTCGATGGTGATCGAGACGGTCTGGCCGCCCTCGATCGGGCCGACGCCCTCGGGGGTGCCGGTGAGGATGACGTCGCCGGGCAGGAGCGTCATGACCCCGGAGACGAACTCGACGAGCTCGGGGATCTTGTGCACGAGGTCGGAGGTGCGGCCGTCCTGCTTGAGCTCGCCGTCGACCTCGGATCGCAGCGCCAGGTCGGACGCGTCGATCGACGTCTCGATCCACGGCCCGAGCGGGCAGAAGGTGTCGAAGCCCTTGGCGCGGCCCCACTGGCCGTCGGCCTTCTGAAGGTCGCGGGCGCTGACGTCGTTGGCGACCGTGTAGCCGAGGATCGCGCTCGCGGCGCGGGCCGCCGGGACGTTCTTCACCGGCTGGCCGATGACGATGGCGAGCTCGCCCTCGAAGTCGACGCGGCCGATGGTGCCGGGACGGCGGATCGCCGCGTTCGGGCCGATGACCGTCGTCGACGGCTTGAGGAACAGCATCGGGGCGCTGGGCACCTCGTTGCCGAACTCGGCCGCGTGCTTGGCGTAGTTGCGGCCGACGGCGATCACCTTGGACGGCAGGATCGGGGCGAGCAGCCGGACGTCGGCCAGCGGCCACCGCTTGCCGGTGAAGTTGGGCTGGCCGAACGGGTGCTCGGCGATTTCCAGGACTTGGGCGTCGTCACCGTCCCCTTCGACCGAAGCGAACGCGACACCACCGGGATGAGCAATACGGGCTAGGCGCACGCCGGCAGTCTACGTGCGCCCTCCCAACACCCTTCGGGGGTTCCGGGTGGCGGCGCCCCCGGATGTCACTGCTCGTGACTCAGGCCACGGTGGTGCTCTTGTGCACGAGCGCGTCGCACAGGGCCAGCCAGCTGGCCTCGACGATGTTGCCGTGCACCCCGACCGTGGTCCACTCGCGTTCGCCGTCGGTGCTCTCGACCAGCACGCGCGTCACCGCGTCGGTGCCCGGGTGACCCTGCAGGATGCGCACCTTGTAGTCGGCCAGCTCCACACTGTCCAACCAGGACAGGTGCGGGCTCAGCGCCTTCCGCAGCGCGGCGTCGAGGGCGTGCACCGGGCCGATGCCCTCGGCGGTGGCGATGACGCGCTGACCGCCGACGTGCACCTTCACCGTCGCCTCGGCCATGACCTCGCCGTCCGGGCGGTGGTCGAGCACCACGCGGTAGGACTCGAGCTCGAACGGCGCCTCGGCCGGGACGTCGGCCTCCTGGCGCAGCAGCAGCTCCAGGGAGGCGTCGGCGGCCTCGAAGGACCAGCCTTCCGCTTCGAGCCGCTTGACCTTCGTGATCGCGCTCGTCAGCGCTTCGGGCCGGCCGGCAAGGTCGACCCCGAGCTCACGTCCCTTGAGCTCGAGGCTCGCCCTGCCGGCCATCTCGGTGACCAGTACCCGCATGTCGTTGCCGACAGAAGCTGGATCGATGTGGTTGTACAGCAACGGATCCACCTTGATCGCGCTCGCGTGCAGTCCTGCCTTGTGGGCAAAAGCCGACGCCCCTACGTAGGCCTGGTGGGTGTAGGGGGCGAGGTTCGCGATTTCGGCAAGGGCATGGGAGACCCGGGTCAGCTCGGCGGCACCTCCGGTCGGGAGGACCTCCATGCCGAGCTTGGTCACCAGGTTTCCCGTCACGGCGAAGAGGTCGGCGTTGCCGGCCCGCTCCCCGTAACCGTTGGCGGTGCACTGGACGTGCGTCGCGCCGGCCTGCACCGCGGCGACGGAGTTCGCCACGGCGCAGGAAGTGTCGTCCTGACAGTGGATCCCGAGCCGGAATCCGGTTTTCTCCTTGATCTCCCGGACGGTCTCGGCGAGCCCGAGCGGCAGCTGGCCGCCGTTGGTGTCGCAGAGCACGACGACGTCGGCGCCCGCGTGGGCGGCGGCGTCGAGGACCCTGAGTGAGGTCTCGGGAGAATAGGCGTAGCCGTCGAAGAAGTGCTCGGCGTCGAGGAAGACCCGGCGGCCCTCCTGGACGAGGAACCCGACGGTGTCGCGGACCATCGCGCAGGCCTCGTCGACGTCGACGCGCAGGGCGCGTTCGATGTGGCGCAGGTCGGACTTCGCGACGAGCGTGATGACCGGCGCCTCGCTGTCGAGCAGCGCCCGTACCTGCGGGTCGGCGTCGGCGGTGGTGCCGGCCTTCCGGGTCGCGCCGAACGCGACGAGTGCCGCGTGCTTCAGCCGCAGTTCGCCCTTCGCGGCGCGGGCGAAGAACTCCGTGTCCTTGGGGAGCGCTCCAGGCCAGCCACCTTCGATGAACCCGACGCCGAGCTCGTCCAGCAGCCGCGCGACGGCCAGCTTGTCCTGGACGGAGTAGGAGATGCCCTCGCGTTGCGCGCCGTCGCGCAGGGTCGTGTCGTAGAGGTGGAAGGCGTCGCCGAGGGGGGTATCGGCGGGCTCCTTGCGGGTCACGGTCGTCTCCTGAAGGCGGTACGGCGTTTCGGGGCACAAAAAAACCTCCCGCGTGGGTGCGAGAGGTTGCGCGCCGGGTGCTCTTGTGGAGCTATCGTCCGGCGCGCTCGTCGATAATGATCGCGAAGCTGGTCACCGCCGCATCATGCCACAGCGTTCCGGCGGAAGTCCACAAGCTGGGTCAAGCTCCCACCATCCGGGAACAGCCCCGGCACGAAAAGCCCCGCACCACGCCAGGTGCGGGGCTTTCCGAAACCGCTCTCAGCCCGTGCGCACGTTGGACGAAACGAGCGCCGCGAGCCGGTCGCCGATCGCCGTCGTCGCCCCCGGCGAAGCCTGGTCGCGCGTGGCCAGATCGAATGCCACCGACGCCTCGATGCGGCGCGCCGACTCCTTCTGGCCCAGGTGGTCCAGCAGCAGCGCCACCGACAGCACCGCGGCCGTCGGGTCGGCCAGGCCCTGGCCGGCGATGTCCGGCGCGGAACCGTGCACCGGCTCGAACATGCTCGGGTTGCGGCGGGTGATGTCCAGGTTGCCGCTCGCCGCGAGGCCGATGCCGCCGGTGACCGCGGCCGCGAGGTCGGTGATGATGTCGCCGAACAGGTTGTCGGTGACGATCACGTCGAACCGCGACGGGTCGGTGACGAGGTGGATCGTCGCCGCGTCCACGTGGGAGTAGGCGACGGTCACCTCCGGGTGCTCCAGCGAAACCTCTTCGACGATCCGCGACCACAGCGAACCGGCGTACTCGAGCACGTTGGTCTTGTGCACGAGCGTCAGGTGCTTGCGCGGCCGGGCCTCGGCGCGGTCGAACGCGTCCGCGACCACACGGCGGACGCCGTACGCCGTGTTGACGCTGACCTCCGTCGCGATCTCGTGCTCGGTGTCCTTGCGCAGCAAGCCACCGGTGCCCGCGTACGGGCCTTCGGTGCCTTCGCGCACGACGACCATGTCGACGTCACCGGCGTCGGCCAGCGGTCCCCGGACGCCCGGGTACAGCCGCGCCGGGCGCAGGTTGACGTGGTGGTCCATCTCGAACCGCAGCCGCAGCAGCAGGCCGCGCTCGAGGATGCCGCTGGGCACCGACGGGTCGCCGACCGCGCCCAGCAGGATCGCGTCGTGCTGACGGAGCTCGCCGAGGACCGATTCCGGGAGGAGTTCACCGGTCGAGTGCCATCGGGCGGCGCCGAGGTCGTAGTTCGTGATCTCCGCCGTCGGTACTACTTCGCCGAGCACCTTCAGCGCCTCGGAGACCACCTCGGGCCCGATCCCGTCTCCTGGGATCACCGCGAGCCGCATCCACACACCTCCGTCGACCGGGCACCGGCGCACCGATGGCCCACCGCAACAAAACGCCAGCAGCCGGAAGGTTACCGGCCGTAGACAAACGGCCGTAGCCGCACCACCCTTATGCCGCATCATCCCGCACCGTGAGACACCCGATCGGGTTAACGCGAGGGGCGCCCCCGGCGGAAATCCGCCGGGAACGCCCCTGATCCTGCGACAATCGATCGTGCCACCCGTCAGCGGCGACCTGCCCCGATCGGCTGACGGTCGTTCCCCGGCCGGGCGCCCTGTGCCGCGTCCACCTTGACCACGTTGGCCCGGTTACCAGCGGCGTTGTGGTGCTCGATGGCCAGCAGGCCGAGTGCGTTGTCGGCCGCGGCCGACGCCGCGTTCCGCGTGACGACCAGCGCCGTCCCCGGCTTCGCGACGTAGCCCAGCGCGGCGTCGCCGCCGCCCTGCACCGCGTAGCCCGGCGCCAGCGCGTCGAACGAAAGCGGCGTGCCGGCGTAGTCGATCAGCCCGTTCGTCGTGCCCGGCGCGACGTAGAAGCCGCTGACGCCCACCGTGTAGCTGATCCGGTGGCTGTCGGCGCTCGCGTCGATGCCCAGCGCGGCCAGCGAAACCGGCAGCGTGAGCACGTTCGTGTCGAACACGTTGGTGTCGACGTCGCCGAGTTGGCCGTTGACCGCCTGGACGTCGACGGTCGGGAAGCCCGGCGTCAGCGCGACCGTGGTGGCGAGCAGCACGTCGGTGGACGTCGCCTTCGCCACGTAGGTCTCGAAGTCCGCCTGCCCGTCCCCGGTGGTGTCGATGTCCACGAACGGCGTGGTGTTGCTGCCGAGGTTCGCCCAGTCGCCCCAGGTGGACAGACCGAACGCGAGGATCGCGTTCTCCGGCTCCCCCTGCGCCTTCGCCAGCGGCGCGGTGGAAGCCGCGCCGATGTAGCGGAGGTCGCCGCCCTTGGCGGTCTTGTTCACCGTGCAGTCGGTGACCACGTCGGCGTCGCACTCGGCCAGCTGCGGGGACTCCGCCTGCAGCTCGAGCACGCTGATCAGCGAGCGGTAGCGCTGCGCGCCCGCGCCCTGGTCGACGCCCTTGCCGCCGAGGTTCAGCACGCCCTGGGTGGCGTCCGGGGCGAACTTGACCGAAGCCGGGGTCGAGATCGTCGAAACCGGCTTGGGCGCGGAGTAGACCGAAACCCGCAGCGGCACCTTGGCCCCGCTGGTGGGCGTGAAGGCGACGCGGCCGGAGGCGTCCGCGACGAACTGGCGCGCCAGCCCGGCCTGGGTGGCCTGCATGGTCGGGTCCATGACCTTGCGCAGGGCCTTCGGGTCGGTGATCTTGAGCGTCACCTTGACCTTCGCGGTGCCGCGCGGCGTCAGCTTCACCGACGGTTTGTCCACTGTGTACTCGACACCCGGCAGCGCGTTGACCGCCTGGTAGGCCACGGTGTACTCGGCGGGCGTGACACCCTTGTTCACCAGCTTGATCGTCTTCGACAGGGTCACCGGCCCGGAGGCTTCGACGGTGCCGAAGCTGACGCTCACCGCGCCCGGGTCGTCGACGACGTAGGCGAGGACCTGGTTGTCCAGCGCCGCCTTCGCGTCGATCCGGCCGCTGCCGACGCGCTGCGGCGCGTAGGTGTGGCCCGCGCCGTCGGTGACGTCGTGGCCGGCGGTGTCGATGACCGAGGCCTTGACCTCCTCGACCGACCAGTCCGGGTGGGACTGGCGGACCAGCGCGGTGATGCCCGCGGTGTGCGGGGCGGCCATCGACGTGCCGGACAGCACGGTCCGGCCGTTGCCGCTGCCGCGGAACGCCGAGGTGATCGTGTCACCGGGCGCGGCGACGTCCGGCTTGACGACCGGGCCGCGGACGCCGCGCGAGGTGAACGAGCTCGGGGTGTCGACGATCTTCTTGTCGAAGGTCTGGATCGACGCGCGGCCGGCCCCGTAGAGCCGGACCTGCAGCGTGCCCGCGGCCAGCGACGCGCGCAGCGGCGCGGTCGCGGAACCGGTGAACTGGAACACCGGGATCGCCGCGTTGCCCGCGATGCCCGCGCTGAAGTGCTCCAAAGTGGACGAAAGGAGCGCGCCCTTCGCCCCGGCGGCCTGCGCGTTGCCGGCGCGGGCGGCCGAACCGCAGGCGCGGGTCGAGTCGTTGTCGTCCCACTCCAGCCAGACGAACTTGCCCGCGGCCTTCGCCTTGTCCGCGGCGGAGTACGGCGCGCAGCCGGCGGCGTTGGCCGCGGACAGCGCGACGACCGGCGCGGTGAGGTTCAGCGTGTCGTAGCCGGTGTAGTTCTGGCTGTACTGCCCGGTCTTCTGGCCGTTGACCGCCGTCGGCGCGGTGACCTCGGCGGCGTCGCGGAGGATGCCCGCGTCGCGCGTGCTGGCCACGGTGAGCGCCTCGGGGGTGTTGCCCGGCGAACCGGCGACGTCGTTGAGGTCACCGCCGTTGCCCGCGGAGATGACCGGCAGCACGTTGTTCGCGGCGAGCTTGCGCACGAACAGCGAGTCCGGGTCGTCCGGCGCGCCGAAGTCGGAGCCCAGCGAGAGGTTGACGATGTCGAGGTGGTCGGTGAAGTCGCCGTCGCCGTCCGGGTCGAGCGCCCAGTCCAGCGCCTGCGAGGTGACGTTCGTCGAGCCGGCGCAGCCGAACACCTTGATGGCGTAGAGCAGCGACTTCGGCGCCGTGCCCGGGCCGATCCGCATCGCGTCGACCTTCTTGGCGTCGAGCGACTTGTAGTCGCCCTTGAAGGTCTTGCCGTCGGCCGTGACGCCGAAGCCGCCGATGGTGCCGGCGACGTGCGTGCCGTGCTCACCGCAGGCCAGCGGGTTCGCGTCCGGCTTCGGGGTCGTCTTGCCGGGCGTCGCGGCGTCGTAGTCGTCGCCGACGAGGTCGGTGCCGCCGACGACCTTGGCGCTCGGGAAGAGCGGGGTCGGCTTGGTGCTGTCGACGCTCTTGTAGGCGGCCTGCGTGCCGGGGCCGCCGAAGTCGGCGTGGGTGTAGTCGATGCCGTCGTCGATCACGCCGACGCGGACGCCGTCGCCGAACTTGCCGGTCTGCTGCCAGGCGGCGAGGGTGTTGGTCAGCTGCTCGGCGCTGGCGTTGGTACGGGTCTTCGGCACGACCGTGCGCACCGAAACGACGTCCGCGCGCTTCGCGACCTCACGCAGCTTCGCGGCGTCGGCGGTGACGACCACGCCGGGGACGGCGTTGGCGGTCTGGGTGACCACCTGCGGCTTGGCGTCGCCCGCGCGCAGCTGGCCGAGAACCGAGTTCACCGCGGCCGCAGTGTCGTCCTTGGCGGCACGGGCGGCTCGCTTCGCCTGCTCCTTGCCCTGCGGCTGCGCGGCGGTGAACGCGTCGACGGCCGGCTTCTTGGCCAGTTCGACGAACGCGGTGATCGCGCCCTGCGCGGCCCCCAGGCGCGGCGACAGCTTGCCCTGCAGCTTGGCGTCGTCGATCTTCGCCGGGGCGACCCCGTCGGCGAGGGGCACGTCTTGAGTGGACACAGGGGCGGCGGCCGCGACCGGCGCCCCCAATGCGGCGGCCAGCACCACGGCGAAGAACGCCGTCGTGGCGCGGGCGGGTAGCCGGGATCTGTTCATGGGTCGTCCCCTTTGCTCGAGGTCTGGACCCGAACCTGCCTGCCGCTCCTAGCACCCCCGACGGTGAAGCACGGCGACCGCGCCGTGCCCTCGACGGCGCGTGGTTCGACCTCGCGGGGAGAACCTAATACCCCAAAACACCTACTTCCGTAGGCAAAAGACTCCGTTATATGAATGTGATTGCGTGCGAAGGCCCCCTCGCCATGACGACGAGGGGGCCTTCGGATGTGTTATGTCAGTTGAAGTCCACCGCGCGGATCGTGTGCGCCCCGACCGAAGCGCCGATCGGGTCCAGCAGGTGGGCGTCGATGTGGCGGTCGACGCGCAGCAGCATCACCGCGTCGGAGCCGTCGGTGGTCTGGCTGATCTGCGCGGCCTCGATGTTGATGCCGGCCTCGCCGAGCAGCGTCCCGACGCGGCCCATCACGCCCGGGCGGTCCGCGTACTCGACCAGCAGCACCGTGCCTTCGGCGCGCAGGTCGAACCCGCGGCCGTTGACCTCGACCAGCTTCTCCACCTCGTCCAGGCCGGTGACCGACCCGGACACGGTCAGCACCGTGCCGTCGGAGTGCACCGCGCGCACCGTGACCAGGCTGCGGAACTTGGGGCTCTCCGGCTCGGTCTCGAGCTCGACCTGCACGCCCAGCTGCTCGGCGAGCTGCGGCGCGTTGACGAACGTGACCTGGTCCTCGACCACGCCGGTGAACACGCCGCGCAGCGCGGCCAGCTGCAGCACGCCGGTGTCTTCGCTGGAGATCTCACCCTTGACCTGCACGGTCACCGACGTCGGCGCCTTCGGGTTCAGCGCGGTGAGCAGCGTGCCGAGCTTCTGGGTCAGCGACAGGTAGGGGCGGACGTGCTCGCCCACCGCGCCGCCGCCGGAGACGTTCACCGCGTCCGGGACGAAGTCGCCGCGCAGGGCGAGCAGCACCGACTTCGCGACGTCCGTGCCCGCGCGGTCCTGCGCCTCGGCCGTCGACGCGCCCAGGTGCGGCGTCACGACGACGTTCTCCAGCTCGAACAGCGGGCTGGACGTGGTCGGCTCGGTGACGAAGACGTCGACGCCGGCGCCGCCGACGTGGCCCGAGCGCAGCGCGTCGGCCAGGTCCTGCTCGACGATCAGCCCGCCGCGGGCGGCGTTCACGATGATGACGCCCGGCTTGGTCTTCTTCAGCGCCTCGGCGTCGATGAGGCCCTTGGTCTCCGGCGTCTTCGGCAGGTGGATGGAGATGGCGTCGGCGCGGGTCAGCAGCTCGTCGAGGGTGACGAGCTCGATCCCGAGCTGGGCGGCGCGCGCGGCCGAGACGTAGGGGTCGTAGGCGATGATGTGCGTGTCGAAGGCGGCGAGGCGCTGGGCGAACAGCTGCCCGATCTTGCCGAGGCCGACCACGCCGATGGTCTTGCCCTGGAGCTCGACGCCGGAGAACGAGCTGCGCTTCCACTCGCCGCCGCGGAGGCTCTGGTCGGCGGCCGGGACCCGGCGCGCGACCGACAGCAGCAGGGCGACGGCGTGCTCGGCGGCGGAGACGATGTTCGACGTCGGCGCGTTGACGACCAGGACGCCGCGCGCGGTGGCGGCGGGCACCTCGACGTTGTCCAGGCCGACGCCGGCGCGGGCGACGACCTTGAGCTGCGTCGTGGCGCCGAGGACCTCGGCGTCGACCTTGGTGGCGGAGCGGACCAGGAGCGCGTCGGCGCTCTTCACCGCCTCGAGCAGCGCGGACCGGTCCGTGCCGTCGACGTGCCGGACCTCCACCTCGTCACCGAAGACACTCAGCACGGAGGGGGCGAGCTTCTCCGCGATGAGGACAACTGGACGTTGGAGACTGGGCTTGCTCACGATACGGCTCCCACTATCTGGTCATTTCCAGGACGCTCTGGGTCGACAAACGGTCTCTGCACGTCGTTGTGCCCCGGTCGAGGCGGAGTTTAACCCGCTGGACCGCCCCCTGGCTTCCCACGGTGTTAACTCGCTCGTAATCCTTCGAAAACAAGAGCCAGGAGGCGCTGCATACCCCCCGGGCCCGGCAGGTGCCCACCCGCCCAGGATGCCGCGTGCAGCAACAGAAGCAGCTCGTTCGTCGTGACGTCGGCGCGCAGCTCGCCTTCGTCTTTCGCGCGTTCCACCAACTGGGAACCGGCCTCGCGCATCGTGTGGCATGACTCGTACAACCGGGACGATTCGTCGTTCAGCGCGTCCGCCGTGAGTTCGACGAGGCCGCGGAAGGTGCCGGTGGCGTCGCCGAGCCCGGACAGCCAGGTCCGCAGCGCGTTCAGCGGCTCCGGATGGGTCAGCAGTTCGCGCGCCCGCTCGGCCTGGGCGTCGAACCGGGCCCTCAAGAGGGTCTCGAGCAGCGCTTCCCGCGTCGGAAAGTGCCGGTAGAGCGTGCCGATGCCGACACCGGCACGGCGCGCGACGTCTTCCAATGACGCCTCGACGCCGTGTTCGGCGAAGGCGCGTTGCGCCTCTTCGAGGAGGCGCTCGTAGTTGCGGCGGGCGTCCGCGCGCATCGGCTTGACTTCGGTCATCGCCCCTCCGAGCCTACCGGGTAGCCAATCGGAGGCTGCCTCCGTATATTAACCGGAGGCAGCCTCACATTACTGGAGGGAACTCAGAGGATGACCCTGATCGAAGAAACACGGGCCCGGCTCGGCGCGATCGGCGCCTGGCTGCCGAGCGCGCCCCTGCGGCCACCACCCGACGTCGAGCGCGCGGCCACGCGGCGGCTCGCCGGCCTCGGCTACCGCTCGATCTGGAGCGGCGAAGGACCCGGGACGCGCGAGGTGTTCGCGCATTTCGGCGATTTGCTCGCTTCGGTGCCGGACGTCGTCCTCGGCACCGGCATCGCCAACGTGTGGCTGCGGCGCGGCATCACCGCCGAGAAGGGCGGCGCCACGCTCGCCCAGGCCCACCCGGGCCGGTTCGTGCTCGGCGTCGGCATCGGGCACGCGTTCCAGGCGGCGAAGCTCGGCGAGGAGTACCGGCCGGTCGACCGGATGCGGGCATACCTGTCCGAAATGGACGCGACCGCAGCCGAAAACCCTTCTCCCGTCGCGTTTCCGCGCGTGCTGGCCGCGGTCGGGCCGAAGATGCTGGAGCTGGCGCGCGAGCGGGCGGATGGTGCGCACCCGTTCGCCCAGCCGGTCTCGCACACGCCGTACGCCCGCGAAATCCTCGGGCCGGACAAGCTGCTGATCCCGCAGCAGACGGTCCTGCTCGGGACCCGCGAAGACGCTCGCACGAGCGTCCGGCGGAGTGTGACCCTGTCCCGCGAGCACGACGTCAAGGCCTACCTCGCGGGCTGGAAACGGCTCGGCTACACCGAAGCCGACATCGACGGCCCGAGCGACCGGTTCGTCGACGACCTCGTTCTCTGGGGCGACGCGGCGACCATCGCCAAGAGGCTCGGCGAACTGCTCGACGCGGGCGCGGACCACGTGCTGCTGACGCCGTCCGCGCCCTCGTTCGAATCCACTGTGGACATACTGGCCGAGCTGGCCCCGGAGGTGACCCGATGAGCGTCGGGATTTGGCGGTTCTTCGACGGCGCCCCGATCGGCGCCGTCCGCGAAACGGCGGCCGAGGTGGAAGAACTCGGCTTCGACGCGCTCTGGTTCGGCGAGTACGCCGGCCGGGACGCGTTCACGCAGGCGGCGCTGCTGTTGGCGGCGACCTCGCGGCTCACCGTCGCGACGGGCATCGCGCGGTTCGACCGCCGCGCGCCGATCACGGCGGAAGCGGCGATCCGGGCGCTCGGCGAGGCGTACCCGGGCCGGTTCATCGCCGGCCTCGGCGGGCACTTCCCGGGCGCACGGCCCCTGAGCGCGCTCCGTGAGTACCTGGACGGGATGGACGACGCCGCCCTGCCGGCGCTGCCACCGCCGTCGCCGCGGCCTCGCCGGCTGCTCGCGGCACTCGGTCCTCGCGTGCTGGACCTGGCGGCCGAGCGAACCGACGGAGCGCACCCGTACTTCGTCCCGCCGGAGCACACGGCGGTGGCTCGGGAGCGGCTCGGCCCCGGCAAGTACCTGGCGGTCGAGCAGGCGGTGATCCTGGACGCTGCGCCGGACGCCGCCCGGGAAGCGGCCCGGGAGCACGTCGACCTGTACGTCCGGCAGGCCCCGCACCACCAGGCGAACCTGCGCCGGCTCGGCTTCACCGACGAAGACCTGGCCGACGGCGGCAGCGACCGCCTGGTCGACGCCATCGTCGCGAGCGGCGAGCAGGCGGTGGCGGACCGGATCCAGGCCCACCTCGACGCGGGCGCCGACCACGTCTGCGTCCAGGTCCTGGCCCGCACGGAGAAGTCCTACCGCCGCCTGGCCGACCTCCTCCCGTGACGGAAGCCGTAACTCGCGTGACCACACCCGTAACTCGCGTGATCAGAGCCGTATCTCGCGAGTTACGGGCTCAATCACGCGAGTTACGGCTTCGATCACGCGAGTGCCGTCGGGAATCACGCGAGATCCGGGTTCGGCGGTAGGGTGGCGGGGCGTGGTGAGGGCCGCGCCCCGTCCGCGGAAAGGGCCGAGCCCACCCCTGCAGCACCGCACCACCAGCTCCGCACCTTCTTTCCTGCCCGGTGCCGGCGGACCACGGGCGACGAGGGAAGGAGGCACCATGGGCACGCTGCCCGCGAAACCCAGCCTGGACCAGCTGCGCAAGCGCGCGAAAGACCTTGCGCGCGCCGAAGCCGTGAAGCTGTCCGAAGCGCAGTTCCGGATCGCCCGGGAGCACGGCTTCCCGAGCTGGCCGAAACTCCAGGCGTACGTCCGGCGCGTCACCGAGCACGGCGAAAGCCTGCAGCACCCGTACCACCAGGACGTCGGGTACTACGCCGAGCGCGCGCTCGGCCTGCTCGCCTCGGCCGAGGACGAGACGCCCGGCGCGCGGGAGCCGTTCGACCGCTGGGGACAGCCACTCACCCGCGACGGCGCCCGCGCGGTCGTCGCACGGGAGCACGGTTTCGGTTCCTGGAAAGCACTCCGTAATCACGTCAAGTCTCTTGTGGACAGTGGCGAGCCGTTCGCCCGCGCGTACCGGGCGGTCGAGGCAAGGGATCCCGAGCAGCTCGAAACGCTCCTGACCGACTTCCCCGGCCTGGTCACCGCCCGCGGCACCAACGGCAACGACCTGCTCGGCATGGCCGGCGCGACGTGCGACGAGCGGCTCAGCCGGATCCTCCTCGACCACGGCGCCGACCCGGCGCGCGGCAACGTCCACGGCTGGACGCCGCTGCACCAAGCGGCCTACCGCAACCTGCCGCTCCTGCTCGACCTGCTCCTCCGGCACGGCGCGCCCGTCGACGTCTCAGCCCGCGGCGACGGCGGGACTCCCCTGGTCGTCGCCCTGTTCTGGGGCCACCGCGAAGCCGCGGAGACGCTGGCCGCGCACAGCCGGGCGCCGGGCAACCTGCGCGTCGCGGCCGGGCTCGGCGACGCGAACCTCCTTGACGAGCTCCTGAAGCCCGACGGCACGCTCTCCCCCGCCGCCGGGCGTCACCGCAAGTTCTACCGCCCGCACAGCGGCTTCCCGCGTCGGCAGCCGACGGACGACCCCGCCGAAGTCAGGAACGAAGCCCTGTCCTGGGCGGCGCGCAACGACCGCGTCGACGCGCTGAAGAGCTCGTCGCCCGCGGCGCCGACCCGGACGCCGACGTCTACCGCGGCACCGCGCTCGCGTGGGCGGCGGCGGAGGGCAAGGTCGACGCCGTCCGGGCGCTGCTGAACCTCGGCGCCGACGTGAACCACCCGGGCACGTTCGGCGGCCCGAACCACGGCGAAAGCGTCACGGCCCTGCACCTGGCCGCGCAGTCCGGGCACCTCGACGTCATCCGAGCCCTCGTCGAGGGCGGCGCCGACGTCGACGCGCGGGACGCGATCTGGGGCAGCACCCCGGAAACGTGGGCGGAGGTGTGCGGGCAGCCGGCCGCGCGGGACCTCCTGCGAACCCGGTAGACAACCGGAGTCTGTAGTCCGTATCGTTGAAGGCGGACTACAGACTCCGTTTTGTCTTCTGAGAGGACCCATGAACTCACCCCGCGACGTGTTCGCCGCGCTGTCCGACGGCATCAGCGAAGGACGGTTCGGCGAGCTTTCCGCGCTCTACGCCGAAGACGCCGTCGTCGAACACCCCCAGGCCGTGCCGCGGCCCACGCGCCTCACCGGCCGCGCGACGGTCCACGAACGGTTCACCGGCGCCCTCGCCGGGACCCTGCGGCTCAAGCGCAGGAACGTCGTCGTGCACGAGACCACGGACCCCGAGGTGATCGTCGCCGAATACGACTACGACGCCGAATCGGTGGAGACCGGGCGGACGATCCCGACGGCCAACATCCAGGTGCTGCGCATCCGCGACGGCCTCATCGTCCATTCCCGCGACTACCACGACTACCTGCGGCTCGCCGTGATCCGCGACGGCGTCGACCAGCTCGTCAAGGCGTACGAGCAGGCGCCGCCGCGCGAGCTTTCGCCGGTCACGCCGGAACCGGAGAAGCCGGGGACCGTCTTCGAGCGGCTGGTCCACGGGGTCGCGGGCGGACGCTGGGACGAACTGACCGAGCTGTACGCCGAGGAAACCCACGTGACGCACCCGTTCCTGCCGGGTTCGGGAGTGCTGCGCACCCGCGAGGAACTGCGCGAGCACTTCGCGGCGGGAAAGGCGTTGAACCCCGGTTTCGCGGTCGCCGATCTGGTCACCTACCAGGGCGCCGATCCGGAAGTGCTGATCGGCGAGTTCGCCTACCAGGGCGAGTACGGCGGCCGTCCGGTGCGGATCGCCAACATCTTCGCCATGCGCGTCCGCGACGGACTGATCGTCGAATCCCGCGACTACGGCGACCACCTCGGCATCGCCGGCGACCTCGGCAGGATTCCCGAGCTGGCCGCGAAGCTCTAGGCTTCCTCGAGATCCTCGGGCAGGTCGAACTCGCCGTCGCGGACGCCTTTGACGAACGCGTCCCACTCCGACGGCGTGAAGACGAGGGTCACGCCGTCCGGCTTCGCCGACTGCCGCATCGCGGTGTAGGTGACGCCGTCGGTGTGCTCGATGAAGGCGTACTCGACGCAGTCGTCGAGGGTGACGCCTTCCGGCTCGGCCCGGATCCACTCGGCCTTGGTGAAGTCCAGGCGGTGCCGGATGTGCGCCTTGTCGTCGACCGGCTGCTCACTCATGCCACCAGCGTAGCGAGCCGGACACCGAACGCACTGAAGGGGACGCCCGCGGCGGGCGTCCCCTTCAGCGTCTTACCGGAAAAGCTGTCTTACCGGAAAGCGGTGTTGCCGGAAATGCTCAGGCGGTCTCGGTGATCGGCCGGTCCACCCACGACATCAGGTCGCGCAGCTTCTTGCCGGTCGCCTCGATCGGGTGCTGGTTGCCCTGCTCCTCGAGCTTGGTGAAGTTCGGCCGGCCGGCCTCGTCCTCGGCGACCCATTCGCGGGCGAACGTGCCGTCCTGGATCTCGCCGAGGATCTTCTTCATCTCTTCCTTGACCGCCGGCGAGATGACGCGCGGGCCGCGGGTCAGGTCGCCGTACTCGGCGGTGTCGGAGATCGAGTAGCGCTGGCGCGCGATGCCGCCCTCGTACATGAGGTCGACGATCAGCTTCAGCTCGTGCAGCACCTCGAAGTAGGCGATCTCCGGGGCGTAGCCGGCCTCGGTGAGCACCTCGAACCCGGTCTGCACCAGCGCGGAAGCGCCACCGCAGAGCACGGCCTGCTCGCCGAAGAGGTCGGTCTCGGTCTCCTCGGTGAACGTCGTCTTGATGACGCCGGCGCGGGCACCGCCGATCGCCGCCGCGTAGGACAGGGCGAGCGCCTGCGCGTTGCCGGAAGCGTCCTGCTCGACCGCGATGAGCGCGGGGACGCCCTTGCCGTCGACGAACTGGCGGCGGACCAGGTGGCCCGGGCCCTTCGGGGCGACCATGGCGACGTCGACGTTCGACGGCGGCTTGATCAGGTCGTAGCGGATGTTGAAGCCGTGCCCGAAGAAGAGCGCGTCGCCGTCCTTGAGGTTCGGCGCGATGTCCTGCTCGTAGATGTGACGCTGCTTCGTGTCCGGCGCCAGGATCATGATCAGGTCGGCTTCGGCCGACGCCTCGGCCGGGGTGAGCACGCGCAGGCCCTGCTCCTCGGCCTTCGCCCGCGACTTGGACCCCTCGGGCAGGCCGATGCGGACGTCGACGCCGGAGTCGCGCAGGCTCAGCGAGTGGGCGTGGCCCTGGCTGCCGTAGCCGATGACAGCGACCTTGCGCCCCTGGATGATCGAGAGGTCGGCGTCGTCGTCGTAGAAGATTTCCACTGCCATGGGGGTTACTGCTTCCTTTCCTGACTTACAAAGTTTTCAACGCGGTGAGGTCGCGGTGATCGAACGGGCGCCACGGCCCACCGCGACCATGCCCGACTGCACCAGCTCGCGGATGCCATACGGCTCCAGCATCCGCAGCAGGGCGCCGATCTTGTCCGACGTCCCGGTCGCCTCGACGGTGAGCGCCTCCGGGGACACGTCCACCACCTTCGCACGGAAGAGCTGGACGGTTTCGAGGACCTGGCTGCGCACGGTGTTGTCGGCGCGGACCTTGACCAGCAGCAGTTCGCGCTGCACGGCGGTCGACTGCTCCAGCTCGACGATCTTGATCACGTTGACCAGCTTGTTGAGCTGTTTGGTCACCTGTTCGAGCGGTAGCTCTTCCACGGCGACCACGATCGTCATCCGGGACACCTCGGGGTTCTCCGTGGGCCCGACGGCGAGGGACTCGATGTTGAACCCGCGGCGGGAGAACAGGCCCGAGACGCGCGCGAGCACACCGGGCTTGTTCTCGACCAGGACACTCAGGGTGTGGACGCTCATCTCAGCGCTCACCTTCCGCGGGGGCTTCCAGGGCCTCGGCCGTTTCGACCGAAACCTCGTCGTCGTCGAACAGCGGCCGGATGCCCCGGACCGCCATGATCTCGTCGTTGCCGGTGCCGGCCGCGACCATCGGCCACACCTGGGCATCCTTCCCCACGACGAAGTCGATCACGACGGGGCGGTCGTCGATTTCCATCGCGCGGCGGATGGTGGCGTCGACGTCTTCGCGGGTTTCGCACCGCAGCCCGGCGCAGCCCAGCGCCTCGGCCAGCAGCACGAAGTCCGGGATGCGGTGCTTGTGCGTGCCGAGGTCGGTGTTGGAGTACCGCTCCGAGTAGAACAGGTTCTGCCACTGCCGGACCATGCCCAGGTTGCCGTTGTTGATCACGGCGACCTTGATCGGCGCGCCTTCGATGGCGCAGGTGGCCAGCTCCTGGTTGGTCATCTGGAAGCAGCCGTCGCCGTCGATCGCCCACACCTGGGTGTCCGGGACGCCGAACTTCGCGCCCATCGCGGCGGGCACGGCGAAGCCCATGGTGCCGAGGCCGCCGGAGTTGATCCAGGTGCGCGGGTTCTCGTACTTGACGAACTGCGCGGCCCACATCTGGTGCTGGCCGACACCGGCGGCGTACACCGCGTCCGGGCCGACGAGCTCGCCGATCCGCTCGATGACGTACTGCGGCGACAGCGAACCGTCGTCGGGCCACTCGTAGCCGGCCGGGTAGTTCTTGCGCCAGCCGTCGGCCTGGGTCCACCAGTCGGTGAGGTCGGGCTTGCCGCCGTGGTCGAATTCCGACTGCACGGCGGTGATCAGCTCACCGATGATCTCCTTGCAGTCGCCGACGATCGGGACGTCGGCCTTGCGGTTCTTGGAGATTTCGGCCGGGTCGATGTCGGCGTGCACGATCGCGGCGTCCGGCGCGAACGACGACAGCTGGCCGGTGACCCGGTCGTCGAACCGGGCGCCGAGGGCGATCAGCAGGTCGGCGCGCTGCATCGCGGCGACGGCGGCGACCGTGCCGTGCATGCCCGGCATGCCGAGGTGCTGCGGGTGCGAGTCGGGGAACGCGCCGCGCGCCATCAGCGTCGTGACGACCGGGATGCCGGTCAGCTCGGCGAGCTGCTTCAGCTGCTCGTGCGCCTCGGCCTTGATCACGCCACCACCGACGTACAGCACCGGGCGACGCGACTTCGCGATGAGCTTCGCGGCTTCGCGGACCTGCTTGCCGTGCGGGCGCAGCGTGGGGCGGTAGCCCGGCAGCCGCAGCTCGGTCGGCCAGGAGAACGAGGTCATCTCCTGCAGCACGTCCTTGGGGATGTCCACCAGGACCGGGCCGGGCCGGCCCGTGCTCGCCAGGTGGAACGCCTCGGCGATGGTCCGCGGGATGTCCGCCGGGTCCGTGACGAGGAAGTTGTGCTTGGTGATCGGCATGGTGATGCCGCAGATGTCGGCTTCCTGGAACGCGTCGGTGCCGATCAGCGCCCGGGACTGCTGGCCGGTGATGGCCACGACCGGGACGGAGTCCATGTTCGCGTCGGCCAGCGGCGTGACCAGGTTGGTCGCGCCCGGGCCGGAAGTGGCCATGCAGACGCCGACCTTGCCGGTGGCCTGCGCGTAGCCGGTGGCGGCGTGGCCCGCGCCCTGCTCGTGGCGGACCAGGATGTGGCGGACCTTCGTCGAGTCGAGCAGGGGGTCGTAGGCGGGCAGGATGGTGCCGCCCGGAATCCCGAAGACCACCTCGGCGCCGACCGCTTCGAGCGAGCGCACGAGCGACTGGGCGCCGGTGACGCGCACCGGCGTTCCCGCCGGTGGCGCCGGCTTCGGACGTGCTCCGGGCGTACCGGGCGTCGGCCCGGGTTTCGCGTCGCTCCGCGACGTGGCACTGGTCATCGGTTCTGCCTCGTAGGTCTCGGTGTCACTCGTTCGGGCCGGTTTTTGTGCGGTGGGGCCAGGCATCTCTTCCCTTGGGCAACAAAAAACCCTCGCCGACCGTAAGGTCGCACGAGGGTCGCGCGTCGACGCAGCGGAAAGTCTTCCCTAAGCGTCGACGCGCTTGGGAAGTACGAGGCCGGTCAGCGATGTCACGGCCACGACGCTAGCCCGAACGCCGTCCGGGTGTCAACTCTGCGGGATGGCGAGTCCGCATGCTGGACACGCGCCGCGCCCGCCCGACCCGGGTTCGAGCCGGTCCGCGCCGCGGTGCACCATTTCGGCGTGGCCGAAAAAGCGCAGCAGGACAAGCCGGACGAGGGCCGGAAAGCCGTCTTCCGCATCCCCCGCACGTCCTTCATGGCGATCGCCCTCCTGACGATCTGCGTGACGCCGATCGCCCTCGGCGAGATCCCGTACCTGCAGTGGCTCTACCTCTTCCCCATCGCGCTGGCGGTGTTCGTGATCCGCACCCGCACCGTCGCCACCCGCGACGGGCTGGCGATCCGGACGATGTTCGGCAGCCGCGACGTGCCGTGGTCGGCGCTGAAGGGGCTCGCGATCACCAAGAAGTCCCGCGTCCAGGCGGTACTCAAGGACGACACGAAGGTGCCGCTGCCCACGGTGCGGACCCGGCACCTGCCGGTGCTGTCGCTGGTCAGCGAAGGTCTCGTCGCGGATCCGAGCGGGCTGCTGGACGCCGAGGACATCAAGCCCGGGAAGCCCGAGACTTCGCCCAGCGAGTAAATTGGTCCTACCAGTTTCGCCGGCCCGCCTTTGACCTGGGAGTTCCCGTGCCGCCTCTCCGTTCCCGGACCACCACCCACGGCCGCAACGCGGCGGGCGCGCGCTCGCTCTGGCGCGCCACCGGCATGACCGACAGCGACTTCGGCAAGCCGATCGTGGCGATCGCCAACTCCTACACCCAGTTCGTGCCCGGCCACGTGCACCTGAAGGACCTCGGCGAGATCGTCGCCGGCGCGGTCAAGGAAGCCGGCGGCGTCGCGCGCGAGTTCCACACCATCGCCGTCGACGACGGCATCGCCATGGGCCACTCCGGCATGCTCTACTCGCTGCCCTCGCGCGAGATCATCGCCGACTCGGTGGAGTACATGGTCAACGCGCACCAGGCCGACGCGCTGGTGTGCATCTCCAACTGCGACAAGATCACCCCGGGCATGCTCAACGCCGCTATGCGGCTGAACATCCCGGTCGTGTTCGTCTCAGGCGGGCCGATGGAGGCGGGCAAGGCCGTCGTCGTCGGCGGTGTCGCGCAGGCCCCGACCGACCTGATCACCGCGATCGCCGCGTCGGCGAGCAGCGAAGTCGACGAAGACGGTCTCGACATCGTCGAGCGCTCGGCCTGCCCGACGTGCGGTTCGTGCTCCGGCATGTTCACCGCGAACTCGATGAACTGCCTCACCGAGGCGCTCGGCCTTTCGCTGCCGGGCAACGGCTCCACGCTGGCGACGCACGCCGCGCGCCGCGCGCTCTTCGAGGACGCCGGCCGTACCGTCGTCGAGCTGTGCCGCCGCTGGTACGACGAGGACGACGACTCGGTGCTGCCCCGCTCGATCGCGTCCAAGGCGGCGTTCGAGAACGCGATGGCGCTCGACATGGCGATGGGCGGCTCGACGAACACGGTGCTGCACATCCTCGCCGCCGCCCAGGAGGGCGAGGTCGACTTCACCATCGCCGACATCGACGCGATCGGCCGGCGCGTGCCCTGCCTGTCCAAGGTGGCGCCGAACTCCGACTACCACATGGAAGACGTCCACCGGGCCGGCGGCATCCCGGCGATCCTCGGCGAGCTGTACCGCGGCGGGCTGCTCAACACCGACGTCCGTTCGGTGCACTCCCCCGACCTCGCGTCCTGGCTGGAGGAGTGGGACATCCGGGCCGCTTCGCCTTCCGCGCGCGCTGTCGAGCTGTTCCACGCGGCGCCGGGCGGGGTCCGCACGACACAGGCGTTCTCCACGGAGAACCGCTGGTCGTCGCTGGACACCGACGCGGCGGGCGGCTGCATCCGCGATGTCGAGCACGCCTACACGAAGGACGGCGGCCTGGCGATCCTGCGCGGCAACCTCGCCGAGAACGGCGCGGTGATCAAGGCGGCGGGCATCGACGAGGAGCTGTGGCACTTCGAGGGCCCGGCGCGGGTGCTGGAGAGCCAGGAGGAAGCCGTGTCGGCGATCCTCAAGAAGGAGATCCAGCCGGGCGAGGTGCTGGTCATCCGCTACGAAGGCCCCGCGGGCGGGCCGGGCATGCAGGAGATGCTGCACCCGACGGCGTTCCTCAAGGGCTCGGGCCTCGGCAAGAAGTGCGCGCTGATCACCGACGGCCGCTTCTCGGGCGGCTCGTCCGGCATCTCGGTCGGCCACATCTCCCCGGAGGCGGCGGCGGGCGGCCTGATCGGCCTGGTCGAGAACGGCGACCGGATCCTGCTGGACATCCACGAGCGGCGCTTGGAGCTGCTGGTCGACGAGCCGGTGCTGGCCGAGCGGCGAGCGAAGATGGAGGCGTCCGAGCGGCCGTGGCAGCCGAAGGACCGCCAGCGCCCGGTCACCGCGGCGCTGCGCGCCTACGCCCGGATGGCGACGTCCGCCGACACGGGCGCGGTCCGCGACGTGAACAAGTAGCCCCTCGCCAAATCCGTGAAGGCCACCATGGAGACTTTGAGTCCTTCATGGTGGCTCGGAGTCATGGGGTCGTTGCAACACCGCCTGGTTGAGAGGGTGGGTTGTGGTGAGGGTGCGGAAGTTTCGGTGGTTGCCGCGGTCGGTGGTG
>NZ_JBFBBN010000079.1:0-29006 GCF_040682715.1 Amycolatopsis sp. NPDC051128 | reverse complement strand
TTGAGGGACATAGAGTCCCTCAATGGGCCATTCACGGCCGTTCCGTTGACCGCTTGCGCGGCAGAGGAATCCTTGACTACCCGGCCTTGGGCGTTCGGTGCGTTGGACGCCACCAACGCCACATTGGGGCGCATGGCCGGTCTCACGCTTCGGGATGTTCCGCCGCTCACACTCTCTGGGGAATGCGTCCGTCAGGGCGCATGTTGGGAGCGGTAGGACGAAAGGGGCGTCACGTGAACTACCTGCTGGATCACGGATTCCGGGTGCTCGGCCAGGACATTTCGATCGCGGAGTTCGCCGGGCAGGTGTTCGCGCTGGCCGTGGTGTTCCTCGCGCAGCGTCGCACCCTGTGGACGTGGCCCGTGCAGGTCGGGGCCACCGTGCTGCTGTTCGCCGTCTACGCCTCGGCGCACCTCGGCGGGCTCGCCGCCCGGCAGGTCGCCATCCTCGCCATCTCCGTCTACGGCTGGTGGGCCTGGACACGCCGCCAGGACCCGGTGTTCGGCGTCGTCGTGCGGCAGGGGCGGCTCGCCGAACGGCTCGCCATGGTCGGTGCCTTCGTCGCCGGCACCACCGTGATGGCGCTGGTCCTCGACGCCCTGAACGCCTCCTGGGCGCCCTGGCCGGACGCCGCGATCTTCGTCGGGACCCTCGTCGCCTTTGCCGCGCAGGGCGCCGGACTCGTCGAGTTCTGGCTGGTCTGGCTGGTCGTCGACGCGATCGGCGTGCCGCTGCAGATCTCGTCCGGGCTGTACTTCTCCGCCGCGGTCTACCTCGTGTTCGCCGGGCTCGTGGTGCACGGCTGGTGGAGCTGGAACCGCTCCGCGAAGCGGGTCGCCGCGCGGTCGGGGGTCATGGCAGCATCCAGCTGAGCGCCGCCGTGCTCTGACCCCACACGATCAGGCACATCACGAGCAGCAGCCCGAGGCTCCACGGCAGCACCTTCCGCAGCAGCTTCCCCTCCTTGCCGGGCAGGTTCGCCGCCACGCAGGCGATGGTGAGGTTCTGCGGCGAGACCATCTTGCCGAGGACGCCGCCGGAGCTGTTGGCCGCGGCGAGCAGGTCCGCCGGCAGGCCGGTCTTGTTCGCCGCCGTCACCTGCAGCGCGCCGAACAGCGCGTTCGCCGAGGTGTCGGAGCCCGAGACGGCGACGCCGAACCAGCCCAGCACCGGCGAGAGGAACGCCAGCCCGGCGCCGGCGGCCGCGATGAACGTGCCGATCGCGGCTGTCTGGCCGGACAGGTTCATCACGTAGGCCAGCGCGAGCACCCCGGTGACGGTGAGGATCGCGAACCGCAGCTCCTTCACCGTGGCCAGCCACTCGCTCGCGGCCCCGCCCGCCGAGACGGCCAGCAGCATCGCCGTCAGGATGCCGGCCAGCAGCACCAGCGTGCCGCCGGTGTTGAGGAACGGGAGCGAGAACGTGTTGCCGGACACCGGTTTCCCGTTCGGCGCGGCGACGTCCAGCCCCGGCCAGCGGAACTTCCAGGTCGCCTTGTCCAGCAGCTTCTTGACCGGCGGCAGCACCGCGATGGAGAAGATCACGATGATCAGCGCGTACGGCAGGTAGGCCTTGACGACGTCGCCGCGCGTGTCCTCCGGCGGCGCTTCGCCGGTCGCCGTCCCGCCGGTGCCGACGCGGACGGCCGCCGGCGCCGGCCGCCGGGTCTGGGGCAGCGCCACCAGCGCGGCCGCGCCGGCGAGCGCGGCGCCGATGTCGGCCAGCTGCGGTGACACGAAGTTCGACGCGAGGAACTGCACGAGCCCGAACGCGACGCCGCAGACCAGCGCCGGCCGCCAGGTGTCCTTCAGGCCGCGCTTGCCGTCGACGATGATCACCAGCAGCAGCGGCACGACCAGGGCGAGCAGCGGCGTCTGGCGGCCGACGATCGAGGAGACCTGCTGCAGCGGCAGGCCGGTGACCTGGGCGAGGGTGACGACCGGGGTGCCCATCGCGCCGAACGCGACCGGCGCGGTGTTCGCGACCAGCGCGACGATCGCGGCCTTCACCGGGTGGAAGCCGACGGCCACCAGCATCACGGCGCTGATCGCGACCGGCGCGCCGAAGCCGGCCAGCGCCTCCATCAGGGCCCCGAAGCAGAACGCGATGATCAGCGCCTGGATCCGCGGGTCGTCGGAGATCCGGCCGAACGAGCGGCGCAGGACGTCGAAGTGCCCGGTCCGCACGGTGAGCCGGTAGATCCACAGCGCGTTGACGACGATCCACATGATCGGCCACAGCCCGAACGCGGCGCCCTGCAGCGCCCCGGAGACGGCTTGGACGACCGGCATCCCGAACGCGGCGATCCCGACGACGAGCGCGACGAGCAGCCCGATCAGGGCGGCGTGGTGCGCCCGCATCCGGACCGCGCCGAGCAGCACGAGCACGGTGGCCAGCGGCAGCACGGCGACGAGCGCGGACAGCCCGAGGGAACCGAGGGGAGTCAGATCCTGCACGAACACGGGCGACCTCCGTTTTCCACGATGCGAAAACGGCCTTTCGGCGAGTGCCCGTGATCCTCCTCACAAACCAGCCGGTCCGTCAAGAACTTGAGTCCACTCGGCCCAATGGGTCAGTCGGTAACACGGAACTCGCGTGATCGAAACCGGAACTCGCGTGATCGAAACCGGAACTCGCGTGATTGGAGCCGGAACTCGCGAGTTACGGCCCCAATCACGCGAGTTACGGCCGCAATCACGCGAGTTCCGGCCCTGATCACGCGGATGACGGGTTCAGCGGAGGGTGGCGTGGGACGGGGTCAGGTCGGCGAGCGTGCGGACACCCAGCAACTGCATCGTGCGGACCATCTCCGTGCGGAGGATGTCGACGCAGCGCTGGACGCCGCGCTCGCCGCCGGCCATCAGGCCGTACAGGAACGCTCGGCCGATCAGCACCGCGTCCGCGCCGCGGGCGATCGCCGCGACGATGTCGCCGCCGGAGAGGATGCCCGTGTCGATCCAGACCTCCGCGCCGCCCTGGAGCTCGTCCAGCACCGCCGGGAGCAGCTCCAGGGGCGTCGGCGCGCGGTCGAGCTGGCGGCCGCCGTGGTTGGACAGCAGGACCGCGTCGGCGCCGTGCTTGACGACGTCGCGCGCGTCCGCCACGTTCTGCACGCCCTTGACCACCAGCTTGCCGGGCCAGGTGCGGCGGACCCAGTCGAGGTCGTCGTAGTTCAGCGTCGGGTCGAACAGCTTGTTCAGCAGCTCGGCGACGGTGCCGTCGAAGTGGTTGAGCGACGCGAACGTCAGCGGCTCGGTGGTGAGCAGGTTGAACCACCACGCCGGGTGCGTCGCGCCGTCGAGGAACGTCTTGAGGGTCAGTGCCGGCGGGATGGTCAGGCCGTTGCGGACGTCGCGCAGGCGCGCGCCGCCGACCGGGGTGTCCACCGTAAGCATGAGCGTGTCGTAGCCGGCCGCCCACGCGCGATTCATCAGATCTTCGCCGGCGCCGTGGTCGCGCCAGACGTACAGCTGGAACCACTTGCGCGCCTCGGGCGCCGCCGCGGCGAGGTCCTCGATCGACGTCGTCGCCATCGTGGACAGGCCTATCGGGATGCCGTTGCGCTGCGCCACGCGGCCGACGGCGGCTTCACCCTCGTGGTTCATCATCCGGGTGAACCCGGTGGGGGCGAAGGCGAACGGCAGTGCCGACGTCTTGCCGAGGATCTCGCGCGTGGTGTCCACGTCGGACACCCCGCGCAGCACGTTCGGGTGGAACTCGATGCGGCGGTAGGCCTGCCGCGCCCGGCGCAGGCTGTCCTCGAGCTCGGCCGCGCCGTCGGTGTAGTCGAACGCCGCCCGCGGAGTCCGCTTGCGCGCGATCGTCCGCAGGTCGGCGATGGTGTGCGCGTTCGCCAGCCGCCGGTCCGTCGGGTTGAGCACGAACGGCTTCGGCCGCAGGAGCTGCTTCAGCTCGGCCGGCTTCGGCAGTCGGCGCTTGGTCACCTTCATCAACTCCCTGAACGGACTGCACTGGACGGACGGCGCTGAACGGACTGCGCGGCAGGCGGGACCCGGCAGACATCGGATGTCTGCCGGGTCCCTTTCTAGCACCAGGTCACGCGTTCCCGGAATCCGACGTCTGCGGCCCGGCGGCCGAGATGTCGTCGAGCCGGTACTTCGTGGCCGCTTCGAGGACCTTCGCGTGGTCGACCTCGCCGCGCTTGGCCAGGATCGACAGCGCGCCGACGGTGATCGACTCGGCGTCGACCAGGAACTTCCGCCGGGCCGCCGGGCGGGTGTCGGAGAAGCCGAACCCGTCCGTGCCCAGCGTCAGCATGTCGGTCGGGACGTACGGGCGGATCAGGTCCGGCACCGCGCGCATCCAGTCCGACACCGCCACGACCGGCCCGTTCGTGCCCTGCAGCGCCTCCGTGACGTACGGCACGCGCGGCTCGCTGCCCGGGTAGAGCAGGTTGTCGTGGTCGATCGCGACGGCCTCGCGCCGCAGCTCGGTCCACGACGTCGCCGACCACACGGCGGCCCGCACGCCCCACTCCTCGGCCAGCATCTTCTGCGCCTTCAGCGCGTCCGGCATCGTGACGCCCGAGACCAGGACCTGTACTTCGGGACCGTCGCCCGCCGGGGCGTCGGCGTACTTGTACAGACCCTTCAGCAGGCCGTCGACGTCGAGGTTCTCCGGCTCGGCGGGCTGCTGGTACGGCTCGTTGTAGATCGTCATGTAGTAGAAGACGTTCTCGCCGTTGCCGTCCGGGCCGGTCTCGCCGTACATCCGGCGGAGGCCGTCCTTCACGATGTGCGCGATCTCGAACGACCACGCCGGGTCGTACGCCACCGCGGCCGGGTTGGTCGCCGCCAGCAGCAGCGAGTGCCCGTCCGCGTGCTGCAGGCCCTCACCGGTCAGCGTGGTGCGGCCGGCGGTGGCGCCGATGACGAACCCGCGGGCCATCTGGTCGGCCGCGGCGTACAGGCCGTCACCGGTCCGCTGGAACCCGAACATCGAGTAGAAGATGTAGATCGGGATCATCGGCTCGCCGTGCGTCGCGTACGACGTGCCGACGGCGGTGAACGACGCGGTCGAGCCCGCCTCGTTGATGCCCTCGTGCAGCAGCTGGCCCTTCTCGGACTCCTTGTAGGCCAGCATCAGGCTCGCGTCGACCGACGTGTACGTCTGGCCGTGCGGGTTGTAGATCTTGGCCGTCGGGAACATCGAGTCGAGGCCGAAGGTGCGGGCCTCGTCCGGGATGATCGGGACGACGCGCTTGCCGATCTCGGAGTCCTTCGCCAGCTCGCGGACCAGCCGGACGAACGCCATCGTCGTGGCGACCTCCTGCTTGCCGGAGCCCTTCCGGACGCCCTCGTAGACCTTGTCGCCGGGCAGGACGAGCGCCTTCGCGGACTTCGGACGGCGTTCGGGCAGGAAGCCGCCGAGCGCCTTGCGGCGGCCGATCAGGTACTCGATCTCCGGCGAGTTCGCGCCCGGGTGGTAGTACGGCGGCAGCTTCGGGTCGCGCTCGAGTTCCTCGTCGCTGATCGGGATCCGCTGCGAGTCGCGGAACAGCTTCAGGTCGTCGAGGGTGAGTTTCTTCATCTGGTGCGTGGCGTTGCGGCCCTCGAACGCCGGGCCGAGGCCGTAGCCCTTGATGGTGTGCGCCAGGATCACCGTCGGCTGGCCGTGGTGCTCCAGCGCCGACTTGTACGCCGCGTACACCTTGCGGTAGTCGTGGCCGCCGCGCTTGAGGTTCCAGATGTCGGCGTCGGACAGGTCCTTGACCAGGTCCTTCGTCCGCGGGTCGCGGCCGAAGAAGTGCTCGCGGACGAAGGCGCCGTCGTTGGCCTTGTACGTCTGGTAGTCGCCGTCCGGCGTCACGTTCATCAGGTTGACCAGCGCGCCGTCGCGGTCGGCGTGCAGCAGCGAGTCCCACTCGCGGCCCCAGATGACCTTGATGACGTTCCAGCCGGCGCCGCGGAAGTACGACTCCAGCTCCTGGATGATCTTGCCGTTGCCGCGCACCGGGCCGTCGAGCCGCTGCAGGTTGCAGTTGATCACGAAGGTCAGGTTGTCGAGGCCTTCGCCCGCCGCGATGTGGATCAGGCCGCGGGACTCCGCCTCGTCCATCTCGCCGTCGCCGAGGAACGCCCAGACGTGCTGGTCGTTGGTGTCCTTGATGCCGCGGTCGCGCAGGTAGCGGTTGAACCGAGCCTGGTAGATCGCGTTCATCGGGCCGAGGCCCATCGACACCGTCGGGTTCTCCCAGAACTCCGGCATCAGCCGCGGGTGCGGGTACGACGGCAGGCCGCCGCCCTCACCGGCGTGCGAGTACTCCTGGCGGAAGCCGTCGAGCTGCGACTCCGACAGCCGGCCCTCGAGGAACGCGCGTGCGTAGATGCCGGGGGAGGCGTGGCCCTGGATGAAGATCTGGTCGCCGCCGCCGGAGTGGTCCTTGCCGCGGAAGAAGTGGTTGAAGCCCACTTCGTACAGCGCGGCCGAGGAGGCGTAGGTCGAGATGTGCCCGCCGACGCCGACGCCCGGGCGCTGCGCCCGGTGCACCATGATCGCGGCGTTCCAGCGGATCCAGGCGCGGTAGCGGCGCTCGATCTCCTCGTCGCCGGGGAACCAGGGCTCGTTCTCGGTGGGGATGGTGTTGACGTAGTCCGTCGAGGTCAGGGCCGGGACGCCCACGTTCCGTTCCCGGGCGCGCTCGAGGATGCGCAGCATCAGGTAACGGGCCCGCTGCTGCCCGCCCCTCGCGAGGGCCTCGTCGAAGGAGTCCAGCCACTCGGCGGTCTCCTCCGGGTCGATGTCGGGCAGGTGCGCCGCCAATCCGTCACGGATGACGCGGACGCGTGCCGGGGTCTCCTTGCCGGAGGCGCCGTCGTTCTGCGGGGCCAAGGGGTCTCCTTGTGAAAAGTTGTCGCCGGTGGTGCTCGTACGCGGGGGTGTACGACTCTCCATCGTCGTCTTCCGTCCCGGCTTCCGCACCGCTACTTGCCGGTAACATCAGCCGACCCGGTCGAGCCACTCCCAGCGCGCGGTGTATCGCGCGCGCGTTTATTCCTCCCCACCCTAGGGGACGCCCCCCGGCGGGGGTGCAGACCGGTGCCGCGAGGGACCCGAAACGCCGTCGCGGCGGGTCACCCGCGGGCCGTATCCTGCGACACGAGTTGTCAAAGATCCGGTGTGGACGGTTGCGCGCGGAGCCGCACCAGTGTTCGCTATCGGCAACCGGGTAGCCGAGTGTGGCGCAGCTGTACCCTCGACGAGGGTGTGGGACGCCACGCTCCGTCGTAGTTGGAGGAGTGAAAGCAGTGGTCGCCGCGGGAGACGCTGATCAGAGCAGCGTCGCCGAGAGGCTCGGCATCAAGCCCGAGATGGTGGTCCAGGAGATCGGCTGGGACGAGGACGTCGACGACGACCTCCGCGCGGCGATCGAGGAGCAGATCGGCGGGGACATCCTCGACGAGGAAGCGGACGAGGTCATCGACGTGGTGCTGCTGTGGTGGCGCGAAGATGACGGCGACCTCGGCGACGCGCTCATCGACGCCAGGGGGCCCCTGGACGAGAACGGCGTGATCTGGGTGCTCACCCCGAAGACGGGGCAGCCCGGGCACGTCGAGCCGAGCGAAATCGCCGAAGCGGTGCCCGTCGTCGGCCTGGCCCAGACCGCCAACATGAGTGTCGGCGCGAACTGGATCGGCACCCGGCTGGTATCCCCCAAGTCGAAGTCGAAGCAGCGCTGAACCGCCTCGCCGGGCGGACACGATAGGGTTGTCCTCGCAGGCACGTGTCCGTTCGGGAGAGGAAACGCGGTATGCCCGTCGAGGTCGGTTCTGAGGCCCCTGACTTCACGCTCAACGACTACAACAAGCAGCCGATCCAGCTGTCGTCGTTCCGGGGTGACAAACCGGTTCTGCTGGTCTTCTATCCGTTCGCGTTCAGCGGCATCTGCACCGGCGAGCTGTGCCAGCTCCGCGACGAGTTCGCGGACTACGACAACGAGGGCGTCCAGGTGCTGGGCGTCTCGGTCGACACGCCGTTCTCGCTGAAGGCGTGGGCCGAGAAGGAGGGCTACCAGTTCCCGCTGCTGTCCGACTTCTGGCCGCACGGCGAGGTGGCGAAGGCGTACGGCGTCTTCAACGAGCAGGCGGGGCTGGCCGTGCGCGGCACCTTCCTGATCGACAAGGACGGCGTGGTCCGCTTCGCCGAGGTCAACGCCCCCGGCGAGGCCCGCGACCAGCAGGGCTGGAAGAAGGCTGTCGCCGCCCTGGTGTGAGGTTCCCGGCGGCGGCTCCCGCGTTTGCGAGGGGCCGCCGCCGCCGGGCGCATAGCTCAGCGGAAGAGCACTCGGTTTACACCCGAGCGGTCGCAGGTTCGAACCCTGCTGCGCCCACCGTCCCACCCCGCGCGGGGTGGCGCATCGTCGTCACCAGCACCGCCAGTCCCGCGAACAGCACTGCCGCGATCACGCCCGTGACGTGCAGCGCGCTCGTGAACGCCTCCTTCGCCTGGTCCGCCACTTCCGCGCGGGTGACGTCGACCGCCAAGGTCGTGCCGGCCGGGAAGGCGTGCCGGTAGACCGCCGCCGCGGTCAGGCCGATCAGGGCCAGCCCCAGCGAGCCGCCGAGGTAGTTGCCCGTGTCCGCCATCGAGGCGGCCGAGCCGGCGCGCTCCGGCGGCACCGATCCGACCACCAGGCCGATGCCGAGCGCGAACAGCGGGCCCGTGCCCAGGGTCAGCACCGCGATGGCCACCATGACCAGCGGGAGCCCGCCGGTGAAGACCAGGAGCAGGCTGCCCGCCGCGGACACCACGAGGCCGCCCGCGATCGCCGTGGCCGGTGTCATCCAGCGGGTCAGCGACGGCGCCGTCATCGTGCCCACCGCGACGCCGAGACCCATCGGCGCGAACAGCACGGCCGAGGCGAGCGGCGAGTGACCGAGGACACTCCGCAGGTACTGCGTGACGAGCAGGCCGACGCCGGCCATCGCGACGCCGGCGAACATCAGCGCGACCAGCACGGCGGTGAACGGGCGGTTCCGGAACAGCCGCAGGTCCAGCAGCGGCGACGGCGTCGTCAGCTGACGGCGGGCGAAGACGACGCCGAGCACGGTCCCGGCCGCGATCGCCCCGAGCGGCACCACCAGCTCGCCGGCGGCCAGCTGCTTGAGCCCGAACACGATCAGCAGCACGGCGGCCAGCGAGAGCGCGACCCCGGCGAAGTCGAGCCGCCCGGACGCGGGGGCGCGGAACTCGGGCAGCAGGAAGGGCCCCGCGACGAGCAGCACGCCCATGGCCGGCACGGCGACCAGGAAGACCGAGCCCCACGCGAAGTGCTGGAGCAGGAACCCGGCGAGCACCGGGCCGGCCGCGCCGCCCGCGAACTGGCAGGTCGCCCAGATCGAGATGGCCTTCCCGCGCTGCTTCCCGTCGCGGAACATGGTGGTGATCAGCGCGAGCGTCGACGGCATCAGCGTCGCCCCCGCGACGCCGAGCGCGCCGCGGACGACGATGAGCATCGCCGGGCTGGTCGAGAACGCGGCGACGACGGAGAGCACCGCGAAGGCGCCCCCGCCGGCGAGCAGCAGCCGCCGTCGCCCGATCCGGTCGCCGAGGGTGCCCATGGTGATCACGAACCCCGCGACGACGAACCCGTAGCTGTCGGTGATCCACAGCTGCTCGGTGCCGCTCGCCCCGAGGTCGGCGCTCAGTTGCGGCAGCGCGAGGAACAGCGAGGTCATGTCCATCGCGACGAGCAGGGTGGGCAGCACGAGCACCATCAGCCCCAGCCACTCCCGCCGTCCGGCCGGCTTCTCCATGTTCGGGCTCCTTCTCCGTGATCCCTTTGCCAGGAGGTCGGAGCCGTTCCGGACGACCGGACATGGTGCGGAGCATCTTTTCGGGAACTTTCCGGTCAGCCCTGCCCCGTCACCCGAGCGTCGAAGGCGACGCGAACGGCCGGATCGTGGTGCCTCGCTGATCGGGAACCTTTGTCAAGATGCGCACGCGAAACCCCGCTCTTTCGCGCGAAAAGCAAAAAACGCCACCCATGCGTAACGGGTGATGGTTGACGTCCGACAGGCAGTGCGGCAAGTGACCAACTCACCTGAGGGGAAACCTGTGAAGGGTTCAGGGTTTTTGAAGCGAGCCGCCGCCGTCGTCGTCGCGGTACCGGTGCTGGCCGTGCTCGTGGGGGCCGGGCCGGCGCAGGCGCAGCTGGTCGCCACGGGGTCGCTGTCGTTCAGCGGTGACGAGGGCGACTACATCAGTGGGGGCGGTTCCTACGCCTACTCCACCGAGGCGAAGGACCGGCTCACGGTCAACGCGGCGGGGGACCGCAACCACGTCGCCGTGAGCATCAGCGGCTTCAACAGCGACTGGTGGACGCTCGACCTCGCCGCGCCCAGCGGCACGAGCCTGGCCGCCGGCACCTACGACGGGGCGACCCGGTACCCCTTCCAGGGGGCCAACGCGCCGGGGCTGGACCTGAGCGGCAACGGTCGCGGGTGCAACACCCTGACGGGGACGTTCACCGTCCAGAACGTCGTCTTCGGGCCGCACGGCTACGTCCAGACGCTCGACGCCACCTTCGAGCAGCACTGCGAAGGCGACAAGGCGGCCGCACGCGGCGAAGTGCACATCGCCAACCCGCCGGCGCCGGCGGAGCTCGCGATCGGGCTCAAGGTGGCCACGGACGGCACCGCGAGCGCGCTCAACGGCAACGCGTACCTGCACGGCACCGTCGACTGCACCGCCCCGGCCAAGGTCACCTTGAGCGGCTCCGCGACGCAGGTCAAGCGCAACGTCATCATCCGCGGCACCTACTCGGCGCAGGTCGCCTGCACGCCGGGCACGCCGGCGCCGTGGACGGCGACCGTCGTGCCGGCGGGCACCACGCCGTTCCAGAAGGGGAAGGCCGAGGTCGTCACCCAGGCGACCGCGCTCGACCCGAACTACAACACCAACGTCTCGGTCGACGACACCACCGTCGTCACCTTGGTGAAGGGCTGAGTTCCCGGCCGTGGGGCCGCCGGGACAGGGCGGCCCCACGGCCTTACGCCGCATGCCAGGCGTGTGCGGCGAAGGCCTCGTCGAGCGGGGCCCGGGTGAGCCGGTTCGCGAACGTGGACAGCGTGTACGTCCCGATCCCCAGCACCACCTCCAAGGCGTTCCGTTCCGTGTAGCCGGCGCCGGTGAACGCCTCCAGCGCTTCGGCTGGGACCTCGCCTCTCGTGTCCATGACCGCGTGGACGAAGACGCGCAGCGCCTCCAGCCGCGGCTCCGGCAGCGGGGATTCCGCCCGCAGTGCCGCCACCAGTTCCGGAGAGGCGGACAGGCGGGTCAGCGTGGCCGTGTGCATCGCCACGCAGAGGTGGCACTCGTTGCGCGCGGCCACCGTCATGATCAGCACTTCGCGTTCCAGCGCCGTCAGCGTCGTGGACTCGAAGATCGCGCTGAGCTTCAGGAAACCGTTCAGCAGTTCCGGTGAGGTCGCCAGCCGGGCGACGGCGGACGGCACGCGGCCGAACTTCTTCGCGGTGGCCGTCATCGCGGGGCGCGCGGCCGGGGGTGCAGACTCCGGGGTGTGATCGGCGAACAAGGCGTCTCCAGAGGTAGGATCGACAACGTGGTTGTCGAAACCGTAAACGTGGTTGTCGAATTTGGCAAGGGGTCATGACCGACACGCCCGGCTACGAGCTGCCCTTCCTGCTCTTCGGCGGCTTTCGCACGCTCATCGACCGCCTGCACGCCGAACTCGCGCGCCAAGGCCACCCCGACGCCCGGCCGTCGTACGGCTTCGCCATGCAGGCCATCGGGGTCCAGGGCGCGACGGCGTCGGAGATCGGCCGCCGCCTCGGCGTTTCCAAGCAGGCGGCGGGCAAGACCGTCGAACGGCTGGAGGCGCTCGGGTACGCCGAGCGCGCCGACGACCCGGCCGACGCGCGCCGCAAGATCGTGCGGCTCACCGCGCACGGCGTCGACGCGCTCACGAAGTCGGCGGAGATCTTCGACGTCCTGCGCGCGGAGTGGGCGCGTGCGGTCGGTGCCGAGCGGTTGACCGCCCTCGAGACTGCCCTTCGCACCGTCGTCGACCCGGCGGCCTACCGGCTCGACGCGGCGGGCTGGTTCTCGGGCTAGAAGCCGCAGCCCGGGTCCGGCGCGTCCTCCGACAGCGGGCTGCCCGCCGGGAGCACGTACAGGACTTCCAGCACCAGCGGCGTCGAGCCGAGGTTGCGGCCGATGTGCACCTGATCGGGTGCTTCCGTGAACGCGCGGCCGGCGCCGAAGACGCCGTCGACGCTGCAGTCGGCCAGGTTGTGCGTGAGCGTCCCCGCCTTGACGTACGCGTAGAGCCTGCCGTCGTGGAAGTGCCAGCCGGTGTAGCCGCCGGGCTGGATGGTGACCTCCCGCAGCGTGTAGTCGGTGTGCCCGATGGTCTTCTGGGCCAGGATCGTGCCGGTGACGCCGCTGCCGGGCGTCGCGGAAGCGGTCGAGGGCAGCACCAGGACCGCGGCGAGGGTGGCTATGACGACAGTGAGCGGCTTGCGCATCGGCCCAAGCTACCGCGTCCGGACCCGTCCGTGGGGGCAGCGATCCGGGTAGCGTTCCCGCATGGACGCGGACGTTTTCGGGCAGGTTCTCGGCGCGGTGCGGGAGTTCGTGCGCAAGGAGGTCGTGCCGCGCGAGGCCGAGATCGACGAACGCGACGAGATCCCCGCGGAGATCCGGGAAAAAGCGGCCGGGCTGGGCCTGTTCGGCTGGGCGCTGCCGGAGGAGTACGGCGGGCTCGGCCTCGGCATGGCCGAAGACGTCCGGCTGGCGATCGAACTCGGCTGGACGACGCCCGCGTTCCGGTCCCTGTTCGGCACCAACAACGGCATCGCGGGCCAGGCGATCGTGCGCTACGGGACGCCGGACCAGCGCACCCGCTGGCTGCCGCGGCTGGCCGCGGGACAGGCGATCGCGTCGTTCGCGCTCACCGAAGCCGAGGCCGGCTCCGACCCGGGTGGGCTGACCAGCCGCGCGATCCGCGACGGCGACCGCTACCGGCTGTCCGGCACCAAGCGGTTCATCACCAACGCGCCGCTCGCCGAGGTCTTCGTCGCGTTCGCCCGCACCGACCCGGAAAGCACCGGCAGCCGCGGCATTTCGGCGTTCCTCGTGCCCGCGGGCGCGCCCGGCGTGACCGTCGGCCCGCACGACGCCAAAATGGGCCAGGCCGGCGCGTGGACGTCGGAAGTGGTCTTCGACGACGTCGAGCTGTCCGCCGACGCGCTGGTCGGCGACGAGGGCCAGGGGTTCGGCATCGCGATGGCGTCCCTCGCCCGCGGCCGGCTGCACATCGCGGCGCTGTGCGTCGGCTTGGCCGAGCGGGCGCTGGCCGAGGCCGTCGAGTACGCGCGGACGGCGCGCCAGGGCGGCCGCGTGATCGGCGAGTACCAGCTGGTGCAGGCGCTGCTCGCCGAGTCGCACGCCGAGCTCGCGGCCGGCCGCGCGATGGTCCACGAAGCCGCCGCGAAGTACGACTCGGGCGAGGACCGCAAACTCGGGCCCTCGTCGGCGAAGCTGTTCTGCACCGAGATGCTCGGCCGGGTCGCCGACCGCGCGGTGCAGGTGCACGGCGGCATGGGCTACGTCCGCGGGGTCACGGTCGAGCGCATCTACCGCGACGCGCGGCTGTTCCGGATTTACGAAGGGACGAGCGAGATCCAGAAGCTCGTGATCGCGCGGCAGCTGCTCAAGGACTGAACTCGCGCTGGAGCTAGAGCTTCCGCACCAGCAGGTCGATCTCGTCCTCGGTGTTGTAGTAGTGCACCGAAGCCCGGACCATGTCCGGCAGGTCGCGCGCGGTGAAGTCGTACTGGGCCGACGTGCGGTGCGACAGCGACGTGTTGATGTTCGCCTCCGCCAGCCGCGCCTTGATCTCCGCGGCAGGGGTGCCGTCGAAGCTGAAGGTGACGAGGCCGCACTTCCGGGCGCCGGCGTCGTGCACGCGTGCGCCGGCCTCGGTGAGCCGGTCGCGCAGCGTCGCGGCCAGTGAAGCGACGCGCGCTTCGATGGCCGGCAGCCCCCATTCGAGCGCGTAGTCGATGGCCGCGCCGAGGCCGCACACGGCGGCGAAGTCGCGCTCCCACACCTCGAAGCGCTTCGCGGTCGGGTCGACGACGTACTCGGCCGGCGACTCCCAGCTCGCCGAGTGCAGGTCGAGCATCGCCGGTTCCAGCCGTTCGCGCAGCCGCGGGTGCGCGTAGAGGAAGCCGGTGCCGCGCGGGCCGCGCAGGTACTTGCGGCCGGTCACCGACAGCGCGTCGCACTTCAGGCGCGTGACGTCGAGGTCGATCTGGCCCGCCGACTGGCAGGCGTCGAGCAGGAACGGGATCCCGGCCGCTTCGGCGACCGCGCCGATCTCCTCGGCCGGGTTGACCAGCCCGCCCTGGGTGGGCACGTGGCTGACGGCGATCAGCTTGACGTCGCCGTCGACGCGCCGTCGCAGCTCCTCGACGTCCAGCTGGCCCGACTCGTCGTCGCCGATCACCTCGACGACCGCGCCGGTGCGCTTGGCGACCTGCAGGAACGCGATGGCGTTGCTGGCGTACTCCGCCTGGGAGGTGAGGATCCGGTCCCCGGCGCCGAACGGCAGCGCGTAGAACACGGCTTGCCAGGCCCGCGTCGCGTTGTCGGTGAGCGCGATGTCGTCGGGCCCGGCGCCGACCAGCCGCGCCGCGGACGCGTACACCGCGGCCAGGCGGTCCGAGGCCTCCGCGGCTGCTTCGTACCCGCCGATCAGCGCCTCGTGGCGCAGGTACTCGACGACGGTGTCGGTCACGACGGCCGGAGGCAGCGAGGAGCCCGCGTTGTTGAAGTGGACCACCTCGGCGCAGCCGGGGGTGTCACGGCGCGCGCGTTCGACATCGAAGGTCATACGAACTGAATACAGTAGCTCGGTACTGTATGCAATACTGCGGCATGGCCCGGACCCCGCTGCGCAGCGACCTCATCGAGGAGATCACGGCCCGCGTGCTCGACGGGCGGCTCGCCGCCGGCACCCGCGTCAACGAGGTGCACCTGGCCCGCGAGCTGGGCGTCAGCCGGACGCCGCTGCGGGAGGCGCTGATCGGGCTCACCGGCCGCGGCCTGCTCGTCTCCGCGCCGGGCCGCGGGTTCCTGGTGCCGCCGTTCGACCCGGACGAAGCCCGCCGGCTCTACCCGCTGGTGGCCGAACTCGAGGCCCTCGCGCTGCGCTGGACGTCACCGCTGGAGCTGGCCGGGCTGCCGGACGCGCTCGACGCCGTCGCCGACGAGATGGCGGCGGCGCCGGACGGCGCCGATCCGTCCGAAGTGGACGACCGGTGGCACGCGCTGCTGCTGTCCCGCTGCCCGAACCCGCACCTGCTGCGGCTGATCGAGCAGACCAAGCCGCTGCTCAAGCGGTACGAGTCGGGCTACTTCGCCCGCGCGGACCGCGCCGAGGAGAGCATCGGCGAGCACCGCCGGATCGCCGCGGCCCTGCGGGACGGCGACGTGCGGACGGCGTCCGCGGTGCTCGTCCGCAACTGGGTGAAGGCGCTGGCGTACCTGGGGAAGGACGAAAGATGATCATCGCGCACCTGAGCGACCTGCACCTCGACGACGGCCCGCGCGCGGAAGACCGCGCCGCCGCCGTGATGGGCTACCTCCGCGGGCTCGCGAAGCCGGTCGACGCGGTCGTCGTCACCGGCGACATCGCCGACCACGGCACGGCCGCGGAGTACGCGCGCGCCGCCGAGCTGCTGAAGCACCCGGCGCCGGTGCTGCTCTGCCCGGGCAACCACGACGTCCGTGCGGAGTTCCGGGCCGGGCTGCTCGGCCTCCCCGCGGCCGACGGTCCGATCGACCATGCGCGGGAGGTCGGCGGCGTGCTGTTCGCGCTGTGCGACTCGACGATTCCCGGCCGTGGCGCGGGTTTCCTCGCCGACGAGACCCTGGACTGGCTCGACGGCGTCCTTTCCGGCGGCGACGGCCCGGCGTTCGTCGCCTTCCACCATCCGCCGGTCGAGGTCGGTGTCCCGCTGGTCGACGCGATCCGCCAGTCGGGGGAGGAGCGGCTGGCGGCGGTGCTGGGCCGCCATTCGCGCGTGGTGGCGCTGCTGGCCGGGCACGTGCACACCGGCGCCTCGACGATGTTCGCGGGAGTGCCGTTGCGCATCGCGCCCGGCGTCGTCTCGGGCGCGCTGCTGCCGGTGGAGCCGGGTTCGGACCGGGGCTGGGACGAGGGCGGCCCGCTGGAGTTCGACCGGCCGCCGTCGCTGCTGCTGCACGTCCTGCACGACGACGGCCGGGTGACCACCCACCACCGCACGGTCCCGGGGCTCAGCGGTTGAACACCGGCAGCGTGATCCGGGACGGCCGGGCCGCGTCGTGGAAGACCTCGAACCGGTTCGGCTTCCCGTCGACCGCCGATGTGACCGGCTCCCCGGTGCCGTGGTTGCGCGCGAAGCGGGGGAACGCCCCGCCGGCCACCTGGACCCGCAGCCGGTGGCCGCGGCGGAAGCGGTACGCCGTCGGATCGAGCGTGACCTCCGCCGTCACGACGCCGTCGCCGTCCGCCGCCGGGAATCCCGGCCGCAGCCGCAGGATCCCGTCGGTGACGTTGCGGGACACGCCGTCCGGGCCGACGTCGCAGAGCCGGACGTAGACGTCGGCGTGCCCCAGTTCGGTGCGCACGTGCACGGTCGCCGCCACCTCGCCGATGACGTCCAGATCCGACGGCAGCGGCTCGCCGGTGAACACCAGCACGTCCGGCCGCGCCTCGACCTCCTGGTTGTCGCGCTGCTTCCACGCGCCCGTCAGCAGCGGCCCGCCGACCGCCGGGGTCGGGTCGGCCGGGTCGTAGGTGAACGTCGTCGGCCGCGCTTCGTCGCCGAACGCTTCGCCGAGCCCGCCGATCGGCCGCAGGTGCGACGCGGTCGCCGTCGAAGGCGGCGGCCATGACTCGAAGTCCAGCCAGGCGCCGGCGCCTTGGAGGAAGAGCCGGACCGGCGCGCGGTGCAGGAAGGTGCGGTCGCCGAGCAGGTGGGCGCGCAGGAACCCCAGCTGGTCCTGGATCATCGGCTTCATGCTCGCGGGTTCGCCGTGCGCCCACGGCCCGATCGTGATCCGCGGCGCCCGGCCCGCCTCGGCGAGGATCCGGAAGTCGCGCAGCTGCGCGCCGACGAACAGGTCGTACCAGCCGGTGACCATCGACACCGGGGCGTCGAGCCGCGCGACTTCGTCGCTGTGGTCGGACATGGCCCAGTAGTCGTCGTCCGGCACGAAGTGCTCGGTGATGTCCTGGAGGAACTTCACCGGTTTGCCGATCGCGGCGACGTCGGCGCCGCTGAGCGGCAGGTGCGCCATCGCGCGGCGCGTCTTCCGCTTCTGCCGCGGGTTCGGCAGCGCCGCGAACCGCTCTTCCTGCCGTCCGATCATCGCCGACCACGACACCACGTTGTCCGCCGCGAGCACGCCGCCCGGATAGAACGTCGAGACGAACTCCGACGCCGTCACGCCGAGGCACATCGCCGCCAAGGCCGGGTCGAGGTACGGCCCGACCGCCCACTGCGTGTGCCCGAGGTAGCTGGCGCCCGCCATGCCGAGGGTCCCGTCGCACCACGGCTGGGCGCGCAGCCACTCGGCGGTGGCGAGGCCGTCTTCGCGTTCGAGGTGGAAGGGCCGGAACTCGCCGCCGGAGCCGAACGAGCCACGGGTGCTCTGGATGACCGTCTGCAGCCCGTGCCGGGCGAACGTGTCGCCGAACAGCTTCGAGAGCAGGCCGGTCCGCCCGTACGGCGTCCGGATCAGCACCACCGGCGCCGACGTCGTCCCGGCCGGGGCGTACCGGTCGGCCAGCAGCGCGACGCCGTCGGACATCGGCACGGCGAGGTCGCGCGTCACGACCGGTTTGGGGCCCTCGGCGCGGGGAAGTCCCAGCACCCTGTCGACAAGTCGGTCCAGCACGGGCGCCCGCCTTCCGAAGTGGAGAAGAACCTTCCGGATTCGACGGTACCTCAGGTCAGCCGGGCGAGGGTCTCCGGACGGAGCAGCCGCGCCAGCTCCTCGGCCGGGAGCAGGCCTTTCTCGACGACGAGCTCGGCGACGCCCCGGCCGGTGGCCAGCGCTTCCTTCGCGATCTCCGTCGCGGCCGCGTAGCCGATGCTCGGGTTCAGCGCGGTCACCAGCCCGATCGAATTCTCCACGTAGCCGCGCATGACGTCGACGTTCGCGGTGATCCCGCTGACGCACCGCTCGGCCAGCACCCGGCAGGCCGCGCCCAGGTGCGTGATGCTCTCCGAAAGCGCGTGGAGGATGACCGGCTCGAACGCGTTGAGCTGCAGCTGCCCGGCTTCCGCGGCCATCGTCACGGTGACGTCGTTGCCGATCACCTCGAACGCGACCTGGTTGACCACCTCGGGGATCACCGGGTTGATCTTGCCGGGCATGATCGACGACCCGGCCTGGACCGGCGGCAGGTTGATCTCGTTCAGCCCGGCGCGCGGACCCGAGGACAGCAGCCGCAGGTCGTTGCAGCTCTTCGAAAGCTTGACCGCGATCCGCTTGAGCACGCCGGACAGGTGCACGAACGCGCCGCAGTCCTGGGTCGCCTCCACAAGATCCGCCGCGGTGACGACCGGCAGCCCGGTGATCTCGCGCAGGTGCCGGCAGGCGGCTTCGGCGTACCCCGGCGCGGCGTTGAGCCCGGTGCCGATCGCGGTCGCGCCGAGGTTGATCTCGTGCAGCAGCGCCACCGCCTCGGTCAGCCGCAGCCGGTCCTCGCCGAGCATCACCGCGTAGGTGCCGAACTCCTGGCCGAGCGTCATCGGCACCGCGTCCTGCAGCTGCGTACGGCCCATCTTCAGCACGTCGTGGAACTCGACAGCCTTGGCCGCGAACGCCCGCTCCAGCACGACCATCGCCTCGGACAGCTCGTGCACGGCGATGATCGTCGCCACGTTCACCGCGGTCGGGTACGCGTCGTTCGTCGACTGCCCGAGGTTGACGTGCTCGTTGGGGTGGACGACGTGGTAGTCGCCCTTGGCGTGGCCGAGCAGTTCGAGGGCCCGGTTGGCGATCACCTCGTTGGCGTTCATGTTGGTCGAGGTCCCGGCGCCGCCCTGGATGACGTCGACGACGAACTCGCCGTGCAGCGCGCCTTCGCGGATTTCCCGGCAGGCGGCGCGGATCGCGTCCGCGATCGCCGGTTCGAGGAGCCCCAGTTCGGCGTTGGCGGCGGCCGCGGCCTCCTTCACCGCGGCCAGCGCCGAGACCAGGTGCGGGTAGGCCGAGATCGCGGTGCCGGTGATCGGGAAGTTCGCCCGGGCCCGCGCGGTGTGCACCCCCCAGTACGCGTCGGCGGGGACGTCCATGTCCCCCAGCAGGTCGTGCTCGCGGCGGGTGGTCATCGGGGGCTCCCCATGGTGAGTGCTTCGGCCAGTTTTCCGGTGACTCGCAGGTTTTCCGGTGCTTCGAGCGCGTCCACGCCGCACAGCTTCAGCGTCGCGGCCAGCACGGGTAGACGGGCCCGGTCGCCGCCGTCGGCGATCTTGATGGCGATCGCCGTGCCGTCCGGGAGCGCGGCGACCTGAACGGCCTCGAAGCCGTCCTTCGCGATCAGCCCGGGAACCGCGCGCATGACGGCGGTGACGTCCCGGCGGCTGCCGCCGACCAGTTCCGGGTGCCGCCGGATCCCGTCGGCGACCAGGTGGTCCGGCGTGCCGGGCGCGGCCGCGGCGATCTTCGCCGTGGCCGTGGCGAGCCCGCGCAACGTCGTCGCGAAGAGCGGCGCGCCGCATCCGTCGACGGCCACACGGTCGATCTCCCGGCCGGTCAGGTCCTCGACGGTGGCGGCGATCGCGCGCTGCAGCGGGTGGGCCGGGTCGAGGTAGCCGTCGACGGCCCAGCCGTTCAGCTCGCACGTCGCGAGCATCGCCGCGTGCTTGCCGGAGCAGTTGTGCGCCAGGCGGCTCGGGGCCCGGCCGGTCGCGATCCAGTGGTCGCGCTCGACCGGGTCGAACGGGAAGTCCGCCGGGTTGCCCAGCAGGTCGGGTGAGCGCCCGTCGAGCACCTCGAGAGCGGCGTCGAGGTGCCTCGGTTCGCCGGAGTGGCTGGCCGCGGCGACGGCGAACCCGGCGGGGGACAGGCGCAGCCCGAGCCGGGCCATCGCCGTGGCCTGCAACGGTTTCGCCGTCGAGCGCGGGTACATCACGGCGTCGGGGTCGCCCGCGCTGAAGAGCGTGGCGCCGTCCGGGGCGAGGACGACGACCGAGCCGTGGTGGACGCCCTCGACCAGGCCGCCGCGGATCAGCTCGACCAGTGGTTCGTGGCTCACAGGCTCGCCTCGTCGAACGCCCGCATGTCGATCCGCTTGCGCACGCCGAACCAGCCGACGACCAGGGCGACGACGATGGCAGGCAACGCGAGCAGGGTGATCCGGCCGGTCTCGTCGAAGCCCATCAGCACGGCGACCGCGGCGAGGAACACCAGCGTCGCGATCTCGGTGTACGGCGAGAACGGCAGCCGGAACGCCGGCCGTTCGAAGCCTTCGCGCTTCGCCTTGCGGACGAACAGGAGGTGGCAGAGCACGATGATGGCCCAGGTGGCGAGGATGGCGATCGCGGCGAAGTTCAGCACGATGTCGAACGCCTCCTTCGGCACCAGGTAGTTGAGCCCGACGCCGAGCACGCAGACGGCCGCGGTGAGCAGGATCCCGCCGTAGGGCACGTGACTGCGGTTCATCACGCCGGTGAACTTCGGGGCCGACCCGGCCATCGCCATCGAGCGCAGGATGCGGCCGGTGGAGTACAGGCCCGAGTTCAGGCTCGACAGCGCCGCGGTGAGCACGACCAGGTTCATCACGCTGCCCGCGGCGGGCACGCCCAGGTGCGAAAGCACGGTGACGAACGGGCTCTCCTCCTTGGTGTAGGAGCTCCACGGCAGGAGCATCGCCAGCAGCACGACCGAGCCGACGTAGAACACCGCGATGCGCCACATGATGGAGTTGATCGCCTTCGGCATGATCTTCTCGGGGTTCTGCGTCTCGCCGGCGGCGACGCCGACCAGCTCGACCGAGGCGTAGGCGAACACGACGCCCTGCACGATCAGCACCATCGGCAGCAGCCCGGCCGGGAAGATCCCGCCGTGGTCGGCGAGCAGCTGCGGCCCGCCGGCGACGCCGTCGATCGGCGTCTGCGTGACCAGCAGCACGATCCCGATCACCATGAACAGCACGAGCGCGGCGATCTTGACGATGGCGAACCAGAACTCCATCTCGCCGAACAGCTTCACCGACACCATGTTCAGCGTCAGCACGACGGCGAGCGCGAGGAGCGCGAGCACCCACTGCGGGATCGGCGCGAAGAACGACCAGAAGTGCGCGTACAGCGCGATCGCCGTGATGTCGGCGATGCCGGTGGTCGACCAGTTGAGGAAGTGCATCCAGCCGGCGACGTACGCGCCCTTCTCGCCCATGAACTCACGCGCGTAGGAGACGAAGGCGCCGCTGGATGGCCGGTACAGGATCAGCTCGCCGAGCGCGCGGACCACGAAGAAGGCGAAGAGCCCGCAGACGGCGTAGACGATCGCCAGCGCCGGCCCGGCCTGGGCGAGCCGCCCGCCCGCGCCGAGGAACAGGCCGGTGCCGATCGCGCCGCCGATGGCGATCATGTTCACGTGCCGGGGCTTGAGGGCCTTGTGGTAGCCGGCGTCGCCCGCGTCCGCGGTGGCGGCAGTGGACTCGGTGGCCAGGGTCTGGTCGGTCATTCGTCCCCGTTCACGATGCTGGTGAGGGTGTCCTCGACGTACTGGAGGTGGGCGGTCATGGCCGCGACGGCGGCGCTTTCCGAGCCGCCGGCGATCGCCGTGACGATCTCCCGGTGCTCGGCGTTCGACTGCCGGCGCCGGTCGCCGAGCTGGTTGAGGAAGGCGGACTGGCGGGCGAGCGCGTCCCGGATCTCCTCGATCACCTTCCCGAACACGGGGTTGCCCGAGGCCTGGGCGATGGTGATGTGGAAGAGCGAGTCCAGCGCGACCCAGGCCGTGTTGTCGGTCTCGGCGTCCATCCGCTCGACCAGGTGGCCGAGCAGATCGAGGTCGTCCTGGCTCCGGCGCACGGCGGCGTACCCGGCGACCGGGATCTCGACGTGGCGACGCACCTCGATCAGGTCGCGGGCGGAGTAGGGCCCGAAGGTCGGGTTCTCGACGGGCCCGGTGGCGGTGACGAAGGTGCCCTTGCCGGACTTGGACTCGGTCATGCCGAGCGCCTGAAGCCCGCGCAGGGCCTCCCGGACGACCGAGCGGCTGACCTCGAACTCCTTGCTCAGCGCGGCTTCGGAGGGGAGCTTGTCGCCGACGGCGTGCTCGCCGCGCTCGATCGAGGAGCGCAGGTGGGCCAGCACGGCTTCCATGGCGCTCACCCGGCGAGGACCACTTTGTCCGGCTGTCTGGCTGTCAGACAGGTTCATGGAAGGGATGGTCGGTGGCGCGGGTGGCGGTGTCAACGCGGCGACGTCTCGCTGTGGTCCAGCTCACCCGCTGCCGCCCTGGTTCCGAAGGTCGCGAATGACTCATTCGGGACGTGCGAGGTCCCGAATGAGTCATTCGCGGCACTCCCGCGACGGCCGTCAGCGTGACCGCCCGGCAGCGCCGCGTGTCGTGATCGTTTCCGCCGAAGGAGCCGCGCGTCGGTGCTCTCGTCCGGTCTCGCCGAGGGGCACAATCGAGCCCGGCGAGTGCGGGATAAGGTGAGAGACCCGGGCGCGCCGGTCCGCCTGATCTAGGGGAGGTTTTCGCTGGTGTCGAACGATTCCTTCGTCCACCTGCACGTCCACACCGAGTACTCGATGCTCGACGGTGCGGCGAAGATCGCTCCTCTCTTCGCGGAGGCGGCGCGCCTCGGCATGCCGGCGGTCGGCATGACCGACCACGGCAACATGTACGGCGGCGACGAGTTCTACCAGCAGGCGAAGAAGCACGGGCTCAAGCCGATCATCGGCATCGAGGCCTACGTCGCGCCGGAGAGCCGCTTCCACAAGAAGCCGGTCTTCTGGGGACAGGCGAACCAGCGCGGCTCGGACGAGCTGGGCGAGGGCGGCGACGTCTCGGGCGCCGGTGCGTACACCCACATGACGATGCTCGCGCAGAACGCCACCGGCCTGCGGAACCTCTTCAAGCTGTCCTCGCTGGCCAGCATGCAGGGCTACTACCGCAAGCCCCGGATGGACCGCGAGCTGATCTCGGAGAACCACGCGGGGATCATCGCGACCACCGGCTGCCCGTCGGGCGAGGTGCAGACCCGGCTGCGGCTGGGCCAGAAGGAGGCGGCGATCCAGGCCGCGTCCGACTACAAGGACATCTTCGGCGCCGACAACTTCTTCCTCGAGCTGATGGACCACGGCCTGCCGATCGAGCGGTCGGTCCGCGAAGGCCTCCTGGAGGTCGGCCGCCTGCTCGACCTCAAGCCACTGGCGACCAACGACTCGCACTACGTCACCAAGGACCAGGCGGACACCCACTCGGCGCTGCTGTGCGTCCAGGCGGGCAAGACCCTCAACGACCCGACCCGGTTCAAGTTCGACGGCGACGGCTACTACCTCAAGTCCGCCGCCGACATGCGCGAGTACTGGGACAAGGAGGTCCCCGGCGCGGCCGACACGACGCTGATGATCGCCGAGCGCGTCGAGTCCTACGAGGACGTCTACGCGCACAAGGACCGGCTGCCGTTCTTCGAGGTGCCGGAGGGCTACGACCAGGGCGGCTGGCTGCGCGAAGAGGTCCAGCGCGGTTTGCAGTGGCGCTTCCCGGGCGGCGCGCCCGAGGGCTACCAGGAGCGCATCGACCGGGAGCTCGACGTTATCATCGGGAAGGGCTTCCCGGCCTACTTCCTGATCGTCGCCGACCTCATCAGCTACGCCCGCAAGGTCGGCATCCGGGTCGGCCCCGGCCGTGGTTCGGCCGCCGGCTCACTGGTCGCGTACGTGCTCGGTATCACCAACCTGGACCCGATCCCGCAGAAGCTGCTGTTCGAGCGGTTCCTCAACCCCGAGCGCGTCTCGATGCCCGACATCGACATCGACTTCGACGACCGCCGGCGCGGCGAGATGATCCGGTACGCGACCGACAAGTACGGCGTGGACAAGGTCGCCCAGGTCATCACCTTCGGCACGATCAAGACGAAGGCGGCGATCAAGGACTCCGCCCGCGTCCACTTCGGTCAGCCCGGCTACGCGATCGCCGACAAGATCTCGAAGGCGCTGCCGCCGCCGATCATGGCGAAGGACATCCCGCTCTCGGGCATCGTCGACTCGAAGCACGAGCGCTACGGCGAGGCCGCCGAGGTCCGCGCGCTGGTCGAGACCGACGACGAGTGCAAGACGATCTTCGAAACCGCCCGCGGGCTCGAAGGCCTGATCCGCAACGCCGGCGTCCACGCCTGCGCGGTCATCATGTCCTGCGACCCGCTGACCGACGCGATCCCGCTGTGGCAGCGCGACGACGGTTCGATCATCACCGGCTGGGACTACCCGTCGTGCGAGGCCATCGGCCTGCTGAAGATGGACTTCCTCGGCCTGCGCAACCTCACCGTCATCGGCGACGCGATCGACAACATCAAGACCAACCGCGGGGTCGACGTCGACCTCGACACCCTGGGCGTCGACGACCCCGAGACGTACAAGCTGCTCGCCCGCGGCGACACGCTCGGCGTGTTCCAGCTGGATGGCGGCCCCATGCGTGACCTGCTGCGCCGCATGGAGCCCACGGTGTTCGACGACATCGTCGCGGTCGGCGCGCTGTACCGCCCCGGCCCGATGGGCATGAACGCGCACAACGACTACGCGGACCGGAAGAACAACCGGCAGAAGGTCAAGCCGATCCATCCGGAGCTCGACGAGCCGCTGCGCGAGATCTTGGCCGACACGTACGGCCTGATCGTGTACCAAGAGCAGATCATGCACATCGGCCAGAAGGTGGCCGGGTACACGATGGGGCGCGCGGACGTGCTCCGCCGCGCGATGGGCAAGAAGAAGAAGGAAGTCCTCGACAAGGAGTACGAGGGCTTCGAGGCCGGCATGCGGGCGAGCGACCTGCGGCCCGGCGGCTTCTCGCCCGAGGCGATCAAGGCGCTCTGGGACACGATCCTCCCGTTCGCCGGCTACGCGTTCAACAAGAGCCACGCCGCCGCGTACGGCCTGATCTCGTACTGGACCGCCTACCTCAAGGCGAACTTCCGCGCGGAGTACATGGCCGCGCTGCTGACGTCGGTCGGCGACAACAAGGACAAGTCGGCGGTCTACCTGTCCGAGTGCCGCCGCCTCGGCATCAAGGTGCTCCCGCCGGACGTCAACGAGTCGGCCCTGCGGTTCGCGGCCGTCGGGGACGACATCCGCTTCGGGCTGGGTGCCGTCCGCAACGTCGGCGCGAACGTCGTCGAGTCGATCATCAAGACCCGCGAGGAGAAGGGCAAGTACTCGTCCTTCACCGACTTCCTCGACAAGTCCGAGCTCGTGGCCTGCAACAAGCGGGTCATCGAGTCGCTGATCAAGGCGGGCGGGTTCGACTCGCTCGGCCACACGCGGCTGTCGATGATCCAGGTCCACGAAGACGCGGTCGAAGCCGTCGTCCCGCTCAAGCGCCAGGAGGCGATGGGCCAGTTCGACCTGTTCGGCTTCGGCGGGGACGAGGGCGAGGCGGCGCCGTCCTCTTCACCGCTCGCGCACCTGAAGTTCGGCGAGGACGAGTACCCGCGCAAGCAGCTGCTCGCCTACGAACGCGAGATGCTCGGCCTGTACGTCTCGGCGCACCCGCTGGACGGCGCCGAGCGGATCCTGCGCAAGCACGCCCCGAAGCCGATCGCCGGCATCCTCGCCGATCCGCCGAAGGAGGGCGAGATCGTCATCTCCGGGCTGATCACGTCACTCGAGCGGCGGGTCAACAAGAAGGGCGAGCCCTGGGCGATCTGCACGGTCGAGGACATGGACGCCTCCCTCGAGGTGCTCTTCTTCCCGAAGTCGTACGCGCTCTTCGCGAGCGAGCTGATCGAGGACAACGCGGTGCTGGTCAAGGGCCGGGTCAACTGGCGCGAAGACAAGATGTCGATCTTCGGCGGCGGCCTCGCCACGCTCGACCTGTCCGAGGTCGGGACGGGCAACGGCGACGACGAACCACCGCTGGTGCTGCTCGCCGCGGCGGAGAAGATCGACCAGTCGGTCGTCAGCGAGCTGCGGTCCACGCTGCTGGCGCACAAGGGCGAAACGATGGTCCACCTCAAGCTGGTGGGGCGAAACCAGACGGTGTTCGCGCTCCACGACTACCCGGTGAAGGTCAGCTCGATGCTGATCGGCGAGCTCAAGGGCATCCGCGGGATCACCGCGAGCACGTAGTCCGGGGTGTTCTCGCGACAGCGTTCGCCACGGTGTCTTGTGGGGGAGTGGTTCCGTTTCGAGTCGACTCCGGGGAGGTAACACCCCTGCGATGAACTCGTACGAACCCGACCCCCGCCGCTGGAAAGCGCTTGCCGTCTCGCTCACGGCCGGGTTCATGGGCCTGCTCGACGTCAGCATCGTCAACGTCGCCCTGCCGTCGATGCAGGCCGGGCTGCACGCGAGCAGCGGCGGGATCCGCTGGGTCGTCTCGGGTTATGCGCTGGCGTTCGGGCTGGTCCTGGTCACCGGCGGCCGCCTCGGCGACGCGTTCGGCCGGCGGACCATGTTCCTCGGCGCCCTCGCCGCGTTCGTCGTCACCAGCGCGCTGGGGGGCGCGGCGCCGAACGAGACGACGCTGGTGCTCGCGCGCCTCGCCCAAGGCGTCGCGGCGGGCATGCTCACCCCGCAGAACACCGGGCTGATCCAGGATCTCTTCCGCGGCGCCGAGCGCGGCCGCGCGTTCGGGATGTTCGGCGCGGTCGTCGGCATCTCCACGGCGGTCGGGCCGATCCTCGGCGGCGTGATCATCGCCGTCTTCGGCGGCCAGGACGGCTGGCGCTGGGTCTTCTACGTCAACGTCCCGATCGGCGTGCTGGCGTTCGCCCTGGCCGTCCGGCTGCTGCCGCGCAGCGAGAAACGCCAGGTCAGACTGCGGTCCGAGATCGACTTCGTCGGCATCGTGCTGCTCGCGGTCGCCGTCCTCGGCGTGCTGCTCCCGGTCGTCGAGTCCGACGACGACGGCCCCGCGCGGCTGTGGTGGATGTTCGTCGTCGCGCTGGTCTTCGGGGCCGCGTTCGTGCGCTGGGAGCACTCGGTGATCCGGCGCGGCCGGTCGCCGCTGCTGGACACCCGGCTGTTCACCGGCACCCCGGGCTATGCCGCGGGCGCCACGGTCGGCGCGCTCTACTTCTGCGGGTTCGCCGGGATCTGGCTGGTCTTCGCGATCTTCTTCCAGCAGGGTCTCGGCTACACGCCGCTGCAGTCCGGCCTGTCGGTGACGCCGTTCGCGCTCGGCTCGGCGGTGTCCGCGGCCGTCGCCGGGCGCCTGGTGCCCCGCTTCGGCCGTCGGCTCACCGTCGCCGGGCTGGGCATGGTCGCCGCCGGCATGCTCGTCGTCGCCCTGCTGGCCGGGCTGGTCCCGCCGTCAGCGGCCGGCTGGGCGTTCGCGCTGCCGCTGCTGTTCGCGGGCGTGGGCGGCGGGATGGTGATCTCGCCGAACACGACGTTGACGCTGGAGTGCGTGCCGGTCCGGATGGCCGGGGTCGCCGGCGGCGCCCTGCAGACGGGGCAGCGCATCGGCACCGCGATCGGTACCGCCGTGCTCGCATCGATTTTCGGCACGGTCGTCGGCACGGCGCGGCACTACCCGCTCGCGCTCACCGTCGCGCTCAGCTGCGCGGCCGTCCTGATCTGCGGCGCGCTGGCCCTCGCCGTCGCCGAGCTCCGGGCGCGGCGCAACCGTGCGCAGACTGCCGAGCGGGAACGCGAAGGCCGGGACGCCGAAACCTCCGCGGCGGACGTCCCCGGGGTCTAGGACACTACTTTCCGCAGATTCGCGATGCTCCATCCGAGTGACGAGCACGAAAAGACACTGGCGCTACGCAGAGCAACCAGGTAGATCTTATGGAGCCTTCACTGCGCGGCTTCGGCTACCGACAGTGGCAAATTGGTCGGCCACCCGGGGATGGGGTGACCGGCTGAGCGATCGGGACGTCCGGAGTTCGAGGGAATGGACACACTCGGTCACCTTCCGTCCAGTGAGTGTCGGCGTCCGCGGGGGACCGTCCGGCACTCGCGGAAGGGCTGCCCATCGGCGACCGCCGACGCGTGACGGCGGCGGGCGGGGCCGGATGAGGGGGAACCGGGCCCGCCCGTCTTCTTCGCCCGCGGCTCGTGTCGCGCGGCTCTTCTCGCTGATCATGCTGGGATGTTCGGCGTCCGTCCGAGGCCGACGCGGGGAGCCGCGATGACCGAGCAGCCGTTGCGGCCGAGCGGCCGGCCCCGGTTGGGGTACCGGCCGATGCGCTCACGCGACAACAGTGAGCCCCACCGCGTCGCGACGCCGCTGGAGCTGCTGCTCTTCGACCTGTGCTTTCGTCGCCGGTCGCGGTTTCCTGCTGAGCGTCTGGCTGCCGCACGCCATCGGGTTCCCGGTGACCGCGGTGCTCGTCGTCGCCGCGTCGTTCACCCCGGCGCCGATCCACGTCGCCGCCGGGCTGGCGGCCGCGCTCGTCGCTGCTGACGGTCGTCGCGACCCACGGCGAGCGGCTGCCGGCGTGACCGGCGGATCGGTGCAGGTCAGCGGCCTGGCGCGAAAAAAGGGACCCCCCTGCGCGAGGGGTTTCGGGGGCATGTAAAGTTCTCCAAGTCGCCAGGGAAACCGAGCGGCCGCCGGGAACACGAACCAAGCTCCCACGATCGTGGTAGAGTGGGTGGTCCCGAACCAGGGTGGTATCCCTGGAACAAAGCTTGAAACAAATGCCGAGGATAAGGCCGTGTGAAAGCGGCGCGATCCAAAGCGTGTTGCTTGAGAACTCAACAGTGTGCTAGTGAACTAAGCCAGTAGAGCTTATGTATTTGAACCTCGTTTGAGGTTCCTTTGAGAGCATTAATTT
>NZ_JBFBBN010000078.1:0-31448 GCF_040682715.1 Amycolatopsis sp. NPDC051128 | reverse complement strand
GGTAGCCGGTCTCCATCGCGCCGAGCACGCCGCCGCGCTCGGAGATCCGGTCGAACTCGGTCAGCACGGCCTCCTCGACCAGGTCGGTCAGCTCGACGAGCCGTTCACCCATCGATCCCCGAAGGGGCCGGCACAGCCGTGGCGCCGCTACTGGACGGTGACGCCCGTGAACTTCACCTGCTTGGTCGGTGCCCCGGTGCCGTCCTGCGGGTTCGGGTTCGCGATGCCCGCCTTGGCCACCGCGTCGAGGACCTTCAGGCCCTCGTCGCTGATGCTGCCGAACACCGAGTAGTCCGCCGGGAGGCCGTCGGCGCTGCCGTAGACCATGAAGAACTGGCTGCCGCCGGAGTTCGGGGCCTGCGTCTTCGCCATGGCGAGGATGCCGCGGCCGTACTTGATCTCCGGGAACGCCTCGTCCGGCATCGTGTAACCCGGGCCGCCCTGGCCGTCGTTCGCCGGGTCGCCGGTGGCCGCCGGGTCACCGCACTGCAGCATCTGCAGGCCCTCGGTGCCGAGCCGGTGGCACATCGTGTCGTTGTAGAAGTTCTGCTTGGCGAGGCTGACGAAGCTCTGCACCGCGCAGGGCGCGAGCGCCCGGTCGAGCGTCAGCGGGATGTCGCCCGCGGTGCTCTTGAGCGTCACGTTCACCGTGCCGGTCGACGGGACGTTCTTGCCGTCCGGCGGGTTCACCTTCTTCGGCGCCTTGCCCTGCGCGTCCGCCTTGAAGTCGCACGTCGTCGGGTTCGGCAGCGCCGTCGCCCGCTTCGGCAACGCGGTGCGCTGCGTCGGGATCTGGACGTCGGTCGGCGGCGGGGCGGCCGAGGACGACGCTGCGGTGTCGGTGGTGTCGGCGCCGTTGGCGCTCACGATCCACACCACGACACCGGCGACGACCAGGACGGCCACGCCGACCACACCAGCGCCGATCTTCCGGCGTCGCTTCTGCTGCTCCAATCGGCGCTCGAGTTGCCTCTCGAGCTTGCGCTTCGCAGCTTCGCGGCGCTGCTGGTTGGTCGCCACCCCGTACCCTCCCAGGTTCCGCTCGTCTCACACGTTTGAGGTAGCGGCAGTGTATGGGCACAGCCTGTGAGGACCATGTACAGGGCCCGCTAGTCTCAACCCGATCGTGATCGGCGCCATCCGGCGCGGATGTCCGGGAGGCGTTCGGTGCTCGTCGTCGGGTTCGGCAGCGGCCCGCTGCTGGCCAACTGCTACCTGCTGGCGGAGGCCCCCGGCGGGCCGTGTCTGGTCGTGGATCCGGGGCAGGAGGTGGCCGCTCCGCTGGCCGCCGCGCTCGCCGAACACCGGCTGGTCCCGGCGGCGCTCGTGGCCACCCACGGGCACCCCGACCACGTCGCTTCGGCCGCCGGGCTCTCCGCCGCCCACGGCGTCCCGCTGCACCTGCACCCCGCCGACGTGGAGCTCCACGACGGCGACAGCGTGCCGCTCGAGGCGGGCGCGCACACCTTCGCCGGCCTCGGCGTGGACGTCCGGCACACGCCGGGGCACACGCCCGGCTCGGTCGTGCTGGACCTGGAGACGGCCGAAGGCGGGCGGCTCGCGCTGACCGGCGACACGCTGTTCGCCGGCTCGGTCGGCCGCGGGGACGTGGCGAACTCGGTCCGGGAGCTGCTGGCGAGCCTGCCGGACGACACGGTGGTGCTGCCGGGCCACGGCCCGGCGACGACGATCGGCCGGGAACGCGCGGGCAACCCGTTCCTCGCCGGGACAGGGGCATGAGCGTGACCGGGGAGCCGACGGAACGGCTGGCGCTGTTCGAGGAGGACCCGCGCGGGCGACGCCGCCGCGGGGTGTCTGGCCTGATCGGCGTGGTGATCGTCGCCGCGGCGTTCGGCGGCGTCGCCGGCCTGATCGGCGGCACGGTGGCCGGGCTGGTCACCGCGCTGGTGATCGCGCTGCCCCTGCTGTACGTGATGGCGGTCAGCATCCGGCGCCGCGTCTGGCTGGAGGGCTCGACGCTGGTCGTCCGCACGTGGGGGCTGCGCCGGGTCGACCTGGTCACCGCGACCCGGCTCGACCTCGTCGTCGGCGACGTCCGGGGCAACCGCACCGTCAGCTTGCTGGTCAACGCGGGCCGGCGTGGGAAGGTGGCGAAAGTCGACCTCGCCGTGTTCTCCGGGACCGGCGGCCGTGAGCTGGGCATCATGCAGCTGCGGAAGCTGGCGAACGCGCTGATGAACAACACCGAGGCCAACGGCCTGGTGTTCGGGGAGCTGCTGGTCGCCGAGCTGAAGGCGGAGGCGCGCGGCTCCGGCGTGGCGGAACGCCCGCTCTACCGGCTGGCGTCGGTGGCGCCGTCCGGCAAGTACGTGCAGCGGTTCACGATGGAGGCGGTCAGCCGGTTCGTGGCGACTCTCGACTGAGCCGGGTCACGGGTGGGCCGGAACGGCCTTCGTGGTGAGGCTCCCGGCCGGCTCGCGGGAGGCGATCAGCGCGGCGAGGACGGTGGTCACCGGGACGGCGGCGACGATGCCGACGCTGCCGGCGAGCGTGCGGACGATCTCCTGCGCGATTTCCTCGCTGCCGAGCAGCGCGCCCAGCCCGACCCCGGAGATCGACGAGTACAGCAGCACCGGCAACGCGGCCCCGGCGTAGGCCATCACCAGCGTGTTCACCGCCGAGCCGACGTGGTCGCGGCCGATCCGCAGACCCGAGCGGTACAGCTCCTGCCAGGTCAGGTCCGGGTTGGCGCGGCGGAGCTCCCAGACCGCGCTGGTCTGGGTGACGGTGACGTCGTCGAGCACGCCCAGCGCGCCGATCACGACGCCGGCGAGCAGCAGCCCGCGCGCGTCGATGCCGTGGCCGAGCGACCCGATGAGCGTCGACGTGCTGTCGTCGAGCCCGGTCAGCGAGGACGCGGCCGAGAAGATCGCCGACAGGACGCCGATGAGGGCGAGGCTGACGAGCGTGCCGAGCACGGCCGCGGACGTTCTCGCGGACAGCCCGTGGGTCAGGTACAGCGCGATGAACATGATCGCGCCCGCGCCGGCGATGGCGACCACCAGCGGATTCTCCCCGGCGAGGATCGCGGGGAGGACGAACAGCGCGATCACGACGAAGGACAGGCCGAGCGCGACGAGCGCGGCGAGACCCTGCCAGCGGCCGAGGACCAGCACAGCGACGGCGAACAGCGCGGCCAGCACCAGCAGCGGGGTGCCGCGCTGGAAGTCGACCAGCTGGAAGCTGGCGGGGTCGGCCGCGTTGCCGCCGTTGTAGGCGACGACGACGGCGTCTCCCGCGGTGAAGCGGGGGGTGCTGGGTTCGATCGGCACGGTCAGCCGGAGCGGCTTCCCGCCGGCGGGGCCGTCGGTCATGGTGAGCTCGACGGTCAGGCACGGCTTGGCGTTCGGATCCGTCTGGTCGCCGACCTGGACCTGCCCCTGGGCGAGGCACGGCCCGGTGTTCGTGGCGGTGACGTCGGCGTGCACGGGCGTGCCCTGCGGGACGACGCTCGTCGGCGACGGCTTGCCCCACGGGTACAGCACGATCATCCCGGCCACGGTGGCCAGGGCCAGCGGGGCGAGCAACCAGATCAGCAGCAGCCGCACCCGGCGCGACGCGGGGGCGGCGGGTCCGTGGCCGTGCCCGTGGCCGGTTTCGGTCGGTTTCGCGGCGGTATCGAGCTTCTTGGCGGCCCGCGGCTTGGTCCCGGCGGCGGGAACCCGCTGCGGCCCGTTGTCCCCGCGCCGGACGGCGCGCTGGGTTCCGGTGCCGGTGGGGATGCGTTGCGGGCCGGTGTCGGAGCGGCCGCCCCCGGCGGGGATGCGCTGTGCTCCGGTGTCGGTTCGCTTGCCTCCGGTGGGGATGCGTTGCGGACCGGTGTCGGTGCGGCCGCCCTCGGCCGGGATGCGCTGTGCGCCCGTGTCGGTTCGCTTGCCTCCGGTGGGGATGCGTTGCGGGCCGGTGTCGGAGCGGCCGCCCTCGGCCGGGATGCGCTGTGCGCCCGTGTCGGTTCGCTTGCCCCCGGCGGGGATCCGCTGTGCCCCGGTGTCGGTGCGGCCACCCTCGGCGGGGATCCGCTGCGAACCGGTGCCGGCCCGGTGTCGGGGCGCACCAGGGGTGCCGTCCGCGCGCCGGGTGCCCTCGGGCGGCGTCCGGCGGGCCGGTTTCCGGGGCGTTTCCGGCGTTCCGGACGGGGCGTGCCCCGGGGAAGGGGACACCTCGTCCGTCACCCGGCGAATCGGGCCGGTGTCGTCGTCGGCGAGGTCGGGGCGGTCCACCCACACATCCTGACAGCGGGATCTCCCACCCCGCGCGAGGGGCCGCCGACGGCCCGGTTCGTCCGGGCTTCGGCCGTTTCGCCGTGCCGGAATGCCGATCTCGCGTGATCAGCGGCGGATCTCGCGTGATTGGGCGCGGATCTCGCGTGATCGGAGGGGCATCACTCGTGATCGGCGGGGCATCAGCCGGAGGGTTGGCGGACGTGGAGCCGCCGGTAGGCCGATGGCGGGGTGTCGAAGTGGTCGAGGAAGGCCTGGCGCAGCGTCTCGGACGAGCCGAAGCCGCAGCGGCGGGCGATCGTGGCCAGCGGGAGGTCGGTGCCGGACAACAACCTCGCCGCGTGCTCGGTGCGGACCGTGCGGACGTACCGGCCGGGTGTCGTGCCGAGGTGCGCGTCGAACAGGCGGGTGAGCTGGCGGGTGCTGATCCCGGCGCGGGCGGCGAGCGCCGGCGTGCCGAGGTCGTCCTCGAGGTGCTCGGCGATGTACGCGGTGAGGTCGCGGACCTCGCGGTGCTCCGGCGGCGGGCCGGCCAGGAAGAGGCTGACCTGGGCCTGGTTCCCGGGCCGCTGCAGGTAGGTGACCAGCGCGCGGGCGGCCTCGCGGGCCAGCGACGGGCCGTGGTCGGCCTCCACCAGCGACAGCGTCAGGTCGAGCCCGCTCGTCACGCCCGCCGCGGTGTAGACGTTGCCGTGCCGGATGTAGAGCGGCACCGGGTCCACCGTCACCGCCGGATAGTCGGCCGCGAGCTTGGCGGCGTACCGCCAGTGCGTCGTCGCGCGCCTGCCGTTGAGCAGCCCGGCCGCGGCGAGCACCTCGGCGCCCGTGCACACCGACGCGACGCGGCGGCTGGTCCTGGCCAGCCGCCGGACGTGGGCGAGGACGCGCTCGTCGGCCGCGGCGGCCGTGCTGCCCCAGCCGCCGGCGACGACGAGCGTGTCGAGGTCCCCGGCGACCTGGTCGAGCCGCAGGTGCGGCTGCAGCGTCAGCCCCGAGCAGGTGCGGATGCCGTGGCCGTCGACCGAGGCGAGCTGGAGCTCGTACGGCGGCCGCGCGCCGAGCCGGTTCGCGGCGTCGAACACATCGGCGGGGCAGGCGATGTCCAGCAGCTCGGCGTCGGCGTATCCGACGAGCACGACCCGTCTGGGTGAACCTGGCATGACCGAACGCTAGCAGCCGGACCTGGCGCTCGGACGCGGTTCGCAGGATTTCGGACATCGGCGCCCCGCGGGCTCCCGCGGGCCCGCCATGGTCGGTGCCATGACTGATGAGCAGAAGACCATCGCCTTCGTCGTTTACCCGGGACTGACACCCCTCGACCTGGTGGGCCCGCTGCAGGTGCTGAGCGCGCTGGCCGAGTTCGTGCCGAGCTACCGGACCGTCGTCGTGGGCGCCACGAAGGACACCGTCGGCACGGACACGCCGTTGCGGATCGCCCCGAGCCACACCTTCGACGAGGTGCCGTCCCCCTTCGCGGTGCTGGTGCCCGGCGGCACCGTGCCGACGCTGCACGCGATGTCCGACGAAAACCTCCTCGCCTGGCTCCGCACCGCCGCTGCGGGCGCCGAGCTGGTGACGTCGGTCTGCACCGGCTCCCTGATCCTCGGCGCCGCCGGCCTGCTCGAGGGCAAGGAGGCGACGACGCACTGGATGCTCCGGGACGTCCTGACCGGGCTGGGCGCGAAGCCGGTCGCCCGGCGGTGGGTCGAGGACGGCCGGGTGATCACCGCGGCCGGCGTCTCGGCCGGCATCGACCTGGCGCTGCATCTGGTGGAACGGCTGGCCGGCCGCCAGGTCGCGACGAACGTCCAGTTCGTCATCGAGTACGACCCGGAGCCGCCGCAGGGTGCCCTGGACTGGGCGAACCAGCCGTACGGCGACCTGAAGCCGCTGCGCGAGCGCACCCTCCGCGAGGGCCTGGCGGGGAACCCGGCGCTGCTGGAGAAACTGCTCGCGCACACCTGAACCTCCGTTGTCGGCCAACCGGGTGAGCGGGGTTCCCCGGGCGCGCCGGGCCGTTAGATTCAGCTCGCTCGATCAGGTGATCTCGCCGGGCTGGGGGTAGCCGTGCGGTTCCAGGTCCTCGGGCCGTTGACGGCCTCCGTCCCGCTGCCGTCGGCGGCCCAGCCGCGACGGCTGCTCGCCGTCCTCCTCGCGCGCGCCGGCCAGTTCGTCGGCCGCGACACGCTGGTCGACGAGCTGTGGCCGGACGGCGCGCCGTCGAGCGCCGCGGCGATCGTGCAGGTCACCGTGTCGAAACTGCGCAAGACGCTCTCGCCCGGCCTCGGCGCCGCCGAAGCCGGGCAGCGCCTGCGGTCCGGGCCGCGGGGCTACGCGCTGACCGTCGAGCCGGGGGAGCTGGACGCGGACGACTTCCTGACGCTGCTGTCCGCCGGCGGCGACGACCGGGTGCGGCGCCGCCGCGCCCTTGAACGGGCACTGGCGTGCTGGCGGGGTGACGCGTTCGCCGACGTCGCGGGCGGGCCGCTGCTGGAGGCGTACAAGCTGTGGCTGGAGGACCGCCGGTCGGCGGCGCTGCTGCAGCTGGCCGAGCTGGAGTTGGCCGACGGGGACGGCCGGTCGGTGGTCGAGCGGCTCGGCCCGGTCGTCGCGGCCCGCCCCGCCGACGAACGGTTCGCCGCCCGGCTCGCGGCCGCGCTCGGCGCCGTCGGCCGCCGCGAGTCGGCACTGGAGGTGCTCCGCCGGACGCGGCGGGCGCTGTGGGAAGAGGCGGGCGTGTGGCCGGGCGCGGACCTGGTCGCGGTGTACCGCCGGATCGCCGGGACGGAGTGGACGACGCCGGGGCCGCCCGCCCAGCTCCCGCCCGCGGTGCCCGACTTCACCGGTCGCGCGGCCGAACTCGTTGACGTCACCCGGGCCCTGCGCGGGCCGGCCCCGGTCGTGCTGCACGGGGCCGCCGGGGCCGGGAAGTCCGCGCTGGCCGTCCAGGCCGCCTGGCGGGCCCGCCGCCGGTTCCCCGACGGCCAGCTGACCGCTTCGCTGCGCGGCCCGGACGGGACACCCGCCGACCCGGCGACCGTGCTGACCGGGTTCCTGCGCCTGCTCGGCGCGACGCCCTCGGAGCTGGCCGACCGCGCCGGCCTGGCCGGGCTCTGGCGCGGCTACACCGCCGACCGGCGGCTGCTGGTGCTGTTCGAGGACGCGGCCTCCGAGGCCCAGGTGCGGGCGCTGCTGCCCAGCGGGCCCGGCTGCGCGACCCTGGTCACGGCGCGCCGCGAGCTGCCCGGCCTGTGCGGAGCGCGCTCGATCCCGGTCCCCGAACTGTCCACAGAGGACGCCTTCGCGCTGCTGGCGGCGATCGCGGGGGAGCCGCGGTTGCGCGCGGAACCCGAAGCCACGCAACGGCTTCTCGGCCATTGCGCCGGGCTCGCGCTCGCCGTCCGGATCGCCGGGGCGAAGCTCGCGGCGCGGCCGAACCAGCGTGTCGCCGAACTCGCCGCCCGGCTTGCCGACGACCGTCGCCGGCTCGACGAGCTGACCGCGGGCGACCTCGGCGTCCGGGCCGCGGTGACGTCGGCGCTGCGCGAGCGGTCCGCGTCCGACGTGGCCCTGCTGCGGCTGCTCGCCGCCTTCGACGGCCCCGTCGCGGACTGGTGCGCCGCGGCGCTGCTCGACCGGCCACGGGCGGAGGCCCGCGACCGGCTCGACGCGCTGGCCGGCGCCCACCTGCTGGCGCCCGCCGGCCCGCGCTGGACGGTGCGCCCGTTCGTCCGGCTCGTGCTGGCCGAGCACGCCCGGCCCAGCGTGGCCGACCGGGCCGCGCTGCGCCGGGCGTGCGAGGTCACCCTCGTCCTCGCCGAGCACGCCCGGGGCCGCGCCGCGCCCGGCTTGCCGAAACCGGATCCCGCGGTGCTGCGCCGGGTCGCGGCCGATCCGCCGGGCTGGGCGGCGGAGGAGACCGGTCACCTCGCCGCGGCCGTCCGGCTGGCGAGCGCGCACGGCCGGCCCGAGCTCACCGAACGGCTCGCCGACGCCTGCGCGGCGCTGGCGGGCACGCCGTGGCTCGGGCCCACCGCCCGCGCGGTGTCGGTGCTCGGGCTGGTCGCGGCCCGCCGCCGCGGGGACCCGCGGGCGGAGGCCGCGAAGCTGTACAACCTCGGTTCGGTGCACTGGCAGCACGGCCGCTGGCGGCAGGCGCGGAACTACTTCGTCATGGCCGAGGAGCGCTTCAGCCGGCTCGAAGACCCCCAGGGCCGGGGCACGGTGCTGGCCGCGCTCGCCGACGTCCACCTCGACGGCGGCGATCCGCGCGCCGCCGAGGCGGAGCTGACGGAGGCGCTCGGCCTGCTGCGCGACTGCGGGGACCGCCGCGGGCAGGCGGCCGCGGCAGCACAGCTGGGGTCACTGGCCGAGGACGTCGGCGACGTGCGGCGCGCCGTCGAGAGCTTCGAGGTCAGCATGTTGCTCGCCCGGGAATGCGACGACGGCCGCCGGCACGACCAGGCCGCGAAGCGCTATGCCGACGTCCTGCGCCGCCACGGCGACCGTGACCAGGCGGCCGACCTGCTCACCGGCGCGCTCGGTGGCGCCGTCCGCACCCGGGAGCGGCACTGGGAGGCGCACGTCCTGCGCAGCCTCGGCGACCTGCACACCGAGGCCGGCGAGCTCACCGACGGGGAACGCTGCCTGACGCGCTCGCTGACGTTGTTCGAGCAGATCGGGCACCGGCACGCCGCCGCCTACACCCACCGCAGCCTGGCCGAGGCCCGCCGCCGCGCGGGCGACCCGGCGGGCGCGCACCGGCACCTGCGGGCCGCGATGGACGTCTTCCGGGAGCTGCGGGACCGCCGCGGCGCCGGGTACGCCCTGCTCAGCCTCGGCCGGACGCGGGCGGGCGACGGCGCCGGGCCCGAGGCGGCCCGGCTCCTGCGGACGGCGGCCGACCTGTTCCGGGAGCTCGGGTTCCCGCTGTGGGAGCTGCGGGCGTTGCGGGAGCTCAACGAGGTCACCAGTGAATCCCCGGCGCGGGACCGGGCTCGTGAAGTCTTGACGAAGATCAGGACCTGACCCCCGGCCGGGCCCCGCTCGCGGCGCCGGCGTTTGGCGAAGTTATGGCCGTCCCCTCTTGGCTGCCGCCGTCGGCGATCGTCGCAGCAGAGGGAGGAAAAGGCATGCCGGGACAACGAATGCTCGCGCGCGTGGCACTGGGGCTGGCCGCTTCGGCCGTGACGGCGGTGTTCGCGACCATCGGGACCGCGTCGGCGAGCGTCGAGGTCACCAAGCTCACCCAGGCGCAGGCGGCGTCGCAGCTGTCCGCCGCCGGGGTGACCCATTCGTCGAGCGGGGGCTGCACCACGAGGTCGAACTCGACCTGCACGTCCTACGAGCAGATCAACCAGAGCACGGTCAGCGGCGTGATCACGCTGAAGCGGGCGAGCGGCTGCGCCATCAACATCACCGGCGGGACCGAGGTGGGGCACGCGTCGGGCACCTACAGCCACTACAACGGCTACAAGGTGGACATCGCGCACAACAGCTGCGTCGACGCCTACATCAAGAACACCTTCGAGTACATCGGGCTGCGCGGCGACGGCTACCCGCAGTGGAAGGCCGCGTCCGGCAACCTCTACTGCGACGAGGGCACCCACTGGGACATCACGTACTACACCTGCGGCTGCGCTTTCACGAAATCCGGTTAGTGTCGTTCCGCGGGACTCCGCACGACGCCCCGATGGGGTTCCGCCTTTATCGAACGGCTTCGAACTGGGCTGTCCATGTCGTGTGGAACGTCATGGCTTGGCAGCGGTTGTCGGTGTCGGGCTTCAGCGTCACGGCGTCGGTCAACTTGAACGGGTAGTTCGCCTCGCTCACGGCGAGTGTCGGGAACAACGGGTCCGCGCCGGTCGTGGACAGGACGATCTGGCCTTGGCAGTAGGCCGCGTCGGCGGGGTCCGAGACGCTGTCGATGGCGGCCACGCCCGGGGTGATGGACGTGAGTTTGGCTTTGACGTTGGTGTTCGGATTGGTGAGGGTGAGCGTGACGTACGCGCTTTCGCCGGGCAGCAGCGTGCCGGTCTGTGCGCCGGTCACGGTGACGGGGGAGAAGGACTCGGCCGAACCCCCGACGGGGCCCGTGGTGGTGCTCTGGACGAACGCGGCGATCGCGAAGCCGCCGATGCCCAGCAGCGTGCCGGCGGCGGCGATGATGAGTACGGGCTTGGTTTTCGCGGTGATACGCATGGGCTTGTCCTGTCGTTGAACGGCGGAATACCACCGAGAAATCAGCTGACAGTATGGGATGTCCGCATTGGACATTTTATGTCCACGGTTCGATACGTTACTTCATAAGGTGGCAAGGGGCCATATTTCTCACCCTGTCGAGTACTCATTTTTCGACTTCGGGAATTTCCCTTGCGAAAATACTTTGCCCCGCGTTCAAGATCTGAGCTGCGACCGGATGATGTGCTCGACGATGCCTTCGAGAGTCGCCGGGATCTCACGGTCAGCGCTGAGGTAGCGGCGTACGGCGGCGTAGGGCAGATCGACGACGACGAGGAGAATTTCCGCTGTCTCGTGTCCGGTCGCCTTCTTGAGGTCGGCCACCAGGCGGCGGATGTGCTGGTCCCAGCGTGTCTGGTCGGCGTCTCGCAGCCTCCGGCTTTCCGCGGGCCAGGCAGCGGGCTCGAAGGCGCCGAGGCCGGCCAGCAGCACCCGTGCGTCAGCCGGGTTGGCGCGACACCAGGACACGGTCCGGCGCCCGAGGGCGGCCGCCGCGGCCACCGGCTCGTCGGCGAAAAGCGGGTACAGCTCGGTGTGGAAGCGCTGCACCGCCCGGTTCCAGACCGCGGCGAGCAGGGCCGCGCGGTTGGGGAACCGGTGATAGACGGAGCCGCTGGACACCGCCGCTTCCCGGATCACGCCGGCGATGGTGATCGCGTCGGCGCTCCCGGCCGTGAGCAGTCGTACGGCCGCGTCGAGAATCGCCGACGTGTCGTGAACGAGGCGTGGCATGGGTTGACGATACCGAACCCGCTCTCTAGAGTTCTCTCTCTAGAGAGAGTCGTCTAGTCAATTGGCGGGAGACCCATGCGGAGCCTCGTCCTCACCGGTCCTCGTAGCCTGGAATGGCAAGACCGGCCGGCGCCCCACCTGTCCGCACGCATGGACGCGCTGGTGCGGCCCATCGCCTCCGCCGCCTGCGATCTCGACCGCCGGCTCGTGGTGTCGCCTTCGCCCTTCGAGACCCCTTTCGCGCTCGGCCACGAGGCAGTCGGCGAGATCGTCGACCTCGCCGGCGACGATTCGGCGCTCCGGGTCGGTCAGCGGGTGGTCATTCCGTGGCACATCAGCTGCGGCACGTGCGACAACTGCCGACGTGGCCTCCCGGGTGCCTGCGCGTCGGTGCCGCGCCTCGCGTCCTACGGCACGAGCGCCGGCGGCCTCTGGGGAGGGTTGTTCGACGAGCTGGTGCGCGTTCCCTGGGCCCAGCACAACCTCACGCCGCTGCCGCCGTCCGTCGAACCGTTCCTGGCCGCCTCGGCCGCCGACAACCTCACCGACGCCTTCCAGGCTGTCCGGCCGACCCTCGCCGCCCAGCCCGACGCCGAGGTGCTCGTGGTCGGGGGAACGGCCAGCCTCGGGCTGCTGACCGTCCTGAGCGCCATCGCGCTGGGGGCCGCGAACGTCACCTATCTCGACGTCGACGAAGGGCGATGCGCCAAGGCCGCTGCCGCAGGCGCGACCGTCGTCACCGCCGGCGAGTATCCCGACCGGCTCGACGGCAGCTTCGACCTGGTCGTGGAAGCTTCGGCCTCGACCGCCGGATTCCGTTGTGCGCTGATGTCCACCCGTCCCGGCGGCACGTGCGTCGTCCGGTCCGTCTACTTCGCCGAGTTGCGTCTGCCGTACTTCGCCCTGTACGGAACGGGTATCAACCTCGTTGTCGGACCGCCCCACGCCGGCCCGCACGTACCCGATGTGCTCAAGCTCATCGATGCCGGAACCCTGGATCCGTCGCCGATCCTGTCCGGCCCCTTCAGCTATGACGACGCGGTCGAGATACTGCTGGATCCGCCGTCGGCCAAGCCGGTCTTCACGCGCAGCGAGCGATGACGGCGTAGCCGCGCCGAGAAACGAACCGCACGCGGGAAGACCCCGCAGTGCAACCAGGAGGAAGGAAGCGGCTCCCCTTCTCCGTACGGTCGACGCAGACCTACGGACCGCGGAGAACGGCGGCTCGGCGTCCCAGCCGGCCGCCGGCTGTCTCCCATCGAAGGAGAGAGCAGTGAACCTCGCTCAAGCCGCCCCCAGCTCGGTGGCGCCGGGTCTGGACCCGCGCCGCTGGAAAGCCCTGATCCTGTTGTGCACGGCCAACTTCATGGTGATCCTCGACTCCCAGATCGTCATCATGGGCCTGCCGTCGATCTCGGCCGACCTCAAGCTGTCGCCGGTCGCGGCGCAGTGGGCCCTCTCGGCCAACCTGCTGACCTTCGGCGGGTTGCTGCTGCTCGGCGGCCGGGCGGCCGACCTGCTCGGCAGGCGCAAGGTCTTCATCGCCGGCACCGCGCTGTTCCTGCTGGTGTCCCTGCTGTCCGGGTTCGCCTGGAACGCCGAGGTCCTGCTGGTGACCCGGGCGCTGCACGGCGTTTCCGCGGCCCTGATGGCGCCGACCGCGTTGTCCATCCTGACCAACACCTTCCCCGAAGGCCGGGAGCGCAACAAGGCGTTCGCGGCGTGGTCCGGGATCGCGTCCATCGGCGCCACCGTCGGCCTGCTGCTCGGCGGCACGCTCATCGACTGGCTGGGCTGGCAGTCGATCTTCTTCGTGAACGTCCCGGCCGCGCTGATCATGCTGGTGCTGAGCCCGGTGCTGCTGCGGGAGAGCAAGGACGCCGGGCAGCGGCGGACGTTCGACCTCGCGGGGGCGCTGGTCAGCACCGCCGCGCTCGGCCTGCTGATCTACATCCTGGTCGAGGCGCCGGCGAAGGGCTGGCTCAGTCTCCACACGATCGGCCTCGCCGCGGTCTTCGTCGTGCTGGCCGGGCTGACGCTGGTGATCGAGAAGCGCTCGGCGGCGCCGCTGGTGCCGCTGCGGTTGTTCCGCTCCCGCTTCCTCGTCGGCGGCAACCTCGTCACCGGGATCGTCGCGATGCTGGCGTACGGCATGTCCGTGACGATTTCCCAGTACTCGCTGGGCGTGCTGCACTACACCGCGCTCGAGTTCGGGCTCAGCCAGTCGGCGATGCCGATCGCCGCGGTGATCGGGGCCTACCTCGCCTCCGCGGTGCTGACCAGGGTCGGCATCCGGCCGGTCGCCGTCACCAGCGTCCTGCTGCTCGGCGTCGGCTGCCTGCTGCTGACCTCGACCACGCCGGAAGCGAGCTACTGGAACCACGTCTTCCCGGGTCTGGTCCTGTTCGGGCTCGGTCTCGGCGGCGGCCCGGTCGCGATGGCCGCGGCGGCGCTCGGGGGCATCGCCAAGCGCGACGCGGGGATCGCTTCCGGCTTCAACACGGCCGCGTTCCAGGTCGGCGGCGCGATCGGCGTCGGAGTCGTCTCCACGGTGATCGCCGCCCACATGGCCGAGGCGGAGACCAACCCGGCCGCGGTGATGGAAGGGTTCACGCAGGGATTCGTCGCGTGCGTGATCTTCGCGGCGGTCGGCCTCGTCCTGGCCATCGCGCTGCTGCGCAAGCGCGGCGGCGGGCCGCAGGTGGTGCCGGAGCAGCGGACGCCGTCGGTGCACTGAGTTCCGTTCGAGGCGGGCCTCCCCGGTTTCCGGCCGGGGAGGCCCGTTCACGTCGGGATCCGGATCCAGTCGCCGTCGGCCTTGCCCGGGCCGTAGCCGCTGTCCGCGCGTTTCGCGTAGATGCCGCCGAGCCCGTGCTCCCGTGCCGCCGCCAGGACGGCGGCGCCGTTTCCCCGGAAGTACTGCGGGGCCTGCCAGTTGCCGCCGGACAGACCCAGATCGGTCAGCATGTCCCGACGCTCCACGTAGGGAAGGTCCAGCGTCGGACGGCCTTCGTAGTGCAGCAGGTCGTAGGCGAAGAAGAACGCCGGGCAGTGCTTCGCCATCCGCTTGGCGTCGTAGCCGTCCGCCCGGCCGCGCTGGACGAGGCCGGCGGGATCCGGCCGGCCGTCGCGGACCACGACCATCTCGCCGTCGAGCAGGACCTCGGTCGAGCCCAGGGTTTCGCCGAGTTTGTGCAGTTCCGGGTAGCGCCCGGAGACGTCCGCGCCGGTGTCGTCGTGCGCCGCGATCCGGCCACCGGACACGCAGAGCATCGTGCGGGCACCGCCCCAGTCGAATTCGTAGGCCCAGTCGTCGTCCTCGGCCGGCGGCGGCAGCTCGCCCGGGACCGCGGCCATCGGCTCGAGGAACTCGGGGGAGTCCTCGTGCCCGTCCTCGGCCGGGTCGAGGCGGCGCAGCGTCCAGTCGCCCTCGTCCTCGGGGTTGTGCCGGTTGAGGAACAGGTACTTGCCGTTCGCCCGTGCGCCGTGGAAGACCACCTCGACCTTGTGGTTGTTCCAGTGCAGCGTTTCGTAGCGGCCGGTGTCCCACACCGCCATCCAGCCGCCGCCGTATTCGCCCGCCGGGATCTCGCCCTCGAAGTCGAGGTACTCCATCGGATGGTCCTCGGTGTGCACCGCGAGCCGCGTGACGCCGGGGGACAGCGGGAGGCCCTTCGGCACCGCCCAGGACACCAGCACGCCGTCGCGTTCCAGCCGGAAGTCCCAGTGCAGCCGGGTGGCGTGGTGTTCCTGGATGACGAACAGGTCGTCGTTCCCCGGCTCCGGCGGCCCGTCCGGCCACGGCTCGGGTGTCCGGGAACGGTGCCGTTTGCGCCGGTATTCGTCGAGTCGGTCGGCCATCGCTGGACCGGCACCCCCCACTTCGCTCGGCAGGCCTCCCAGGTTACCGGCCGCCGCCCCGAGCCCGAACTCCCGTCGTGCGCTGCCGCCCGGGTCCCCGGCACGTGGCCGGGGACCCGGGTCACCTCAGTCCGTTTCCGCCATGGCTTCGGCGAACTGCGCCGCGTACAGCCGCGCATAGGCACCGCCGCTGTGCAGCAGCGTTTCGTGGTCGCCCTGCTCGACGATCCGGCCGTCCTCCATCACCAGGATGACGTCGGCGTCGCGGATCGTCGACAGCCGGTGGGCGATGACGAAGCTGGTCCGCCCGTTGCGCAACAGGTTCATCGCCCGCTGGATGAGCACCTCGGTGCGGGTGTCGACCGAGCTGGTCGCCTCGTCGAGGATCAGGATCACCGGCTTCGCGAGGAACGCCCTGGCCACCGTGATCAGCTGCTTCTCGCCGGCGCTGACCGTGCCGCCCTCGTCGTCGAGCACCGTCTCGTACCCGTCCGGCAGCGTGCGGACGAAGCGGTCCACGTGCGTCGCCTTAGCCGCTTCGACGATCTCCTCGCGGCTCGGATCGTCCGCGCCGTAGGCGATGTTCTCCGCGATCGTGCCGCCGAACAGCCAAGCGTCCTGCAGCACCATGCCGGTCTGGTCGCGCAGCTCCTCGCGGTTCATCTTCGCGATGTCGACGCCGTCGAGCGTGATCCGCCCGCGGTCGAGCTCGTAGAACCGCATGAGCAGGTTGACCAGCGTCGTCTTCCCCGCCCCGGTCGGGCCGACGATCGCGACCGTCTGGCCGGGTTCGACGGTCAGCGACAGGTCGTCGATGAGCGGCTTGTCCGGCAGGTACCGGAACGAGACGTCCTGGAACTCCACGCGCCCGCGCACGACCGCCGGCCGGGCCGGGTCGGCCGGCTCCGGCCCCTGCTCCTCGGCGTCGAGCAGCGCGAACACCCGCTCGGCCGAGGCGACGCCGGACTGCAGCAGGTTCGCCATGCTGGCGATCTGCGTCACCGGCTGGCTGAACTGGCGCGAGTACTGGATGAACGCCTGCACCTCGCCGAGCGTGAGGCTGCCCGACGCGACGCGCAGCGCGCCGATCACCGCGACCAGCACGTAGCTCACGTTGCCGATGAACATCATCGCCGGCTGGATCATCCCGGAGATGAACTGCGCCCGGAAACTCGCCTGGTAGAGCGTTTCGTTCTGCTTGTCGAAGATCGCCGCGGACTCGTCACGGCGGCCGAACACCTTGACCAGCGAGTGTCCGGTGTACATCTCCTCGACGTGCGCGTTGAGCTTCCCGGTCGTCGACCACTGCTTGATGAAGTTCGGCTGCGCCCGCTTCCCGACCTTCGCCGCCACGACCGCCGACAGCGGCACGGTCAGCAGCGCGATCAGCGCCAGCAGCGGCGAGATCAGGAACATCATGATCAGCACGCCCACCACCGTCAGCAGCGACGAGACGATCTGCGACAGCGTCTGCTGCAGTGACTGCGCCAGGTTGTCGATGTCGTTGGTGACCCGGCTGAGCACCTCGCCGCGCGGCTGGCGGTCGAAGTACTTCAGCGGCAGCCGCGCGAACTTCTCCTCGACGTCCTGGCGCAGCCGGTACACCGCCTGCTGCACCAGCGTCGTCGTCAGCCGGGCCTGGATCAGCCCGAAGAACGACGAGATGACGAACAGCGCGAGCACGGTCAGCAGGATCTGGCCGACCTTGTCGAAGTCGATCCCGACGCCGGGCACGAGGTCGACCCGGCCGTAGATGTCGGCGAGGGTGCTGTCACCGCGGGCCCGCAGCCCGGCGACGATCTGTTCCTTGGTGACGCCGGGCGGCACCTGCTTGCCGAGCACGCCGGCGAGGATGGCGTCGGTGGCCTGGCCCAGGATCTTCGGCCCGATCACGGTCAGCGTGACGCTCGCCGCGCCGAGCACGAGGATGCCGATCAGGGCGACCCGCTGCGGCGCCAGCATGTGCAGCAACCGTTTGAGCGAACCCTTGAAGTCCAGTGCCTTTTCCGCCGGCGCGCCGCCGCTCATCCAGCGGGCCGCCGGTCCGGCGGCCGCGGCACCGGTGTTCTTGTGCCGCTCGGCGGTCGGCCGTTCCCCGGCGTCGGTGACGGCGGGTTTGGCGGATTCTTCCGTGGTACTCACGCCGCCTCCTGTTCGGTCAGCTGGGACAGCACGATCTCCCGGTAGGTTTCGTTGCCGTCCATGAGTTCGTGGTGGGTGCCGGTGCCGACGACCCGGCCTTCGTCGAGGACGATGATGCGGTCGGCGTTGCGGATGGTGCTGACCCGCTGTGCGACGATGACCACCGTCGCGTCGGCGGTTTCCGACACCAGCGCGCGGCGCAGGGCCGCGTCGGTGGCGTAGTCGAGCGCCGAGAACGAGTCGTCGAACAGGTAGATCTCCGGTTTGTGCACGAGCATCCGGGCGATCGCGAGCCGCTGCCGCTGCCCGCCGGAGACGTTCGTGCCGCCCTGGGCGATCGGCGAGTCGAGGCCCTCGGCCATCGCCTCGACGAAGTCCTTGCCCTGCGCCACTTCCAGTGCGTGCCACAGCTCGTCGTCGGTCGCGTCCGGGTTGCCGTAGCGCAGGTTGCTCGCCACTGTGCCGGCGAACAGGTACGGCTTCTGCGGCACGAGCCCGACCGCGCGGGCGAGTACCGCCGGGTCGAGGTCGCGCACGTCCACGCCGTCGACCTTCACCGTGCCGGCGGTGGCGTCCATCAGCCGCGGGATCAGGTTGAGCAGCGTGGTCTTGCCGGTGCCGGTCGACCCGATCACGGCGGTGGTCTCACCCGGCCGCCCGATCAGCGAGATGTCGCACAGCACCGGCTTTTCCGCGCCGGGGTAGCGGAATTCGACCCCGGAGAGCTCCAGGTGCCCGTGCACCGCGCCGGGCCGGATCGGCGTCACCGGCGGGCGGACGCTCGACTCGGTGTCCAGCACCTCGCTGATCCGCTCGGCGCTGACCTCCGCGCGCGGCACCATCATGAACATGAAGGTGGCCATCATGACCGCCATCAGGATCTGCAGCAGGTAGGACAGGAACGCCGTCAGGGCGCCGATCTGCATGCTGCCGGAGTCGACGCGCTGCGCGCCGAACCACAGCACCGCGACGCTGGAGGCGTTCATCACCAGCATCACGATCGGGAACATCAGCGCCATCAGCCGCCCGACCCGCAGCGACACGGTGAGCAGCTCGTCGTTGGCGACGTCGAAGCGTTCCCGCTCATGCTTGTCGCGCACGAAAGCGCGGATGACGCGGATGCCCATGATCTGCTCGCGCAGGATCTGGTTGATCCGGTCGATGCGCTCCTGCATCAGCCGGAACGAGGACCGCATCTTCGCGATGATCAGCCCGACCGCGATCGCCAGCACCGGCACGATCACCAGCAGCAGCGAGGAGAGCGGCACGTCGAGGTTCAGCGCCAGGATGATGCCGCCGACGCACGTGATCGGCGCCGACACCATCAGCGTCAGCGTCATCAGGACCAGCATCTGGACCTGCTGGACGTCGTTGGTGGTGCGGGTGATCAGCGACGGCGTGCCGAACTGGCCGACCTCGCGGGCGGAGAAGTCCTGCACCTGGTGGAAGACGCCGGCACGGATGTCCCGGCCGACCGCCATCGCCGTGCGGGCGCCGAAGTACACCGCGCCGACCGAGCCGGCGATCTGGGCCAGCGTCACGGCGAGCATCACCGCGCCGATCCGCAGGATGTAGGGCAGGTCGCCCTTGATCAGGCCGTTGTCGACGATGTCGGCGTTCAACGTCGGCAGGTAGAGCATGGCGATCGTCTGCACGAGTTGCAGCAGCACGATCAGCCACAGCGTGCCCCGGTATGGGCGCAGATGGCTGCGCAGGAGCTTCACTAGCACAACGGTTCCCCCAGTGGAGTGGTGGTGGTGTTCGGTTCGGTTTGTTCCGCGGCGCCGCCGGTCAGGGTGGGCATTCCGGTGGCGAGCTCGTCCAGCAACCGTTCCAGGGTCGGCAGGAACGGTTCCCCCTCGGTCATGAACCAGTTGACGAAGGCGACCCGGACAGCGCTTTCCACCGAAGACGCCATCAGCCGGCACAGCAGGTGGTCCGCCCCGCCCGCCCGCTTCGCGATCGTCTCGGCGAGGACCCGCTCGACCTCCGCGTGGGCGTTGAGGAACTCGCCGCGCAGCATGAGCTGGCCCATCAGCTCCCGGATACGCGCAACATACGCGCGATCCGGTTCGCCCTCACGCGAATATTGCTCGATCACCGCCTGCTTCACGGATTCCCAGAGCGGCTCGCCCTCCGGCCGGGCGAGCAGGGCTTCGCGCATCCCCTCGTGGCGGTCGACGACCATCGAGCAGACCGCCTGTTCCTTGCTGGAGAAGTAGTTGTTGAATGTGCGGGGGGAGACCCCCACTTCGGTGGCGATGTCCTCCACCCGCACGTTCTCCAGCCCCCGGTCCAGCGCGAGCCGCAGGGCGGCCTGCGCGAGCGCCCGGCGGGCTTCGCGCTTCTTGCGCTCCCGCAGGGTGAGCTTCGGTGGTTCTTGCGGCGGCATGAACAGAGTGTAGCGAAAAACTTGCGGGCCACGCAAAATTTTGCGGGCCACGCAAGTTTCGGACGAATCGGGCGTGACCCGCGTGTCCGCCGCTCGGCCCTTCGCGAGCTGCGAGATCGGCGTCCGTGCGCGCTCTGTCGCGGACCCTGCCGCCACGAAGTTGCGCCGAATGGCCTAGTCCGGTGCGCTCACCAGGAGCGACGATCCGGATACAAGCCGGTCGTCGCCGGGGCTTCGGTATCGGCAAGACCACGTGCGAGCGCTACTGGGAGTATGCCCGGCACGTCACCGAATGGAGCAACGCGCTGCTCCTCCCGCCGCCGCCACACGTGCTCCAGATCCTCGGCGTCGCCGAGCAGAATCCCGCCGTCGCCCGGCGGTTCGTGCACGGATTCACGGATCCGGCGGACTTTCAACACTGGTTCATGGATCCGGCACGCTGAGAGAAATACCTGGCAGAGGTCGAGATCGACGGCTCACCGCCCTGTCGCTGGAGGACGATTCGGGCTACGGTAGTTACGTAGCGTGAAGACGAACTCGGAGGTGCGTGGCATGCGGGCGATGTGGAAGGGCTCGGTGTCGTTCGGATTGGTGAGCATCCCGATCCAGATGTACGCGGCCACCGAGAACAAGAACGTTTCCCTGCGCCAGGTGCACGAGGCCGACGGCGGCCGGATCCAGTACAAGCGGTTCTGCACGGTCGACGGGCAGGAAGTGCCGTACGCCGAGATCGCGAAGGGCTACGAGCTGCCCGACGGCGAGATGGTCGTGATCACCGACGCCGAGATGGCCGAGCTGCCGCTGTCCAGCCAGCGCACGATCGACGTGCTGGAGTTCGTGCCGCTCGAGTCGATCGACCCGATCCAGTACGACCGGACGTACTACCTCGAGCCGCAGAAGAACGCGGTGAAGCCGTACATCGTGCTGCGCGACGCGCTGCACAAGTCGAGCCAGGTGGCCGTCGCGAAGGTCGCCGTCCGGCAGCGGGAGAGCATGGCGGTGCTGCGCGTGCACGCCGACGTGCTGGTGATGACGACGATGCTGTGGCCGGACGAGGTCCGCGAGCCCGACTTCCCGTTCCTGCGTGACGACCCGCCGCAGATCCGGCCGCAGGAGGTCTCGATGGCCGGGTCGCTGATCGACTCGCTGGCCGAGCCGGTGTTCGAGCCGGACAAGTACCACGACCACTACCGCGAGGCCCTCGAGGAGATGATCGAGGCCAAGGTGGCGGGGGAGGAGACGACCAAGCCCGCGGCGGTCACCGCCAAGGCCGACGTCGTCGACCTGATGGCGGCGCTGCAGGCCAGTGTCGACGCGGCGAAGAAGTCCCGCGGACCGGCGAAGGCCGCACCTGCGAAGCCGGCGGCGCCCGCTGAGGACGCTGTGTCCGATGAGGACGTCAAGCCGGCGAAGAAGAAGCCGGCGGCCCGCAAGCGCGCCCCGAAGTCCGCCTGAGCGCAGCCCTTTTCCGCGTCGGCCCCTGCTCGGACGGGTGGTTGTGCCGACACGCCGTGCCGGTACCGCGCCCGGCCACTTTTCGGTGGTACCAAGGGGTGTGCGCGCGGCACGGGGAAACCCTTGCCGCGTCAGGCTTCCTGAGCCTCCCGCCAGGACCGTGAGGGCCTTCCCGCCGGGCTTCGCCGCCCCATGGGGAGGCCTTCACGGCGTAAGAAGGGCCTCAAGGGCGTAACACGATCGTGTATGCAGCTGTATACAGGTCCTTGGCGATGTGCTAACACTAACGAGGTCCTTCGGCTCTCCCTCCCCCTCGGAGCCGGAGGACCCTTTAGTTTCCGGGTGTCCATCGTGGATACGTCAGCGGCTGATGTACAGTTCATCGCATGGTGACCTGTGAGACGCGAGAGGCGGCGCTGGCCCGCATCGGGCGCGCCCTCTCCGATCCGACCCGCTGCCGGATCCTGACCGCCCTGCTCGACGGCCCGGCCTACCCTGGACAACTCGCCGTCGAACTCGGCCTGAGCCGGTCGAACGTCTCGAACCACCTGTCCTGCCTGCGCGGCTGCGGGCTCGTCGTGGCCGGCTACGAGGGCCGCCAGGTGCGGTACGAGATCGCCGACGTCCATCTGGCCCGTGCGCTGCGCGAACTCGTCCAGGTCGTCCTGGCGGTCGAACCACGCGAAGACTGCGCGGACGAGCCGGCGGTGGCGCGGTGAAGCCGGAACCGGCCACGGACACGGACATCTGTGCCGACGGCTGCTGCGCGCCGCCGCCCGCGGTGGCGCCGGACCGCCGGGCGGTGCTGGTGCGCCGCGTCCGGCTGCTCGTGGTGGCGACCATCACGTACAACGTCGTCGAGGCCGTCATCGCGCTGACCGCAGGGACAGTGGCCTCCTCCGGCGCGCTGATCGGCTTCGGGCTCGATTCGGTGATCGAAGTGGCTTCGGCCCTCGCGGTCGCGTGGCAGTTTTCCGGCCGCGATCCGGAAGCCCGCGAACGGCGGGCGTTGCGGGTGATCGCGGGTTCGTTCTTCGCGCTCGCGATTTACGTGACCGTCGAAGCGGTCCGCACGTTTTTCGCCGCGGCCGCACCGGAAAGCTCCCGCGTCGGGATCGTGCTCGCGGCGGTTTCGCTCGTCGTGATGCCCGCCCTGTCCGCGGCGCAGCGCCGCGCGGGGCGGGAACTGGGATCCGCCAGCGCCGTCGCGGATTCGCGGCAGACCCTGCTCTGCACGTACCTTTCCGGTGTGCTGCTGGCGGGGTTGCTGCTCAACGCGCTCCTCGGCTGGTGGTGGGCCGACCCGGTCGTCGCACTCGCGATCGCGGGCGTGGCGGCGAAAGAAGGCCGAACGGCCTGGCGCGGCGAGCATTGCTGCTGACGCCGCGCCAGGCCGTGGCGGAGTCTCGGGATCAGTACCAGTGCGCCCGGCCACCGATCCGGCGGCCGGTGCCGCCCAGGATGGCCAGTGCCACGCCGGCCACCGCGAGAATGATGCCGATCGTGTACAGCACCGGGATGCCCACGATGAACCCGATGACCAACAGAATTACACCGAGAATGATCACTTGACACACTCCTTCGCATGAGACCCGTCCGGCGCCGTGCCGGCCGGGCGGATGCGCTCTCGCCGTGAGGATGGCCAGTTTCCCGATAAACCAAACTGCGGCAAATGGAGCAACCTTCGGTCAGTACCGATAGTGATCGAGCTTGTACGGCCCCTCGACGTCGACGCCGATGTACTCGGCCTGCTCCTTCGTCAGCTTGGTGAGTTTCACACCGAGGGCGTCGAGGTGCAGGCGGGCGACCTTTTCGTCGAGGTGCTTCGGGAGCCGGTGGACGTCGGTGGCGTACTCACCGGGCTTGGTGAACAGCTCGATCTGCGCGATCGCCTGGTTGGTGAAGGAGTTCGACATCACGAACGACGGGTGTCCGGTCGCGTTGCCGAGGTTCATCAGCCGGCCCTCGGACAGCACGATGATCGCGTGGCCGTCCGGGAACGTCCACTCGTGCACCTGCGGCTTGATCTCCTTCTTCGTGACGCCGGGCAGTTTCGCCAGGCCCGCCATGTCGATCTCGTTGTCGAAGTGCCCGACGTTCGCGACGATCGCGTTGTGCTTCATGCGGCTCATCTGGGCGGCGGAGACGATGCCGAAGTTCCCGGTGGTGGTGATGAGGATGTCGGCGTGCTCGACGACGTCGTCGAGGTCGACGACGTCGAGCCCGTCCATCGCCGCCTGCAGCGCGCAGATCGGGTCGATCTCGGTGACCGCGACGCGGGCGCCCTGGCCGCGCAGCGCCTCGACCGCGCCCTTGCCGACGTCGCCGTAGCCGCAGACGACCACGCGCTTGCCGCCGATCATCACGTCGGTGGCGCGGTTCAGCCCGTCCAGAAGGGAGTGCCGGATCCCGTACTTGTTGTCGAATTTGGACTTCGTCACGGAGTCGTCGACGTTCATCGCCGGGAAGAGCAGTTCCCCGTCGAGAGCGAGCTTGTAGAGCCGCTTGACGCCGTTGGTGGTCTCCTCGGTGACGCCGCGGATCTCCTTGGCCATGCGGGTGAACCGGTCGCCGTCGGCGGCCACGCTCGCGCGCAGGGTCTCGAGGACGATCCGGTACTCCTCCGGGTCCTCTTCGGACGGTCGCGGCACCGCGCCGGCGGCTTCGAACTCCACTCCCTTGTGGACGAGCAGGGTGGCGTCGCCGCCGTCGTCGAGGATCATGTTCGGCGCCCGGCCGCCGGGGAAGGCGAAGAGCCGGTCGGTGCACCACCAGTACTCGTCGAGCGTCTCGCCCTTCCACGCGAACACCGAGGTGCCCGCCGGGGCGTCGGCCGTGCCGTCCGGGCCGACGACGACCGCGGCGGCGGCCTCGTCCTGGGTGGAGAAGATGTTGCAGGAAACCCAGCGCACCTCGGCGCCGAGCGCGACCAGCGTTTCGATGAGGACGGCGGTCTGGACGGTCATGTGCAGCGACCCGGCGATGCGGGCGCCCTTCAGCGGCTGCGTGGCGGCGTACTCTCGGCGGATCGCCATCAGGCCGGGCATTTCGTGCTCGGCGAGCCGCAGCTGGGTGCGGCCGGCTTCGGCCAGCGACAGGTCGGCGACGGCGAAGTCGAGGCCATTGCGGTTCTGCAGTTTGTCACTCATGCTTCGGTGCACTCCGGAGTTCGTCGGGACGCTCGGGAGGCAGCACGGAAGTCCTTGTGGACAAAGAAGAAGGCACCTCCCTCGCGGGAGGCGCCCTTGGAGTCGTGGTAACGGGCCGAGCGTGGCGGAAAATGATTCCGTCGCAGCGCCTCTCGGCCCGTAACCAGGATGGCAAAGCCGCGGCGAGGCTGTCAAGCGAGCGAGTGGGCCATGAGAACGTCGTCGACGTCCTGCCCGCCGATCCGGAATTCACCCCGCAGCACGCCTTCGGTGACAAACCCGCACCGCTCGTAGATCCGGCGGGCGCCGGTGTTGTGACCCAGCACGCGCAGCGTCAGCTTGCGGGCGCCGCGCTGCCGTGCGGCGGCCACGGCGGCGTCCACGAGCTGCCGCCCGATGCCGAGCCGCTGCCGGTCCGGGGCGACCGCAAGCCCGCCGATCACCAGCACGTGGCTGTGGGCGGGGATGCCGAACCCCTCGGCGAGCCGGACGTAGCCGGCGACCACGCCGTCGTGCTCGGCGACGAGGAAGTCCGCGGGCGCCGCGTCCTCACCGAAGAAGGGCGTGCCGGGCGGGGGCGGGGGAGCGGGGGACACGACCGAGGTCCAGGTGCGCTCGTCGATCTTCGCGAGCGCGGCTTCGTCCTCGGCGCGGGCGATCCGGATGGTGATCGTCATGCGAGCTCCCGCCAGGCCTGCTCGACGATCCCGGCCAGCTCCCGCGGGTCGCGGTTGCCTTCGGAACTCAGGCTCCGCAGCGTGACGGTCAGGTTCGAGCCGGAGCGCTGGCAGTTCGTGACGAAGGACCGGTCCGGGTCCGGCGTGGAGCCGGCCGGCTCCTGGTCGTGGTGCACCAGGCACTGCACGGCGCCGACGCGCACGAGTTCGGTGCTCGGCGCGGCCAGGCCCAGCGCCTCGATGTCCTCGTACGGCGCCATCAGCTCGGGTGAGGGCGCGCGCACGGCGATGAGCTGGAATCCGCGCTCCAGCTGGTCGCTCTGGTACTGCTGCACGACGGCGCCGGCGCCGCCGTAGGCCGCCGACACGCGGGCCGCGGTCTCCCGGTCGGTCTTCTCGACGCGGGCGATCATGGACTGCCCCTTGGTCTTGTCGAGCTTCGCAATCGCCTCCTGGGACCGGCTCAGCCCGCCGAGGCTCGCCGGCGCGCTGAGCGACCGCCCGCTCGGGCCGCCTTCCCCGAACAGGCTCAGCACCAGCCACGGGACGCCGACCAGGAACGCGCCGACGAGCACGCCGATCAGGCCGGTGACGACCGGCCGGGCGAGCGGTGCGCGGCGCGGAACGAACTGCGGCGCCGGGCTCTGGGCCTGCTGCCCGGGCGCGGGCGGGACGTCCTGCGAGTAGTCCTGCGGCGGGTCGGCGGTCACCGGGCCATCGTGGCGCAGTCCGGAACGTCCGGGAAAGGGAATTTTGCCGTCCGGGCTCAAAGCAGGTGCGCGCGCCGCCAGATGCCTTCGGAGCGGCCGCCGATCAGGCCCGCGTCGCGGAGGAACGGCACGATCTTCCCGGCCATCCACCGGCGGGTCTCGCGGAAGCGCGGGTTCGCGAGCGCCGCGGCCCGGCCCTGGCGCGGGTCGATCCCGACGCTGTGGTAGATCCGCGGGTCGACCATGCTGTCGATGACGCCGTAGGCGACGAGCGCCGTTCGCAGCCGGTGGCCCCGCAGAGCCACCTTCGACAGCTTCGGTGTCGTCCGCAGCACCTCCTCCTTGGCGAACCGGACGTGCCGGGCCTCCTCGACCACGTGGATGCGGTTGACCGAGCGGATCAGCGGCTGGATGCCGTCGTCGTCCATCATCGACCGCTGCAGCCGGTCGGTGGTCTCTTCGGCGACCAGCACGCCGGCGAACATCGACGGCCCGGCGGCGGTCGCGCCGAACACCTTCGCGGCGCGGTGCACCACCTTCGGGACGCCGTACCGCGGGACGCCGAGCCGGTCGGCGGTGCGCGCGAACATCACCGAATGCCGCGTCTCGTCCCCGATCTCGGTGAGCGCGTACTGCGCGTGCTCGGTGCGCGCGTCGAGGTCGAAGACGTACCGGGCGAGCAGGTGCATCAGCACGATCTCGAACCACAGGCCGACGCTCATGATGCTGGCGATCTCGTGCTTGGACAGCTCGATCCGCTGCTCGGGCGTCAGCTTCGCCCAGAGGTCCGTGCCGTAGAGGGAGACGCGCTCCAGCGGCATGTACGCCTTGCCCTCGGCGAGCGGCGCGTCCCAGTCGACGTCGACGTCCGGGTCGTAGGAGTTCTTCGCGGAGCTCTTGAGCAGGCGGGCCGCGATGGCGTCCCGGTCCTGGGCCTCGACGCCCATGGCGGCCTCCGGAAAGTAGGGGGTACGCGTTGTACTAGCTACTTCGGAGGAGCGTACACCCGCCCGGGTGCCCTGAGTAGGCTTTCGCCGTGACCAAGGTCGACGGACGGGCGGCGCGCTGGGCGGGCCAGCAGGAGCGGCGCCGTGCCGGCTTCGTCGACGCCGCCCTGGCGGCCATCGCCGAGCACGGCCCGGACGTCTCGACCGAGCAGATCGCCGAACGCGCCGGTGTCGCCCGCACCCGCCTGTACCGGCACTTCGACGGCGCGGCCGACCTCCAGCGGGCGATCGCCCAGCGGGCGGCCGAGCTGGTGACGGCGGAGCTGGAGCCGCTGTGGCACCCCGAAGGCTCCCCGAACGAGATGATCGCGGCGGCGATCTCGACCCACCTGCGCTGGCTGACCGAGCACGCCCACCTGCACCGCTACCTCGTCCGCACGCTGCCGGCCACCCCGGAGGGCCGCACGGACGTCCGCGGCACGATCGCGCGGCACCTGAGCCGGCTGTTCACCGGCTACCTGACGGCGTTCGGCCTCGACCCGGCGCCGGCGGACACGATCGCGTTCGGCCTGGTCGGCTACGTCGAGTCGGCGACCACCCGCTGGCTCGACCACCCGGGCACGCTCAGCCTGGCCCAGCTGACCGATCAGCTGTCCGGGACGATCTGGGCGATGCTGGACCACACGCTGCGCGCGGGCGGGGTCGAACTGGACCCGGACCGGCCGTTGCCGCCGCCGGAGGCCCTTTAATCCTCGCGCGGGAACTCGGCGCGGACCCCGAGCAGCCGCACCGCGCGGGTCAGCTCGAACATGCCGAGCACCTCCCGGGCCGCCCGATCGATCGCCGCGGCGTCCGACGTCGGATCCGGCAGGGTGACGCTGTGGGTGTGGGTCATGAACGGCACGAACCGCACCTTGACCGCGACCCGCGCGGCCGGCCGGCCCTCCTCGAGGACGTCCTGCGCGACGCGCTTCGCCAGCGCCGAGACCTCCGCCGCCATCTCCGCCGGGTCGGTGAGGTCGTGCTGGAAGGTCGTCTCGCGGCTGCGGGACCGGGCCACGTACGGCGTCGCGCTGACGTCCGCGTCGCTGATGCCGCCGCCGAGCAGCCGCAGCCACGGCCCGGTCTTCGGGCCGAACCGCGCGGCCAGCTCCGCCGCGTCGGCGCCCGCCAGGTCGAGGACCGTGCGCAGGCCCATTTCGGCGAGCTTCTTCGCCGTCTTGCCGCCGATGCCCCACAGCGCGTCGGTCGGGCGCGCGGCCATCACGTCCCACCAGTTCTCCCGCGTCAGCCGGAAGATCCCGCCCGGCTTGCCGAAGCCGGTGGCGAGCTTGGCCCGCAGCTTGTTGTCGCCGATCCCGACCGCGCACGACAACCCGGTTTCGCGCGCGACCGCCTCCTTGATCGAGACGGCCAGCGCCTCCGGGTCGCCGGTCTCCGCCCCGACGAAGGCCTCGTCCCAGCCCAGGACCTCGACCACGACCGGCAGCGCCCGCACCGCGGCCATGACGCGCGCCGACACCTCCAGGTAGGCGTCCGGGTCGCTGGGCAGGAAGACGGCGTCCGGGCAGCGCCGGGCCGCGATCCGCAACGGCATGCCCGACTGGACCCCGAACTCCCGGGCCTCGTAGGACGCGGTCGCGACGACGGCGCGTTCGGTGGGGTCGCCGTTGCCGCCGACCACGACGGGCTTGCCCCGCAGTTCGGGGTGCCGGGCGATCTCGACCGCGGCGATGAACTGGTCGAGGTCGACGTGCAGGACCCACTTCACGGGCCCAGTCTGCCCCAGAAACTCAGAGCCGGTGTCGCGCCACGTGGGTCCATACCGTGGCGGTGAGGGCGAGGATCCCGCACAACGTGACACCCGGGTCGGGCACGATCAGCCCCACGACCAGCAGTGTCACCGCGACGATGTCGAACGCGACCAGCAGCGCCGTCCGCAGGGCGCGTGATTTCCGGCGCTTGCCCTCGCGCAGGGCGGCCGCCAGGTCGGGATCACTGAGCTCGAGGTTTCGCTCGATCTTCGCGAGTTCGGTGCGGTCGTGGTGACTGAGCATCGAGGTACTCCTTCGGCACCGTGCCCGCCATGTCGCCTGAGCGAATACCCAATCGTGCCTCAAACGAACCGCCGATCGTCTTCTTATTTTCGTACTTTCGCTGCTCCGACCGGGTGATCGCGCTCCGTGACCGCTTCTCGCCACGTTAGGTTGCCTTGAACGTGGCCGGTCACGGCCCCGGACGACGGTGGGGGACGCCCGATTCGGGTGGCCGTGGGGTGGCCGGTCCCTGCCTTCGCGCCGGGCCGGCCGGTCAGGACCTTCAAACAGCCGGAGGACTTGATGACCTTGCCCACCGAACCCATCGGCAGCATCCCGCGCCCGGGTTACCTCGTCGAAGGCCTCGGCGAGTTCGCCGCCGGGCGGATCGACGCCGCCGCGCTCGCCGAGCTGGAAAGCCGGGCGCTGGCCGACACGATCAGCCGGTTCGAGGAAACCGGCTCGCCGGTGCTGACCGACGGCGAACAGGGCAAGCCGAGCTTCGCGACCTACCCGCTGGCCGGGCTGAGCGCGCTGGCGCCGGACGGCGTCGTCATCCCGTTCGCCGACGGGCACACCCGGCAGCTGCCGCGGCTCACCGCGGGCCCGTTCCGCTACGCGACCCACGCGGACTCGTACCTGACGCGGGCGAAGGCGCTCACCGGCAAGCCGGTCAAGCAGGCGGTGATCGCCGCGTCCGCCCTCTCGCTGATCTACCCGGGCGACGGCATCGACGGGTACCCGCGGGAGCGGTTCGTCGCCGACCTGGTGGACGAGGCCGAGGCGGACATCCGGCGCAGCCTCGAAGCGGGCGCGGACAGCGTGCAGATCGACTTCACCGAGGGGCGGCTGTCGCTGAAGCTCGACCCGTCCGGCGGGTTGCTGCGGCAGTTCGTCGACCTCAACAACGCCGTGCTCGACCGGTTCACGGCGGAGGAGCGCGCCAAGATCGGCGTCCACACGTGCCCGGGTGGCGACCAGGACTCGGTGCACAGCCTCGACGTCGACTACGCGGGCCTGCTGCCGGCGTTGTTCGACCTGCGGGCGGGCACCTTCTACGTCCAGCTGGCGAGCGAAGCGGACCCGGAGCGCGCGCTGGGGGTGATCGCGGAGCACCTCAAGGCGGGCCAGCGGATCTTCGTCGGCGTCACCGACCCGATCGACCCACGGGTGGAGACCCCGGAAGAGGTTCGTGACCGGGTGCTCGTCGCGGCGAAGTACCTGCCGGCCGACCGCCTCGGCACCTGCGACGACTGCGGGTTCTCGCCGTTCGCCGACGACATGTCGACTTCGCGCGACATCGCGTTCGCGAAGATCAAGGCGCGGGTCGAAGGCACGCGGCTGGCCGCGGAGAAGCTGGGCTGAGGCGCGCCGGGCCTGGCGGTCCGCGGCCTCACGCGGTTTCGGCGGCGACCTTCAGGCCCAGCCCGACCAGCACACCGCCGAGGACGGCGTCGAGGCCGCGGCGGACGCGGCCGGAGCCGAAGAACCGGCGTAGCGCGCCGACCACGACGGCGAGGGTGACGAACCACATCGCCGCGCCGGCGGTGGCGATCGCGGCCAGCTCGAGCGTCTGCGTGGTGGAGCCGTCCGCCGGGAGGAACTGGGGGAGCAGGGCGAGGAAGTACACCGCCGTCTTGGGGTTGAGCAGGTTGGTGAAGAGGCCCTGGCGGAAGGCGAGCGACGCCTTGAGCGGGTCGGCGTTCCCGGCGGGGCCGAGGTCCCGGTAGCCGCCGCGGCGCACGGCCAGCCACGCCCGGACCCCGAGGAACACCAGGTAGGCGGCGCCGGCCAGCTTGACGACGGTGAACGCGACCGCGGAAGCGGTGAGCACCGCGGCGACGCCGAGCGCGATCGCCACGACCCAGGCGAACACGCCGAGCGCGACCCCGGCGCCGGCGGCGATCCCGGCGCGCCTGCCGCCGGTGAGCGACGCCCGCGTGACCATGACGAAATCCGGGCCGGGCGACATCGCGCCCAGCACGACGACCAGCAGGAAGGAGGCGGCGGTGGCACCGGGGATCATGGTCCGAGGGTACGGCCCGGGCGCCACCGGTTTTCCCTTGATGTTCGAATTTGAACTTCGTGTAGGGTCGATCTTGTGGGTGATTCCAGGGGCGCCATTCCAGGGGTGACAGCATGACGGCCGAGGTGCGGACGCGGGTGCGGATCCCGCTGCGGCTCGACGGCGGCGTCGCGGTCGACGCCGAAGCCGTCACCTTCCGCGGCCTGGCCGACGACGGCGAGCACCTGGCGTTCGTGCTGGGCACGCCCGGCGAGGTCCCGCTGGTGCGGCCGCACTCGGAGTGCCTCACCGGCGACGTCTTCGGTTCGGCGCGCTGCGACTGCGGTCCGCAGCTGGCCGAGGCCGTCGCCCGGATCTCCGAGACCGGCGGGTACCTGCTGTACCTGCGTCAGGAGGGCCGCGGGATCGGGCTGTACAACAAGCTCGACGCCTACGCGTTGCAGGACGGCGGCCTCGACACCTACGCGGCGAACGCCGCGCTCGGCCTGCCCGAGGACGCCCGTGACTACGTGGTCGCCGCGCAGATGCTCGGGGCACTGGGCGTGGACCGGGTCGACCTGCTCTCGAACAACCCGGACAAGGCGGCGCAGCTGGAGGCGGCGGGGATCGAGGTGCGCGGCCAGGTCGCGACCGGGGTTTTCGCGACCGAGAACAACGTCCGGTACCTGCGGGCGAAGGCCGAGCTGACCGGGCACACGCTCACCCTGCCGGGCATCGCCAGCTGAGCCGAAGCTCAAGTCCAAGCTCAAGCCCAAGTCCGTGAATGTCGCATTGAGGGGTCAACGAACCCACCACGATGCCCTGGGGCAACCGCTCGCTGCTGTTCCGCGACCCCGACGG
>NZ_JBFBBN010000077.1:0-36021 GCF_040682715.1 Amycolatopsis sp. NPDC051128 | reverse complement strand
GCGTTCGGTGCGTCAGACGCACCGAACGCCACATTGGGGCGCTTGGGGTCAGCGGCTGCCGCGTGGAAGGACCGGCCCTTTCTCCTGGCCGGAGTGCGGCCGGTGCGGGCACGTAGGCTGGTCGGGTGCTCGCCGTAGTTCCGCCCCCAGTCACCGTCCGGGTCCCGGCCAAGGTCAACCTGCACCTTTCGGTCGACGACCTGCGCGAAGACGGTTACCACGAGCTGGTGACCGTGTTCCAGGCGCTGTCGCTGACCGACGAGGTGACCGTCGCGGTCACCGAAGAGCCCGGCATCGAGGTCTACGGCGAGGGCGAAGGCGCCGTCCCGACCGACCGCGGCAACCTGGCCTGGCGGGCGGTCGAGGCGCTGGCCGCGTACGTCGGCCGCGCCGGCGAGCCGAAAGTCCGGGTCGTGCTGCGCAAGGGCATCCCGGTCGCCGGGGGCATGGCGGGCGGCAGCGCCGACGCGGCCGCGACCCTGGTCGGGCTCGCGAGCCTGTGGAACCTCGACGTCACGCGGGACGAGCTGGCCGGGATCGCCGCCGAGCTGGGCAGCGACGTCCCGTTCGCGCTCTACGGCGGTACCGCGCTGGGCACCGGGCGCGGCGAGCGGCTGGTCCCGGTGCTGTCGCGGCACACCTTCCACTGGGTGCTGGCCTTCGGCGCCGACGGGTTGTCGACGCCGAAGGTGTTCAAGGAGCTGGACCGCCTGCGTGCGGACGGCAACCCGCCGAGGATCGGCTCGCACACTCCGGTCGTCGAGGCGCTGGCCTCGGGCGACCCGCGCCAGCTGGCACTGCTGCTGGGCAACGACCTCCAGGCGGCGGCGGTTTCGCTGCGGCCCGAGCTGCGCCGCACGCTCCGGGCGGGCGTCAACGCGGGCGCGCTGGCCGGCACGGTGTCCGGCTCCGGCCCGACGTGCGCGTTCCTGTGCGAGGGCGCGCAGTCCGCGGTGGAGGTCGCCGCGGAACTGTCCGGCGCGGGGGTGTGCCGCACGGTCCGGGTGGCGCACGGCCCGGTTCCCGGCGCCCGCGTGGTCGGCGGTGACGACGCGCCGCGCCCGGCACCACCGCGGGTGCACGCATGAAGCACGCCGAGTTCGCGTTCCCCGGCCCGCTGCGGGACAAGCTGGTCGCGGCGATCCTGCGCGGGGAAAAGACGTCGACCACCGGACTGGTCGCCGAGTACGAGAAGTGCGGCGAAGAGCTGCCGTCCGTCGGCGAGCGCGAGCTGATGATCGACTCGGCAGGCGAAGGGGTCGCGGTGCTGGAGACCACCGAGGTCCGCGTCCTGCCACTGTCCGAAGTGGACCTGCAGCACGCCCTCGACGAGGGCGAGGGCTTCACGAGCGTCGCCGAGTGGCGCGCCGATCACACGGACTACTGGCAGAGCGCCGAAATGCGCGCGGCCATGGAAGATCCGGAATTCACCGTGGACGACACGACCCTGGTCGTGGCGACGCGGTTCGTCATCGTGGAAAGGATCGGCTGAGCGGATGGCCAACCTGGTCAACCTGGAGGCGGTGAGCAAGTCCTACGGGGTGCGCCCGCTCCTGGACGGCGTGTCGCTGGGCATCGCGGCCGGGCAGCGCATCGGCGTCGTCGGCCTCAACGGTGGTGGCAAGACCACGCTGCTGGAAGTCCTTTCCGGACTGGCGGAGCCGGATTCCGGGCGGGTGAGCCACGTCGGCGGCCTGCGGATGGCCGTGGTCACCCAGCGGACCGAGCTCCCGGACGGCAGCACGGTCGGCGACGTCGTGCTCGAACGCTACGGCGCCGAGCACGAATGGGCGGCCGACGCGCGCGTACGGTCCATTGTGGACGGGCTGGGCATCACCGCGATCGGGCTCGGCAAGCCCACCGCGAACCTCTCCGGCGGTGAGCGGCGCCGGGTCTCCCTGGCCGCCGCGCTGACCGGCGAGCTCGACCTCGTCGTGCTCGACGAGCCGACCAACCACCTGGACGTCGAAGGTGTCCGCTGGCTCGCCGACCACCTGCTGGCGCGCCGGATCGCGGTCGTGGTCGTCACCCACGACCGGTGGTTCCTGGACACCGTCGCGACCCTGACGTGGGAGGTCGCGAACGGCCGCGTCGAGCAGTACGAAGGTGGTTACGCCGACTGGATCTTCGCGCGCGCCGAGCGGGCCCGGCTGGCCGCGACGGCCGAGGAGAAGCGGCAGAACCTGGCCCGCAAGGAGCTGGCGTGGCTGCGCCGCGGCCCGCAGGCGCGCTCGTCGAAGCCCAAGTACCGCATCGAGGCAGCCGAAGCGCTGATCGCCGACGTCCCGCCGCCGCGCGACTCCGTCGAACTGCAGGCCTTCGCGAAGCGGCGGCTCGGCAAGACCGTGCTGGAGCTGGAAGACACGACGTACGCGGTGGGCGGGCGGACGCTGCTCGACCACGTCACGTGGCGGGTCGGGCCGGGCGACCGGATCGGCCTGGTCGGCATCAACGGCTCGGGCAAGACGTCCCTGCTGAAGCTGCTCGGCGGTGACGTCGAAGGCTCGACCGGGCGCCGGATCGAGGGCAAGACCGTCGCGCTCGCGCACCTGCGCCAGGAACTCGACGACCTGCCCGGCGACCTGCGCGTGCTGCAGGCGATCGAGCAGGTGGCCGGGCGTGTCGTGTTCGGCAAGCAGGAGCTGACGGCGTCGCAGCTGGGCGAGAAGCTCGGCTTCCCGGCGGCCCGGCAGTGGACGCCGGTCGAGGACCTCTCCGGCGGCGAGCGGCGCCGGCTGCAGCTGTGCCGGCTGCTGATGGCCGAGCCGAACGTGCTGCTGCTCGACGAGCCGACGAACGACCTGGACATCGACACCCTGCAGCAGCTGGAGGACCTCCTCGACGGCTGGCCGGGCACCATGGTCGTCGTCTCGCACGACCGCTACCTGGTGGAACGGGTCTGCGACACGATCGTCGCGCTGTTCGGCGACGGCCGGATCACCCACCTCCCCGGCGGCATCGAGGAGTACCTGAACCGCCGCGCGGCGGCGAAGGAGGTTTCGGGCCCGGCGCAGTCGGCGGCGAAAACGGAGGCGAAGAAGTCCGCGGCGGACCTGCGGGCGGCGCAGAAGGACCTCGGCCGCCTCGAGCGCAAGCTCGACCAGCTGCACGCCAAGGAGGAGAAGCTCCACGCGGCGCTGCTGGAGGCGGCGACCGACCCGGCGAAGCTGATGGAGCTCAACGCCGAGCTGAAGGGCGTCAAGGGCGAGATCGAGGACGTCGAAGGTCGCTGGCTGGCGACGTCGGAGCTGCTGGAATGACCTGTGGTGGGCGGGTCCCGGTACCCGGACAGTAATCTGGCGCCCATGAGCAGGTTCGTGGACACGCTCGTCGCCACCGCGACGGCGCGAGGTCAGCAGCGTGGCATGGTCACCGGGGAGCCGAAGGAGCCGGTCCGGCGGACCTGGGGCGAGGTGCACGAGGAAGCCCGGCGGATCGCCGGCGGGCTCGTCGCGGGTGGGTTCGGGCGCGGGGGTGCCGTCGCGGTGCTGGCCGCGGCGCCCGTGCTGATCGCGCCGACCGTGCAGGCCGTGTGGCTGGCCGGCGGCAGCGTCACCATGCTGCACCAGCCGACCCAGCGCACCGATCTCGCCGAGTGGGCCGAAGACACCGTGCGGGTGCTCGGGATGATCGGCTCGGACCTGGTGTTGCTGGGCGAGCCGTTCGACCAGCTGGCCCCGGTGCTGGAGGAGAAGGGCATCGGCTTCAAGCTGATCACCGACCTCGCCGCCGCCGAGCCGCTCGCCGACGTCGTCGCGACCGACGAGGGCGACACCGCGCTGCTGCAGCTGACGAGCGGTTCCACCGCCGATCCGAAGGCCGTGCGGATCACCTACGGGAACCTGTACTCCAACGTCAAGGCCATGGTCGAGCGGGCGGAGTTCGACTTCGACGTCGACGTGATGGTGTCCTGGCTGCCGACGTTCCACGACATGGGCATGGTCGGCTTCCTGACCGTGCCGATGACCTTCGGCGTCGAGCTGGTCAAGATCACGCCGGTCGAGTTCCTGACCGGGCCGCTGATCTGGCCCGAGCTGATCACGAAGTACCACGGCACGACCACGGCGGCGCCGAACTTCGCGTACGCGATCGTCGGGCGCCGGATGGCCCGCGTCGAGGACGACAGCGCGTACGACCTTTCGAAGCTGCGGATCGCCCTGAACGGCGCCGAGCCCATCGACGAGACCGCCGTCCAGACCTTTGTGGACGCCGGCGCCCGGTTCAAGATGCCGGCGGAATGCGTGTTCCCGGCCTACGGCATGGCGGAGGCGACGCTCGCGGTGTCGTTCGCGCCGCTGTTCACCGGGCTCACGCTCGACGTCGTCGAGGCGGACGCGCTGGAGGCCGACAACCGCGCCGTGCCGGTGCCGGAGGGTGACCCGCGGCGCGGCACCGACAGCGTCCGGTCGTTCGCGCTGCTCGGCCGTCCCCTGGACGGGCTGGAGGCGGAGATCGTCAACGACGCGGGTGCGCGGGTCGGCGAGCGTGAGGTCGGCGAGATCCGGCTGCGCGGCGAGGCCGTGACGCCCGGCTACCTGACCATGGACGGCCCGGTCGGCACCCAGGACGAGGCAGGCTGGCTGAAGACCGGCGACCTCGGCTACCTGGTCGACGGTCAGATCGTCATCTGCGGCCGCCGCAAGGACGTCATCATCATGGGCGGCCGCAACCTGTACCCGACGGACATCGAGCGCGCGGCGATGGCGGTCGAGGGCGTCCGCGCGGGCAACGCGGTGGCGGTGCGGCTCGACGCCGGCAGCCGTCGCGAACGCTTCGCGGTGGTCGTGGAGTCGAAGCTGGCGGGCGACGCCGAGGCCGAGAAGAGCCTGATGAAGCAGGTGTCGGCCCGCGTCCGCGACGCTGTCGACATGCGGCCGTACGCGGTGGTGGTGCTCCCGGCGGGAAGCCTCCCGAAGACGCCGTCGGGCAAGGTCAAGCGAGCCGCGACGGCGGCCCAGTTCGCGGACAAGATCAAGAAGAACGCGGACGCCTGACCGCTTGGGCCCATGCGCCCCAATGTGGCGTTCGGTGCGTTGGACGCACCCAACGCCACATTGGGTGCGCTGGACGCACCCAATGCCACATTGGGGCGCTTGAGAGCCCGGGTCAGTGTTGGGGGATGCGCTCGGCCGGGAGCGTCGGCGGGGCGGCGCGCTCCGCCGTGGCTTCGTGCTCCGCGCGGGCGCCCGGGAGGTCCGGAGCGTGGCCTGTGCGTGCCGCGAGCTGTTCCTCCACCTGGTCGAGGAAGATGTCGACCTCGCGCTCGTCGTAGCCGCGCTTGCCGATGAGGGGCTTCGCGAACATCACGTGGTGCACTTCGGCGGCGGTCAGGTCGTCCTCGTCGGCGAGCGTCTTGGCGATCCGCCGGACGAACTCGTCGACCTCGTGCTTCGCGTAGCCGCGGCGGCCGATCGGGGCGTTACCGAAGGTGACGTCGGCGAGGTCTTCGGCGGTGAACGACATCGAACTCTCCGATTCCGGGAGTGGACGGGTGCGAATTCCCGCCTCCGTCCTAACCCGTGGCCGGGCCCGCCGGAAGAGCCTGCCCCGAAGCTCACCCCATGGGCGGGCTCGCGTCCACCTTCGAGTGAGCTGGGACTACCCAGCGCCAGGTGGCCGGTTCACCCCCCGAGCTCAGGTGCGACCGAACCATTTCCGGGGTCCCGGCGGTCGCTGGTCCTCGACCACCCGCGGCGGCGGAGGCGGCGGGTTCCGCATGGCGACCAGCGCCGCTTCGGCCTCGTCGAGGAACAGGTCGACCTGCGCCTGGTCGTAACTGCGCATGCCGACCGGCATGATCGTGAACTCGACGTAGTGGATGTCGTCGGGGGTGAGGATGTTCCGCCCGGCCAGCGCCTCGGCGATCAGGTCGAGGAACGCGTCGACCTCGTCCTCGTTGTAGCCGCGACGGCCGAACCGGGGTTTGCCGAACGCGATCGCCCGGACTTCGTCAGGGGTCATGGCTTCACCTTGCCACCCATGTCAGCCCGCGTGGAAGGAGTTCTGCGCGGCCGCGAGGCCGGTGCCGATCAACGCCTCGGTCGCGTCCGCGCATCGGTCCACTTCGAACGGGAGCTCCTTGCGCTCGACCGTCGAAAAGTCCTTCAGCACGAAGTCGGCCGGATCCTGACGGCCGGGCGGGCGGCCGATCCCGAACCGCACCCGGTAGTAGTCGCGGGTGCCCAGCGACTTCGTGATCGAGCGCAGTCCATTGTGGCCGTTGTCGCCGCCGCCGAACTTGAGCTTCAGCGTGCCGAAGTCGACGTCCAGCTCGTCGTGCACCACGATCAGGCCGGACGGCGGCACCTTGTAGAACCGCGCCGCGCCGACCACCGGTCCGCCGGAGAGGTTCATGAACGACCTCGGTTTCACCAGCACCACGCGGCACCCGGCCAGCCGGCCTTCGAGGACTTCGCCGCCGGACTTGTGCGTCTTGAACTTGCCGCCGATCCGGGCGGCGAGCTCGTCCAGCACCATGAAACCGACATTGTGCCGGTTTCCGGCGTACTGGGGTCCGGGATTGCCGAGGCCGGCGAGCAGGATCAGCTCGCCGGCCCCGGGCAGGTCTTCCGTCATGCGGTGATGTTATTCGGCGGCTTCGGCCGGCTCTTCGCCCGCTTCGGCCTCGTCGCCGGCCTCTTCACGCTGCGGCTCGTTGACGGCCACGACCAGCGACTCGGGGTCGGTGACGAGGGTGGCGCCCTGCGGCAGCTGGACCTGGCCGGCCAGGACCTGGGCACCGATCTCGAGGCCCTCGATCGAGACCTCGAACTGCTCCGGGATGTGCAGCGCCTCGACCTCGACCTGCAGGGTGTCGACGTCCTGGTTGACCAGGCCGCCGGGGCCCGGGTTGCCGGTGACGACGACGGGGACGTCGACGACGATCTTCTCGCCGCGCTTCACGACCAGCAGGTCGACGTGCTCGATGTAGTTCTTCAGCGGGTGGACCACGATGGTCTTGGTCAGGGCCAGCTCGACCGAGCCCTCCAGGTCCAGCGTGATGACGGCGTTGGAGCCGTTCTCGCGGACGACGCGGGCGAACTCGATGGCCGGCAGCGCGAAGTGCCGCGGGTCCGAGCCGTGGCCGTACAGCACGGCGGGGATCTTGCCGGCGCGACGCGTGCGACGCGCGGCGCCCTTGCCGAACTCGGTGCGCGGCTCGACGGACAGACGTACCTCGGACACGGTGTGGCACTCCTTCAAATCACGAACATGGTGCGGTGAACAGCATGCTGCGGCGGGGGATGCGGGTTGTTCTGTTCAGGCGGTTGCGTTCGGCGGCGAGTTTTCCGGGCGTGCACGACAGCCGGGGGCTACTCCGAGCCGCCGCGTCGATCACGCCGGGCACCCCATCAGGGCCCCGCCTCGCCGAGACAACCTCAAGAGTGTAAACCAACCTCATCACGGTGGGTTGCGGCGGGTGCCCGCGCCAGGCTAGAACCTCCTGGACCCCGGTGCGTGACGACACAAATCCGGTGGCGAAACTTCACCGGTCGAGGTGTGCTCGGCGCAGCGGGAGAGCAGGGGGCGGAAATGCGGGCTCGACGGAGCAGAGTGGCGGCGGTGCTGCTGCTGGGCGGACTGCTGGCCGGCTGCCAGGTGGCGGTCGCCGGCACCGCCGGTGTCTCCTCGGCCGACCAGGAGACGGCGAACCGGCGTGCCGAGCAGCGCGCCGCGGTCGACGCGGCCCTCACCGCGCTGGCCCAGGCCCCCGCGCTGGCCCTGAAGTCCACGACCAAGGGCGCCGAACAGCAGTTCCGGATCACCCGTGGCGGCACCGCCGTCGGCGGCCTGCCGCTCGACGGGCGTGTCGTCCAGGTGGCGGCCGCGGGCGCCCAGTTCTACCTCCAGGCCGACGCCGACTACTGGAAGGCGCACGCGATCGACGAAAGCACGCGGTTCGGCACGAGCTGGGTGCGCTCGCTCGGCTCCGAACTGCCCTTCGACCCGGTCGCCCGGTTCGCGCCCGCCGCGCTCGCCGACGGCCTGCGTCAGGCCTTGGCGGCCCTCGACGGGCTGAGCAAGCCGGTGAAGGCGAAGCTCCCGGACGGCACCGAGGTCTACCAGCTCGGCGCCGCACCGAGCGTCCTGAGCGTCACCACGGCCCAGCCGAACCGCGTGGTCGCCTTCGCCCCTTCGCTGCTCGACCCGCAGGCCGGGCCGAAGTTCGGCGCCGAGTTCCGGGTCAGCTCGCTCGCCGGGGACACGCTGAAGGCGTTCCACACCGACCTCGACGCCGTCGTCGGCGGCATGGGGCAGCCGTTCGAGGGGCTCGTGCAGGCCAGCGCCGTGGTCACGAACGACAAGCTCGACTGCAAGGACTTCGTCGGCTCCTGCACGACGACGGTCGACGTCTCCAACAGCGTCGTCGGCTCGCCGTCCTCCGGCGAAAAGAGCGTCGTGCACATCAACCTCACCGTCGAGGTCAGCGCCGATTCCCTCGGCGCCCAGACCTGCACGGCGGCCGGCGACGCCGAGCCGTACGCGACGATCAAGCTGTCCTGCACGGTCAAGTTCAAGCTGCCCAACCGCACGGCGAGCTACCAGGTGCTGTCCAAGCCGAACGCGACGGCGGAGGTCCGCGCGGCCCTCGACGCCAACGCGGTGAAGCAGAAGGTGGCCGCGGAGTTCGCGAGCCTGGGCGGCTGACCTGGACACCTACCTCCAGGTGCGTTGCTTCCGTTGAAGTAGGTGATCTTCCGTTCCTAGCATCGGCCGTGACAGCCGACTTCGGATGGGAGAAAAGACATGGCCAAGCTGGTGGTTTTCGGGGCGACCGGGTACGCCGGGGGCAAGATCGGCGCCGAGGCGCTGCGACGCGGGCACGAGGTGGCCGGCGTCGCGCGGAACACCGGCTCGGTGCCCGACGGCGTCGACGCGCTGCAGGGCTCGCTGCACGACGAGGAGTTCGTCGCGCAGGTCACCAAGGACGCGGACGTCGTCGTGGTCGCCACCCCGGCCCGCGAGATCGACGGCAAGAAGCTGATCGACGCCGTGCCCGCGCTGGCGCGGATCGCACGCGAGAACGGCGCCCGCCTGTCGTTCGTGGGCGGCGCGGCGAGCCTGCACGTCGCCGAGGGCGGCCCGCGGCTGTTCGACACCCCGGAGTTCCCGGCCGAGTACAAGGAGGAGGCCGGCAACCACGCCGAGGTGCTTTCCTTGCTGCGCGAGCAGGACGAGGACCTCGACTGGTTCTACGTCAGCCCCGCCGCCGTGTTCGGTTCGTGGGCGCCGGGCGAGCGCACGGGCGAGTTCCGCATCGGCGGCGACGTCCTGCTGACCGACGAGAACGGCGAGTCGAAGATCGGCGGCGACGACTACGCGATCGCGTACGTCGACGAGATCGAGCAGCCGAAGCACCGCCGCGCGCGCTTCACGGTCGCTTACTGAAGTTCCCGGATCACCGGGGCGAACGTCTCGAGGTACGGCTCGAAAACCGTGATGTACGAGAAGCCGTAGCGCTCGCGCCGGGTTTCGAGCTGTCCGGCGATCTCCTCGACCGTGCCCAGCAGCAGCTGAGGCACGTCGAGGAGTTCGTCGACGCTCTTGGCGGTGCTGCGTTCGGTTTCCTCGTGCCACGCCTCCGCCGCGGCCCGCCGGTCGTCGGTCACCACGACCCGCTGCACCAGCATGTTGTATTCGACTTCCCGGCCTGATCGGGACCGGAAGTACGAGACGCGCTCGTCCATCGCCTCGGCGTTGTCGAGCTTGAGCGTGCCCGGTGGCTTGCCGGGTTGCTGCCGCAGCCCGGCGAACCCGACGACGTCGGCGTGCTCGGCGGCCAAGTCCAGTACGCCATCGCTGTTACCCGCGATGAGCAGCCGGGGCAGCTCGAGGCCCTCGTCTTCGAAGTGTTTTCGCAGATACCCAATGCTCTCGCCGAGGTAGGCGATCCGCTCGGACGCCTTCCGCCACGGCAGCCCGGCGGCGTCGAACTCGGCCTTCTTGTTCCCGGCGCCGAGCCCTAAATCGAGCCGACCGCCGAGCAGCGCGGCCGTCGTGGAGGCGTCCCGCGCGAAGAGCGCGAGGTTGTAGAAGGGCACGTTGAACACGAGCGTGCCCAGCCTCGGCCGTTCGGTGACGGCGGCGGCCATGGCCAGCACCGGGAACGGCGCGTACCGCCCGGTGCCGAGGTGGTCGGACACGGTGATGACGTCGTAGCCGAGCTCCTCGGCCCGGCGGCACTTCGCGATCCACGCGTCGCGGCTGCCGAATTCGCGGAGGCTGATGCCGAACTTGAACTTCCCCATGATCGGCACGCTAGCCCGCGTGAGGTCCGCCGGGCGCCGATTTCGCGCCCGGCGGAAGAGAACCTCAGGCGTTGCCGTCGAAGAGCGACGTCACCGAGCCGTCCTCGAAGACCTGCTGGATGGCCTCCGCGAGCATCGGGGCGATCGACAGGACCGTCAGGCCCTCGAACCGCTTCTCCTCGGGGATCGGCAGCGAGTTCGTCACGATGACCTCGCGCGCCTTGCACTGCGCGAGGCGCTCGGTCGCCGGGTCCGAGAGGATGCCGTGGGTCGTCGCGATGACGACGTCGGCCGCGCCCTCGTCGATCAGCGCTTCCGTCGCCTTCACGATCGTGCCGCCGGTGTCGATCATGTCGTCGATCAGGACGCAGAGCTTGCCCTCGACCTTGCCGACCACGCGGTTGGCCACGGCCTGGTTGGGCTTGTCCGGGTCGCGCGTCTTGTGGATGAACGCGATCGGCCGGTCGCCCAGCGTCTGCGCCCACTTCTCGGCCAGCCGCACGCGGCCCGAGTCCGGCGAGACGACGGTGATGTCCGCTTCGCCGTAGGTCTTCTTGATGTGCTCGGCCAGCACGGTCTGCGCCATCAGGTGGTCGACGGGGCCGTCGAAGAAGCCCTGGATCTGCGCGGTGTGCAGGTCGACCGTCATGATCCGGTCGGCGCCCGCGGTCTTGAACAGGTCCGCGATCAGCCGGGCCGAGATCGGCTCGCGGCCCTTGTGCTTCTTGTCCTGCCGCGCGTACGGGTAGAACGGCATCACCACGGTGATCCGCTTCGCGCTCGCCCGCTTGAGCGCGTCCACCATGATCAGCTGCTCCATCACGTACTCGTTGATGGGCGTGGTGTGCGCCTGGATGACGAAGGCGTCGGTGCCGCGGACGGACTCCTCGAACCGGACGAACAGCTCGCCGTTGGCGAACGTGTGGGCCGTCTGCGGGGTGATCGTCACGTTGAGGTGCTGGGCCACCTCGTCGGCGAGCTCACGGTGCGCGCGCCCGGAGAAGAGCATGAGGTTCTTCTTCGGCGTGCCTTGCTTCGGACTCATGCTGGCGGCTCCCGGTCGGTTCCTGCTGCTGAATCGGCGTCGAGGGCGGCCTGGGCCGCCTCCGCCGCGGGTGTACCCGGCCGGCGGCGGATCGCCCAGCCGTCGATGTTGCGCTGCGGCGGCGCCGACACCGCGAGTGTGCCCGGCGGGACGTCTTCGCGGATCACGGCACCCGCACCACTGTAAGCGCCGTCACCGATGTTCAGCGGCGCGACGAAGGTGTTGTCCGCGCCCAACCGGACATGCGACCCGATAACGGTCCGGTGCTTGTTCACGCCGTCGTAGTTCACGAAGACACTGGAGCAGCCGATGTTGCTGTGCTCGCCGATCGTGGCGTCGCCGACGTAGGTCAGGTGCGGCACCTTGGTGCCCGCGCCGATGTCGGCGGCCTTCGTCTCGACGAACGCGCCGAGCTTGCCCTTCTCGCCCAGCTTCGTGCCGGGCCGCAGGTAGGTGAACGGGCCGACGTTGACGCCGTCGCCCAGCTCGGAGTCCGAGCCGTGCACGCGCACCACCGAGGCGCCCGCGCCGACCCGCACGTTCGTCAGCGTGCTGTCCGGGCCGACCGTGCTGCCCTCGCCGACCGACGTGGTGCCCTTGAGCTGCACGCCCGGCTCGATGACGACGTCACGGGAGAGGGTCACGCCGGCGTCGATCCAGGTCGATGCCGGGTCGACGACGGTGACGCCCTCACGCTGCCAGCGCTGGACGATCCGGCGGTTGAGCTCGGCGCCCAGCACCGACAGCTGGACGCGGTCGTTGATGCCCTCGGTCAGCCACGGGTCGTCGACGACCAGCGCGCCCACGTGCAGGCCGTCGCGGTTCGCGATGCCCAGCACGTCAGTGAGGTAGAGCTCGCCCTGGGCGTTGTCGGTCGAAAGGCGCGAAAGGCCGTCGCGCAGCACCGCGGCGTCGAAGGCGTAGACGCCCGAGTTGATCTCGGCGATCTCCGCCTGCGCCGGGGTGGCGTCCTTGTGCTCGACGATCCCCGTGACCTTGCCCGCCGCGTCGCGCACGATCCGGCCGTAGCCGGTCGGGTCCGCGACCACCGAGGTGAGCACGGTGACCGCGTTCTTCGCCTCGGTGTGCTCGTCGAGCAGCGCGCGCAGGGTCGCGGTGTCGAGCAGCGGGACGTCGCCGTAGCTGACGAGCACGGTGCCGGTGAGGTCGGCGGGCAGGGTGGCGAGCGCGCAGGACACGGCGTGACCGGTGCCCTTCTGCTCGGCCTGCACGGCGGTGCCGACGGGGCGCCCGAGGGCTGCCCCGACCGCGGCCAGCCGCTCGCCGACCGCCTCGCGGCCGTGGCCGATCACCACCACGAGGTGTTCGGGGTCCAGGCCGGCGGCGGCCCGGACGGCGTGCTCGACAAGGGGGCGCCCGGCGATCGGGTGCAGCACCTTCGGTGTCGAGGAACGCATGCGGGTGCCTTCACCCGCGGCGAGGATCAACGTGCTCAGCGGGCCGCTCAACGACGCTCCCAACGATGGCTCCGGTCGTCACTTTCCCTATGAAAGGGTTCCGGAGGGCGCGCCTCCGGAACACTTTCATAGGGAAAGTGCGCTTTGGTCGGTGACCGATCCTAACCGGGCTCTTCGGCGTCCCACGCGGGGTCGGTGGGAGGGGCCTCGCTCGCCCACGCGGTGGCCGGGTCGGCGGCCATCGAGTTCGCCGACGCCACCTGGTTGCCGCCGCCGCGTTTCGCCTGGTACATGGCCGCGTCCGCGCGGGCGAGGACCTGCTCGCCGCGTTCCTGCGGCCGCAGCGAGACGAGCCCGATCGACAGCGTGACGCCGTGCGAAAGATGGTGCGGCAGGCCGGCGACGGACTTCACCGCGCGGCCCAGCGCCATCTTCGCCGCGGACGCCGGGGTGCCCGGGAGCAGCACGATGAACTCGTCGCCGCCGTACCGCGCGACCAGGTCGTCGCCGCGCAGGGCGTCACGAAGCGTGCTCGCGACGACACGCAGCACGTTGTCGCCTTCGGCGTGGGACTGCTTGTCGTTGACGCCCTTGAACCCGTCGAGGTCGACCAGCGCGACCGCGAGGGGCTGCGCGTCGGCCGACGACGCGAGCTGGCGCAGCTTCTCGTCCAGCGCGCGCCGGTTCGGCAGGCCGGTGAGCGGGTCCTGCAGCGCCTGCTGGGTGATCGCGCCGTGCTCGGCGGACAGCCGCTCGTGCTCGCGGCGGGCGTTCAGCGTGGCGATCTGCGACTCGCGCAGGCTCCACATCTCGGACTCGAGCCGCGTCGCGTAGTCGATCAGCGACTGGCTGGCGCCGGACGCGTAGTCCGGGCTGGTGTCGAGCCGGGCCAGCTCGCGGGCGATGTTCAGCCGCATCGACGGCTGTGAGTTGTCGTCGGCCAGCCAATCGCGGGCGTTCCTGAGCACGCTGAGGGCGTCTTCGCGGTGGCCGTCCTTGTCCAGGCAGCGGGCCAGCGCGATGGCGACGATCTCGCGTTCGCCCGGGTAACCGTTGCCTTCGTGCAGCTTCCGGAGCCGGTCGATCTGGTCGCCGCTCGGGTTGTGCAGCGCCTGCGCCGCGGCGAGGACGCCGACCTGGTCGACAGCCGGGACGTTCGCCATCCGCGGGAACAGCGACTCGGTGAACGGGCCCTCGGCGGCGACGGCCATGGACGCAGCGGTGCGGAACTTCTCGGCGCTCTCGTCGTACTCGTCGATGCGCTCGAGCCGCAGGCCCCAGCCGAGCAGCATCTTGACGCGGTTCATCAGCTGCAGCGTGATCTCGTGCGGGCTCGCGCTCTCGCGGATCGCGGCGGCGGCCCGGCCGATGACCTCCTCGGCGGCTTCGTACACGCCGAGCTGGTTGAGCACGAGCCAGCAGTCGTTCAGCGTCGACCACAGCGTCCGGTTCCAGGCGCGGATGCTGACCTGGCGGCTCGGGATCGCGGAGTCGTCGAGGATGGCCAGCGCGCGGGCGATCTCGGTGAGTGCCGGGTCCTCCTGCGCGGCGATCACCAGGCGGCGGCCGCGCAGCGCGTGGGCGTCGGCCCGCAGCAGGGCCAGGCCGTGGCGGCGGGTGTGCGCGAGCATCTCGTCCAGCCGGGGCTCGGCCTCGGCGGCCAGGCCCTTCGTGATCAGCCGGGCGATGGCCGAAGCGCGCAGGAGCTTCGCGACCATCGTCGGCTCGCCGCGCCGCTGGGTCTCGTCGAGCAGTTCGTCCATCTGCGCGACGATCTGGAGCTGCTGGGTGTAGTCGACGCGTTGGACCGCGGCGATCAGCTCCCGCGCGCGTCCGACGAGCCAGGCATCGGACATCTCGGCCAGCGCGGGGCGTCTGGCCGCCACCGGGTCGGTCGCCTCGTCAGTCAGCGCCAACCTCCCGGTTTCGTGGGGTTTCGGGTACCTTCCGCAGCTCCGCCGCCAGGATTCGAACCTGAACTGTCAGAACCAAAATCTGAAGTGCTGCCGATTACACTACGGCGGATCGATCCTGGTCAGGATAGCGACGATCGGGTGTCGTCCGCGCGCGGGATGCGTTATCGGCGCGTCCGCTGGGTACCCCTGTTCCGAAGGGACCCGTGTGTGGGTTCGGGCACTCCCCAGCCGCCCGAACCTCCTGTACCGTAACTTACGGCATCGTAGGTTAGGTCACCCTTCATCAAGGGTGCCTGTGCAGGAAGAAGTGAAGCGTATGACGGCCACGCTCGACCGTTCTCAGTCCGCCGGGGACTCTCCGGCTTCGAAGGGCCCCAAACCCGTCACCGAAGGCACGCGCGGCATCGGCGTGCAGCTGTCGGTCTACTTCGGCGTGATCGCGCCGCTGGTGGCGCTGCTGGTCGCGGTGCCGTTCGCTTGGGGCTGGGGACTGAGCTGGGTCGACGTCGGCATCTTCGTGGTGTTCTACGCGATCAGCGGGCTCGGCATCACGGTTTCCTACCACCGCTACTTCACGCACGGCTCGTTCAAGGCCAAGCAGTGGCTGCGCGTGGTCATGGCCATCGCGGGCAGCATCGCCCTGCAGGGCCCGGTGATCACCTGGGTCGCCGACCACCGCCGCCACCACGCGTTCTCCGACCGCGACGGCGACCCGCACTCGCCGTGGGCGTTCGGCACCTCGCCGTGGGCCATCGCCAAGGGCTTCTGGCACGCGCACATGGGCTGGCTGTTCGAACGCGACCAGACCAACGCCGAGCGCTTCGCGCCGGACCTGGTGAAGGACCCGGCGATCAAGAAGGTCGACGACCTGTTCTGGCTGTGGGCGCTGGTGAGCCTGGTGCTGCCGGCGATCCTCGGCGGCCTCATCTCGTGGTCGTTCTGGGGCGCGGTGACGGCGTTCTTCTGGGCCGGGCTGGTGCGCATCTGCGTGCTGCACCACGTGACCTGGTCGGTGAACTCGATCTGCCACATGATCGGCGAGCGCCCGTTCGCCGCGCGCGACAAGTCGGCGAACTTCTGGCCGCTGGCCATCTTCTCGTTCGGCGAGTCGTGGCACAACCTGCACCACGCCGACCCGACGTCCGCGCGCCACGGCGTCAAGCGCGGCCAGATCGACATTTCCGCGCGGCTGATCTGGATCTTCGAGAAGTTCGGCTGGGTGCACGACGTTCGCTGGCCGACCCCGCAGCGATTGGCCCGAATCGCCACGGAAAAGAGCTAGTCACGGTGCCGACTGTTGCCAATCCGACCACAGCCACGGCCGCATGGCTTCGTCACAACGGTTACGTGCGGTGTGGGGGGCGGCCTACTTTTGGCCGGATTAGCAACTAGGCTGCCCCGATGGCGGCGAGACGACGTTCCAAACGTGAGCAGGTCACCGGGGCTCGTCCGGCCGCCCCGGTGACCCGCGTCCGGATGACCGGCACCGAGCGACGTCAGCAGTTGCTGAACGTCGCGCGGGCGCTGTTCGCCGAAAAGGGTTTCGACGGCACGTCGGTCGAGGAGATCGCGCACCGCGCCAACGTGTCGAAACCCGTGGTGTACGAGCACTTCGGCGGCAAAGAGGGCATCTACGCGGTGGTCGTCGACCGCGAAACGCAGCTGCTGCTCGACCGGATGGTTTCGACCCTCCACGGCGGTCACCCGCGGGCGATGCTGGAACAGGCGGCGACGGCGTTGCTGTCGTACGTCGAGGATTCCCATGACGGCTTCCGGATCCTGGTCCGCGATTCGCCGGTGGCGAGTTCGACGGGGACGTTTTCCACGGTGCTGAACGACATCGCGAGCCAGGTCGAGCACATCCTGGCTCAGCAGTTCGGCGCACTCGGCTACGACGAGAAGCTGGCGGCGCTGTACGCGCAGGCGTTGGTGGGCATGGTGGCGCTGACCGGTCAGTGGTGGCTGGACGCGCGCAAGCCGAAGCGCGACGAGGTCGCGGCGCACCTGGTCAACCTGGCTTGGAACGGGTTGTCGCACCTGGAGCACAAGCCCAAGCTGCGCCTGGCTTAGGTGAGCCGGCCCGTCTCGCGCAGGTGGTCGAAGATGATCTTGTCCACCGCCGAGACCTTCTCCCGGTCCGCGTAGCCCAGCCACGCGATCTCTTCGATCTCGCTGCTCGCTTCCGGCGTTCCGGTGTACTCGGCGGTGTAGCAGGTCAGCCGGACCACCGTGCCCGCCGCATGGCCGTGCGCCTGCGCTTCGAACGTTCCCGCGGCGGCGATCGACTCGGGCGTGATCGTCACGTCGAGTTCCTCACGGATCTCGCGCACCAGCGTCTCGGCGTCCGTCTCGCCCGGCTCGCGCTTGCCGCCCGGCAGGTAGTACACGTCCTTGCCGCGGGACCGCGTGCTCAGGATCCGGCCGTCGACGAGGTGCAGCCAGGCGATCTTGTCGATCGCGCCAGCCCCGCCAGCGCCTCATCCGTCGTCACGACCGTGCCGAGCCGCGGGAAGATCTTCGTGATGGCGTTCTCGTGGGAGATTTCGGAAAGCGCGGTCATCGCGTCCGACACCGCGACGGTCTCGTAGCCGTGGTCCGCGGCCGCGCGCAGGGTCGACTCGACGCCGAACTCGGTGGCGATGCCGCCGAACACCACGGTGCGCACGCCCGCGCCGCGCAGGAAGTCGTCCAGGTCCGTGCCGGCGAAGCCGCCGATCGTGTACTTCGTGACGATCTTGTCGTCCTGCGCGTCGAACACCAGCTCGCTGCCCGGCGGGTTGTCCGGCCGCGACACCTGGACGATGACCACCGGCGCGCCCGCCTTCCGGAAGGCGTTCCGCAGCCGCAGCGAGTTCGCGACGACTTCTTCGCCGCTGTACGGCGTGGTCGGCAGCGTCACGATCCGCTCCTGGAGGTCGACGAGCACAAGGGCGGAGGTGGCCGGGTCGATCTTGGTCATGCCCCGATCGTAGCGGCGGCCTTCGCCGGGGGCGGCGACCGCGTCACGATCACCGGACGCCGGGAGAAAGTGCTCACCGAGGCCGCGACGCTCTTGGGCGCGCGGCCGGTCGTGTTCGACGCCGCTGATCCCGCGGCCGTCGAAGCCGCACTGGCGGAGTTGCCGGACCGGATCGACGTGCTCGTCAACAACGCCGGGGGCAATACGGACTTCGTCGGCGACGGTGACGGTGACGGTTTGGCCGGCTTCGCGGCCGCGTTCGAGCGGAACCTCCGGTCCAATGTGGTCAGTGCCGCGCGCACACCGGCGCCGGTTCGTACGGCGCCGCGAAGGCCGCGGTCGAGGGCTGGAACGTGAGTGCGGCCAGGGACGTCGCCGCCGTGGTGACGTTCTTGGCGAGCCCCGCCGCCGGGCACGTCACCGGCCAGGTGGTGCACGTCAACGGCGGGGCTCACCTGGGCAAGTAACGGCTTTGGGCCGGGGTTCGACTCCGGAAACCGGGCTGGAATGCCGGCCCCCGATCGTCAGGTCGGCGGTGACGATCGGGGGCCGGCGCGGTGTTGCCGCGGGAACGCTTTCTTCGGACCGCGTCCAACACGCGTCGGTGGCGGGCGAAAACTTGTGGCGCTCACCATGTTCCGCGCTCGACGCTGCCCGCGACAGTGCTCACGGCACCGGCTCGGTGTGCCTTTTTCATGATCAGGCCGGCGTGACCTTCAGCAGCTTGTCGTCGGTGCCGTCGGACGTCGTCACGTACAGGGCGCCGTCCGGGCCGCTGCGGGCCGTGCGCAGGCGGCCGAACTTGTCGTCGAACTCCGGCGGCAGCGTGACGTCGAGGACCTTGCCCGCCGCGTCCAGGTGGTACAGCAGCAGCTTCTGGCCCTTGAGCGCGACCACGACGAGCGCGCCGTCGTTCGGGCCCCACTGCGCGCCGGTCAGGAAGGCGTTGCCGCTGATCGCCTCGGTGATCTTCCCGGACGTCCACAGTGGACTCACCGCGTCCGGGAACCGCTTGAGGTCGGTCATCGGCACGCTCTCGTCGTAGCTGGACTCGGTGCCGCCCTGCGACGGGTCCCAGCCGTAGTTCGCGCCCGGCTTCAGCAGGTTGATCTCGTCGTCGAACGTCGGCCCGTGCTCGGCGGTGATCACCTGGCCGCTGCCCGGCCGGATCGCCACGCCCTGGACGTTGCGGTGGCCGTAGGTGTAGATCAACCGCTCGCGCGGGTCCGCCGAGGAGATGAACGGGTTGTCCGGCAACGGCTTCCCGGTCTTGGCGTCCAGCCGCAGCACCTTCCCGCCGAGGGAGTGGCGGTCCTGCGCGACGGTCGGGCGGGCGGTGTCGCCGGTGCCGACCAGCAGCGCGCCGTCCGGCGCGAACGTCGGGCGGCAGCCGGAGTGCCGGCCGCTCGGGTTCACCGGCAGGCCGGTGAGCAGGTCCTTGACGCGGGTCGCGCTCGCCCCGTCTTCGGCCAGCCGCCACGTGACCAGCCGGATGTCGACGGCCTTGCCGCCCTCCTTGTGGTCCTGGCAGGTGATGAACTCGCGGCTGGTCGCGAAGTCCGTGCTGACGACCATGCCGAGCAGCCCGCCTTCGCCCTGCACCAGGACGTCGGAGAAGTCGGCGCGGACCTCGGTCGTCGCGCCGTCGCGGATCAGCGCGAGCTTGCCGGGCCGCTGGGGCACGAGGATGCCGCCGTCGGGCAGGAAGCCGATGTCCCAGCCGTGCTGGAGCCCCCCGGTCACCGTCGTGACCGTGAACTTCCCGGTCGACGCCGCGGGGGTGGCCGCCGGCGGGACGCTCTGGACGGGCGCGCTCGCCGCCCCCGAACAGCCCGCGACCAGCACGGAAGCCACACCGATGAGACCCAGCACACGCCGCATACCGCTCATCCTGCCAGCAAGCGGTGAAATCGCCGTTCACTGCGGGGCGGGAGAGGTTCAGGAGCCAGGTCGCACCAGCCCGGACTCGTAGGCGAAGACCACCGCGTGCACCCGGTCGCGCAGCCGGAGCTTGCCGAGGATCCGCCCGACGTGCGTTTTCACCGTCGTCTCGCCGATGTACAGCTTCGCGGCGATCTCGCCGTTGGACAGCCCGCGAGCGATGAGCCCCAGCACGTCCTTCTCGCGCTCGGTCAGCACGTCGAGCTTCGCGACGTCCACCGGGTCGCGGTCGTCGGCGAGGTAGCGGTCGAGCAGCCGCCGCGTGACCGACGGCGAGACCATCGAATCGCCGCGCAGCACGCCGCGGATGGCGACGAGCATCTCCTCCGACGGCGCGTCCTTCACCAGGAACCCACTGGCGCCGGCGCGCAACGCGGCGTACGCGTACTCGTCGAGGTCGAAGGTGGTGATGATCAGGACCCGCACGTCCGGCAGCTCGGCGCAGATCCGCTCGGTGGCCGCGACGCCGTCGAGCACCGGCATCCGGACGTCCATCAGCACCAGGTCCGGTCGCAGCTCCCGGGCCATCGCGACGGCTTCCGCGCCGTTGGCGGCCTCGCCCGCGACGACGAGGTCGTCCTGGCTCTCGACGATCATGCGCAGGCCGACGCGGACCAGCTCCTGGTCGTCGCTGAGCAGGATCCGGGTGGTCACGGCTGGACCACCAGGCTCGCGAAGACGCGGTATCCGCCGTCGGGCAGCGGGCCGGTCTTCAGCTCGCCGTGGTACATCTCGACGCGCTGGCGCATTCCCGGCAGCCCGCGGCCGGAGGACGGCAGCGCCGGGGCGGGCGCGGGGGCGTCGCCGCCGGTGTTCGTCACCTCGATCCGGATCTCGGGTGGTCCGAAAGCGACGGTGACGCGGCCGGTCGCGTCGGCCGGTGCGTGTTTGATCATGTTGGTCAGTGCCTCCTGGATGATCCGGTACGCCTGCAGCGCGGCGCTCGTGGGCAGGTCGCCCGGGTCGCCGGTGACCTCGAGCGTGACTTCGCGCCCGGACTGGTCGACGAGCTCGCGCAGCTCGCCGAGGGACGGCTGGGGACTGCGCGCCGACTGGCCGGCGTGCAGGACTTCGAGGAGCCGCCGCAGCTCGGCCAGCGCGTCACGGCCCGTGCGGCCGATCGTGTCCAGCGTGCGGTCGACGGCTTCGGGGTCGCGGTGCCGGGCGAGCTTCGCGCCCTCGGCGTTCAGCACGATCACGGTCATGCTGTGCGCCAGCACGTCGTGCAGCTCGCGCGCGATCCGGGCGCGCTCTTCGGCGACCGCGGCGCGCGACTGGGCGTCGGCGTGTTTCTCTTCCTCCACGGTGAGTTGTTCCTGCTTGCGGAAGAACTCCCCGAGCACCCACGCCGCGACGTGCAGTGGCAGGACGCCGATGATCAGGAACGTCGGGTCGTCGGCGTCGCTTCCCCAGAGGGCGGCCCACTGGACGTCGAGCGTGACGACGGCGGCGCCGATCAGCGCGGCGAACCACCGGTCGCCCGCCTTCACCAGGGTGAACAGCGCCACCGCCATGGCCAGCTCGGTGCGGCCGCGGTCGTACGCCCAGATCTCGTTGAAGTACACCGCCGCCGCCCCGGCGATGATCAGCACCGCGACGGTCCGCGGGAACCGCCGCCGGACCAGCAGCGGGAGCAGGAACAGCATCGAGGCCGCGCGGAGGCCCCACGAGCCGGCGTCGTTCCAGTTCGGGCCCAGGAAAAGGAACACGGCGTACAGCGGCAGGTCCACCGTCCACCGGTGCCTGCGGGCCCACACCACGATTCGTTCCACGCGATCGAACGTATCGGGGGGAGTGGTCCGGTGGCGTCATCCCTCCGGTCCGATCAAGTCCTCCCTTGGGAGGAGGAGACCGGTCGAGCCGGCGGATTCGTGGCCACCGCCGCCGTTCCTAGCGTCGGGGCCATGTCGATCACCAGGGAATTCCTCCGCCACCCGATGCTGACGGGCGCGATCGCGCCGAGCTCGCCCCGGCTGGCCGAAACCATGACGGCGGGCCTCGGCCTGGAACGCGCGGCGAACGTCGCCGAGCTCGGCCCAGGCACCGGCGTGTTCACCGAAGCGATCCTCGCGCTGCTTCGCCCTGAAGCACGCCTGACCGCCGTAGAGATCAACCCGCGTTTCGCCGGGGAACTGCGTTCACGCTTCCCGCAGGTCGACGTCGTGACCGGCTCGGCCGAATGCTTCGCGCTGGAAGGCGTCGACGTCGTCGTCTCGGGTCTGCCGTGGACGGCCATGACCGCGAACCGGCAGGAGCGGATCCTCGACGCGCTCACCGCGGCGCTGGCCCCGAACGGCCGGTTCACGACGTTCGCCTACGCCCACGCGGCCTGGACGCCGCCCGCACGCCGCTTCGCCGCGTCGCTGCGAAGCCGGTTCGCCGTCGTGGAGCGCACTCCGGTCGTCTGGGGCAACCTGTCGCCCGCGTTCGTCTACCGCGCGGCGCTGCCGGTGGCGGTCGGGAGGATCCCGCATGGACAGCCTGCTGCGGCCACTGCTTGACGCGCCGCCGTCGGTCGTCTACCTGGTCTGCGGCCTGCTGATCGCGGCGGAGACCGCGTTGCTGCCGGGCATCGTGCTGCCGACGCTGTCGACGGTGCTGCTGATGGGATTCCTGGCCGAGCGGGGCACGCTCCACCTCGGACTCGCGTTCGCGGTGGTGGTGTCGGCGGCCGTGCTCGGCGACCAGCTCGCATACCTGGAAGGACGTCACTGGGGACCCCGGCTCAAGCGGACGCGGATGGCCCGTCGCATCGGCGAGCACCGGTGGGACCGCGCGGAAGCGACGGTCGCGCGCTACGGCGTCCCGGCGGTGATCGCGGGCCGCTGCCTGGCCGGGGTCCGCACGCTGGTGCCGCGCGTCGCGGGCTCGGCGGCGATGCCGTACCGCCGGTTCGCGGCGGGCAGCGTGTGCGCGGCGGTGCTGTGGGCGAGCGCGGAACTGCTGGTGGGTCACCTGACGGCGCTGGTGGCGTGAAGACGGTCCGCGGTTTCGGCGTCCGCGGGCAGGAACGTCTCCAGCTTCAGCTCCGACACGGTCACGTCCGCCGCCGTCGCGAACGTCGTGATCGCCGTGATCAGCCGCAGCTCACCGACCGAAGTGGACAGCCGGACCGGCACCGCGAACCCCAGGTGCTCCGGCCCGGGCGCGGACGCCGGTGGCAGGTAGCCCTCCAGTTCGGCGAGCTGCGCGGCCAGCCGGTCGTCCGGCGTGCGGGCCAGGTCGTTGCGGATGCGCTCGAGGATGTGCCGGGCCCAGTCGTCGAGGTTGCGCACGCGCGGTGCCATCCCGCGCGGGTGCAGGGCGAGCCGCAGCGTGTCCACCGGCTCTTCGAGGAGTTCCGCCGCGACCCCCTCGATGAGCAGGGCGAACGCGTCGTTCTTCGCGACCAGCACGCCGTAGCGGTCGACGACGATCGCGGGATAGGGCCGGTGGCCGTCGAGCAGCCGCCGCAGCCCGTCGAGCACCGGCTTGATCGCCGGGTCGTCGAGCCGCGTCTCGGGGTACGACGGTGCGAAACCGGCGGCGAAGAGCAGGCCGTTGCGCTCGCGCAGCGGCAGCTCCAGTGACTCGGCGACGCGCAGCACCATGCCGCGGCCGGGGAGCGAGCGCCCGCTCTCCATGAAGCTCACGTGCCGCTGCGTCGTCCCGGCCCGCAACGCCAGGTCGAGCTGGCTGAGATGCCGCCGCGTGCGCCAGTCCTTGAGCGCTGTTCCGAAGTTCACGCGTCCATCCTGCTCCGCTGGGCCATTCCCGGCAGGGAATTGAGGGCATACCCCGGTGTCGGTGAGGCTTCCGGCATGACGAACTACGGCCTGGTCGTGCCGACCTACCAGCCCATCCTCGACGCCGGGCGCACCGCGCCCGAGCTGGTCGCCACCGCCGTCGAAGCCGAGCGGCTCGGGCTCGACTCGGTCTGGGTCGGCGACACCCTCGCGCGGGCGCCGTTGGACGCGCTGTCGGTGCTCTCGGCGTTCGCCGCCCGGACTTCCCGGGTGACGCTGGGGACGTCGGCGCTGCTCCCGGCGCTGCGGAACCCCCTGCTCACGGCGAACCAGCTGCTCAGCATCGACCTGCTCAGCTCGGGTCGGCTCACGGTGGCCGTCGGCGCCGGGTTCGCCGGACGCAGCGAACCGGAGTTCGCGTTCGCCGGCGTGCCGTGGGAGCGGCGGCGGGCCCGCCTGGACGACATCGTGGCGCTGTGGCGGGACATCTGGCGCGGAGCCACCTCGTTCCACGGGTCGGTGCTGCACTACGACTCGCTGCCGTCGTTCCCGGCGCCGGCCCGGCCGGGCGGCCCGCCGGTGTGGCTCGCGGCGTACACACCGGGGGCGTTGGAGCGCGTCGGACGCCTCTACGACGGCTGGCTGCCGTACCCGCCGGACCCGGCGGACTACGGCTCCGGGCTGGCCCGGATCCGATCTTCCGCCGTGCGGCCGGTGACTCCGGCGCTGTTCGCGACGGTCCTGGTGGAGGACGACCCCGTGCTGGGACGTCAGCTGCTGGAGGAGTACTGCCAGCGGAACTACGGCATGCCCGCGGACTTCGTCCAGGGCATCCAGATGCAGGTGACCGGGAGCGCTTCCGAGGTCGCGGCCCGGCTGCGGGAGTACGAGGGGGTGGAGCACTTCCTGCTGCGGATCGCGAGCACCGAGCCGAAGGTGTTCGACGAGCAGCTGCCCCGCGTGGCGGAGGTGGTGGAACTGCTGCGCTCTTGACCGTCTGCCGGCGCCCCAATGTGGCTTTGGGTGCGTTGGACGCACCGAACGCCACTTTGGGTGCGTCCAACGCACCGAACGCCGCATTGGGTGCGTTGGATGCACCGAACGCCACATTGGGTGCGCTGGACGCACCCAACGCCACATTGGGGCGTTTGGGCCGGCGCCAACCGTGACCGGAAATCTGTCGGGGGTGGCACGTAGGCTGGGGGCCGTGACCGACGCTCCACTGTCCGGACTCCTCACCGCCATCCTTCCCGACCCGGCCCTGCGCGGCGTGGTCGAGCGCGCGGGCGCACCGCTGCTCGAACTGCAGGGCCCGATCGCCGCTCGGCAGCTCGTCGCGGCCGCCCTCGCGGCGGACGCCGGGGCCGGCAAGCCCGTCCTCGCCGTCACCGCCACCGGCCGCGAGGCCGACGAGCTGACCGCGTCGCTCGGCGCCCTCCTCGGCACGGGCAAGGTCGCCGACTTCCCCTCCTGGGAGACCCTGCCGCACGAGCGGCTCTCGCCGCGGGCCGACACCGTCGGGCGCCGGCTGGAAGTGCTGCACCGGCTGAAGACCGGCGACGACGACCTCCGCGTGGTCGTCGCGACCGTCCGCAGCCTGATCCAGCCCATGGCGCCCGGCCTCGGTTCGCTCGCCCCGGTCGACCTGGTCGTCGGCGAGGAGCAGAGCTTCGAAGACCTGCTCGAACGGCTCGTCGAGCTGGCCTACACCCGCGTCGACATGGTCGAGAAGCGCGGCGAGTTCGCCGTCCGCGGCGGCATCCTCGACCTGTTCGGGCCGACCGCGCAGCACCCCGTCCGGATCGAGTTCTGGGGCGACGAGGTCAGCGAGATCCGCGCGTTCGCCGTCTCCGACCAGCGGTCGCTGCCCGGCGAGATCCTGCGGGTCACCGCGCCGCCGTGCCGCGAGCTGCTGCTCACCGCGCCGGTGAAGGGGAAGGCCGCGGAGCTGGCGAAGACGTACGAAGCCGACGCGCACCTGGCCGAGATGCTCACCAAGCTCGCCGACGGCATCCCGGTCGAGGGCATGGAAGCGCTCATCCCGGTGCTCTGCGAAGGCGAGCTGGAGCTGCTCACCGACGCGATGCCGGTGGGCACCCACGTCCTGCTCACCGACCCGGAGAAGATCCGCGCCCGGGCCGCCGACCTCGTCCGCACCGGCCAGGAGTTCCTCGAGGCCTCCTGGACGACGGCCGCCGCGGGTGGCCAGGCGCCGATCGACCTCGGCGCGTCCGCCTACCGCGGCCTCGACGAGATCGGCTCCCACGCGCAGGCCACCAAGCGCGCCTGGTGGACGCTCACCCAGCTGACCAGCGAAGACCCCGACGTCTACCGTGTCTCGGTCGAGGCCGCGCCGTCGTACCGCGGCGAGCTCGAGCGCGCGACGACGGACCTGCGCGCGCACACCGCGGCGGGCGGCACGGCGGTGCTCGTCGTCGCCGGCCACGGCACCGCGACGCGCGCGGTCGAGCAGCTGTCGGCCGCCGACGTGCCGGCGACCCAGGCCACCGACGGCCTGAAGAGCGCCCCGGCGCCGGGCATGGTCACCGTCACCTGCGGTGGCCTCGCCGAAGGCTTCGTCTCGCCGGAGCGCGCTCTGGTCGTGCTGAGCGAAGCGGATCTGACCGGCCGCGGCGCGGGCGCCGGAACGTCCACAAAGGACCTCAACGCCAAGATGCCGTCCCGGCGGCGCAACGCCGTCGACCCGCTGGCGCTCAAGAACGGCGACTACGTCGTGCACGAGCAGCACGGCATCGGCCGGTTCGTCGAGATGGTGCAGCGGACGGTCGCGGGCGCCACCCGCGAGTACCTCCTGCTGGAGTACGCGTCGTCGAAGCGCGGCCACCCGGGTGACCGGCTGTTCGTGCCCACCGACCAGCTCGACGAGGTCTCCCGCTACGTCGGGGGTGAGCTGCCCACGCTCAACAAGCTCGGCGGCTCCGACTGGAAGAACACCAAGGCCAAGGCCAAGAAGGCGGTCAAGGAGATCGCCGCCGAGCTGGTGCAGCTGTACGCCGCGCGTCAGGCCGCGCCCGGGCACGCGTTCGGCCAGGACACGCCGTGGCAGCACGAGCTGGAGGACGCCTTCCCGTTCACCGAGACCAACGACCAGCTCGCCGCCATCGACGAGGTCAAGGCCGACATGGAACGCGGCGTCCCGATGGACCGCGTCATCTGCGGCGACGTCGGCTACGGCAAGACGGAGATCGCCGTCCGCGCCGCGTTCAAGGCGGTGCAGGACGGCAAGCAGGTCGCGGTCCTCGTCCCGACCACGCTGCTCGCCCAGCAGCACCTCAACACCTTCACCGAGCGCATGCGCTCGTTCCCGGTGAAGATCCGCGGCCTGTCGCGGTTCTCCGCCAAGAGCGAGACCGACTCGACGCTGGAGCAGCTGGCCAGCGGCGAGATCGACATCGTCATCGGCACGCACCGCCTGCTGCAGACCGGCATCCGCTACAAGGACCTCGGCCTCGTGATCGTCGACGAGGAGCAGCGGTTCGGCGTCGAGCACAAGGAGCACATCAAGGCGCTGCGCACGCACGTCGACGTGCTCACCATGTCGGCGACGCCGATCCCGCGCACGCTGGAGATGTCGCTCGCGGGTATTCGCGAGATGTCGACGATCCTCACCCCGCCCGAGGACCGCCACCCGATCCTGACGTACGTCGGCTCGTACGACGACAAGCAGGTCGGCGCCGCGATCCGGCGCGAGCTGCTGCGCGACGGCCAGGTCTTCTACGTCCACAACCGCGTCTCCTCGATCGAGAAGGCCGCGCGGCGGATCCGCGAGCTGGTGCCGGAGGCGCGGGTCGTCACCGCGCACGGCCAGATGAACGAGGACAAGCTCGAGAAGATCATCCAGGGCTTCTGGGAGAACGAGTACGACGTCCTCGTGTGCACGACGATCGTCGAGACCGGGCTCGACATTTCGAACGCCAACACGCTGCTGGTCGAGCGCGGCGACCTGCTGGGCCTGGCGCAGCTGCACCAGCTGCGAGGCCGCGTCGGGCGCGGGCGCGAGCGCGGGTACGCGTACTTCCTGTACCCGCCGGAGGCGCCGCTGACGGAGACGGCCCACGACCGCCTCGCGACGATCGCCCAGAACACCGAGCTCGGCGCGGGCATGGCGGTCGCGATGAAGGACCTGGAGATCCGCGGCGCGGGCAACATCCTCGGGGCGGAGCAGTCCGGGCACATCGCGGGCGTCGGGTTCGACCTGTACGTGCGGTTGGTCGGCGAAGCGGTCGACGCGTTCCGCCGGCACGCCGGTGCGGAGCCGGCGGAGGAAGAGGAGATGGCCGACGTCCGCGTCGACCTCCCGATCGACGCCCACATCCCGCACGACTACGTCCCGGGCGAGCGGCTGCGGCTGGAGGCGTACCGCAAGATCGCGGCGGCGCCGGACACCGAGGGTCTCGACGCGGTGCGCGAAGAGCTGATCGACCGCTACGGCCAGCCACCGGCGCCGGTGAACCGGCTGCTGTCGGTGGCGAAGTTCCGGCACACCTGCCGCGAGGCGGGCGTGACGGAGGTGGCGGTGCAGGGCAACACGATCCGCTTCGCGCCGCTGCCGTTGCAGGACTCGCAGATGGTCAGGTTGAAGCGCCTGTACCCGAAGGCGATGTTCAAGGCGGTGACGAACACGGTGTCGGTGCCCAAGCCGACCGAGGGGCCGGCCGGAGGCAGGATCGGCGCGCCGACCCTGCGGGACGAAGAGCTGCTCGACTGGTGCACCAAGCTGTTGCTGCAGCTGACGAAGAAACCGGCGACCGTGTAAGGGCGCCGTGTAAAGGGGAGTGGACAGCCAGGCCTCTTAGGGGGAACTGTCGTGGTGGCGCCTGGAATTGTGTTCACGGCGAACCTAGGTTCATCCCATGGCGGACGATCGCGGGCCCAACATCCGGGGTAGGCAGCTCGGGGAACGGCTGCTCCGGCGCATGGCGGAAAAGGACTGGGGCGTCCGCGAAATGTCGCGGCAGCTGGAGGTGAGCGCGCAGTGGGTGTCGTCCGTGACGCGGGGCCTGGTGCGGCCGGACCCGGTGAAGTTGGCGCGGTTCCTGACGACGCTGGAGATCAGGGGTGCGGAATACCGCGAACTCATGGCGATGGGCGACGAGATCCGCAAGCCCGGACTCCTTGAACAGCACGGTGACCGCTTGCCGATCCAGGTGCAGACCCTCGTTTGGCACGAGGAGCGAGCCTCCGCAATTGCCCTCTTCCAAAGCTCGATCGTGCCGGGGCTCCTGCAGACCGCAGGCTATGCCCGCGCGCTCATCGTCGAAACCGGCAGCGTGCCCAGCGCCGATGAAGTCGACGAGCGGGTATTCGCGCGAATGTCGCGGCAGGTCCTCCTGGACAAGCGGCCGCAGGTCGAGTTCCGCTTCTTCATCCATGAGTTCGCCCTGCGGTTGCCGATCGGCCGCGAAGACAGTGGCATTATGTTCACCCAGCTCAGCCAACTGTCGAAGCTTTCCGCTCGGCAGAACATGAGCATTCGCCTCGTACCCGCAGCCTGCGGCGGGCATGCGGCTCTGTCCGGTCACTTCCAGCTGATCGAATCGCCGGAGTTCAAGCCACTGGTCTACCTCGACAGCGAGGTTTCCTCCCTGTTCCTCGAAGAACCGCACGAGATCCGCGCCTACCGGCGCGTGCTCAAAGGGCTCGAAGAGATCGCGCTCGATGAGGCACAATCGAGGGAGTTCATCGCCGATCTGGCGAACGGGCTCTACTTATCGGGAGCGGGACACGATGTTGACTTGGCGTAAGAGCAGCTACAGCGCCAACGGCGGTGACTGTGTCGAGGTCGGCTGGCGCACGAGCAGCTACAGCACCAACGGCAGCGAGTGCGTCGAGGTGGCCACCGGCGCGCAGATCCTGATCCGGGACACGAAAGACCGCGAGGGCGGCACCCTTGCCGTCCCCGCCGGCCCTTGGCGCGAGTTCCTCAGCCGACTTCGCTGAACGTCGGCGGCAGAGGCTCGGCCAAACCCATCTTCACCTGTTCCGTCGGCACCGGAACCGCGCCGGCCCCCGCCATCGGCAGCGGCCGGGGCTTCCGCGGCACCCGCGACCCCGCACCTCCGCCACGCCCGGGGTACACGAGCAGCCCGCGCGCCGGGTCCGGCACGGCGTCCAGCGCCGCCGTCACCGCGGGCAAACCACGGAACGCGTCGCGGCGTTCCTCCGTGCGGAACTCGATCTCCAGCACCACGCCCCAGCGGTGTTCGTGCCAGACCCACTGCTCGGCGCCGTTCGTCAGTGCCGCTTCGGTGAGCGCGTCACCGTGGGCGAGCCGCCACAACGTGGCCGTGGACTCGCCGTCGAACACTTCGATCGTGAGCCAGTGGTCCATGTCATCGACGTTACGCCCGGCCACACCGCCCGGGTGTTGCGTTTCGGGTGCGATGGTGTGAGAGGCTATGCGCTGTGATGCGGATCATGGGGCGCCCTCGCGCGCTGGTCGCGGTCGTTGCCGGTGCATTTCTGCTCGCCGGGTGCGGGTCGGGCCCCAGCCAGGTCGGCAGCGCGGTGATCGTCGGCGACCGCTCGGTGGGCATCGACCAGGTCCAGTCGATGATCGACCAGGCCGTCCGCGAACAGCCGTACGCGCAGAAGCTCGCCCGTGAACACAAGCTCGACCTGCTGGGTCGCGAGATCGTCCGGCAGACGGTGCTCCACGAGCTGGTCCTGCGGGCCGCGAAGCAGGAGAACCTCGTCGCGGATCAGGCGAAGATCGCGCAGAAGGGCGCCACGCAGACGAGCACGCCGGTCAAGGACACCGGGCAGGGCGACCAGGTCGCCGTCTCGCAGATGGTCGCGAACCTGCGTGACCGCACCGAGCGCGCCACCGACACCTACTTCGAGCAGGAACTGGCGAACAAGTACCTGCCGAAGCTGTCGGTCGGCGCGGACTACCTCGGCATCAGCGCCGCCAGCGAGACCGACCCCGAGGCCCGCACTCGCGCCTTCGACCTCGCGAAGCAGTTCTCCGCCGACCCGGGCAAGATCCAAGGCACCATCCAGCAGGCGAGCCAGGAGGCGCAGCAGGCCCAGCAGACCGGGGCGCCCGGCGCCGGCGGGTTCTCCGACGCCGGCCTCACCGAGCTCTTCGGCGCCTCGCAGTACCCCTCCCTGGCACAGACCGCGCTGTTCGGCTCGGCGGCGAACAGCGTCGTCGTGTTCCAGGCGCGGATGCCGGCCAAGCCGGACTGGTACGTCTTCGTCGTCCGCGCCCGCGGCACCGACAAGGCCGTGCCCGCCGACCAGGAGGCGCCGAAGCCGACGGACGAGCAGCTGACCGCGATCGGCGTCCGGCTGCTGCAGCCCTACCTCGGCCAGACCGGGCTGCGCGTCAACCCCCGGTACGGCGTGTGGGATGTTGTGAGCATGAACCTCGCGCCGAACCTGGACGCCACCAAGGGCACCGTGCTGCCTTTGCGCGGTGCCGCACCCGCGCAGCAGTGACCACGGGCGTCGTCGTGGTCGTCCGCGGGGCGACGTTGCCCGGCGCGGCGCTTCCGCTTCTGCGCGAGTCCGCCTCCGTGTACGCGGCCACGGACGTCGACGCGAGCGTGTTCGGTGTCCCGCCCGTCACCGAGGCGCCCTCGCTGAAGGACGTCGTGCTGCTCGCCGGGTCCCGGGACGAGCCGGCGGCGTCGTTGCTCATCGCGACCGGCGCGGAGGTCATCGAGACGCCGGTGCCGCCCCTGGTCGAGGCCGCCGACGTGATGGACCGGCTCCGCTCGCCGGGCGGCTGCCCGTGGGACGCGGTCCAGACGCACGATTCGCTGCGGCAGTACCTGGTCGAGGAGACCTACGAACTGCTCGACGCCATCGAGGAAGGCGACCGCGAGGCGCTGCGCGAAGAGCTCGGCGACGTCCTGCTGCAGGTGCTCTTCCACGCCCGGGTCGCGGCGGAGGATCCCGAGGACCCCTTCGGCATCGACGACGTCGCCGCCGCGCTCGTCGCGAAGCTGGTCGGCCGGCACCCCCACGTCTTCGCCGACGCCGACAAGGTGCACACGGTCGAGCACCAGAACCTCAAGTGGGAAGAGCTGAAGCAGCGCGAGAAACAGCGTAAGTCCATTGTGGACGGCGTGGCGCTCGGCCAGCCCGCCGTCGCGCTGGCGGGCAAGCTGGGGCAGCGTTCCGGGCGCGCGGGCATCCCGCTCGACCTCTTCCCGCCCGGCTCCGGCGCGGCCGCCCAGCTGTTCCGCATCGCGGCCACGGCGCGCCGCGCGGGGGTCGATCCCGAGGGCGAGCTGCGGGCGCTGGCGAAGCAGTTCGCGCGGGACGTCCAGGGCGCCGAGCAGGCCGCTCGCGACGCGGGGCTGCAGCCGACGACCCTGGAGGCCGACGGCTGGCGGAAGTTCTGGCCCTCCCGCTGAATGTGACGCAGCACACAATCGTGTGAGAACCGTTTCCGGCGATCCGGCGTCTTGCCTGGTGTGAGACAGAAGCCACTGGAGGACGCCGACGAGGAGCACCTCGTCCGGCGCACGGCCAAGGGCGACCGCGCGGCGTTCGAGGAGCTCTACCGCCGCACGTCGCCCTGGCTTGCCGTGCGCCTGCGCCGCCGGTGCGCCGACGAGCAGGTCGTCGCCGAGGTCATGCAGGAGACGTACCTGGCCGTCTGGCGCGCGGCGGGCTCGTTCGCGGGTGCCGCGACCGGTGGCAGCGCGGTCGGCTGGGTGTGGACGATCGCCGCCCGCCGCCTGGTCGACGCGTTCCGGCGCCGGGCGCACCACGCGCAGCCGCCGCCGGTGGTGGCCTTCGACGTCGAGCCGGTGCCCGCGGCGGAAGACGAGGCACTGGCGGCGACGGTGGGCGACGAGGTCGGCGACGCGTTGCGCGAGCTCGCGCCCGAGCTGCGGCAGGTGCTGCAGGCGATGGTGCTCGACGGGCTGACCGTCCGCGAGACCGCCGTCCTGCTCGGGCTGCCGGAAGGAACCGTCAAGACCCGTGCCCGCCGGGCGCGGTTCGCGATGCGGGAGGCACTGTCATGACCCATGCGTCGGAGCGGCTCATCGCCGCGTACGTGGCGGGCGACGACCTCCCGGGTGACCAGCTCTGGGGCCTCGAAGCGCACCTCGAGACCTGCGCGGAGTGCCGGGCGCGGCTCGCCGCGATGGCGCCGGCCCTGCCGGTGGTGGACGTCGTCTGGGCCCGGCTCGGTGCCGAAATCGAGCTGTCGGGCGTCCCGTTCCACGGGCCCGCCCAACAGCGGCCCGAGCGTGCCCGGTACCGGAGCCGGTGGTGGTGGCTCGCCACCTGGGTCACCCCGGCGATGGCGTCGTGGCTCGGGATGATCGTGCTGGTCACGTTGCTCGCGGCGCTGTTGGACCACGTCGGGCGCTCGGTGCTGGACGTGACGGCGGTGCAGCTCTTCGCGCCGGTGCTGCCGGTGCTCGGCGTCGCCGCGTCGTGGGCACGCGGGCTGGATCCGGCGTACGAAGTCGTCGTCGCGACGCCGCGGGCCGGGCTGTACCTGGTCGTGCGGCGGACGCTGGCCGTGCTCCTCGTCGTCCTGCCGGTGCTGGGTGCCGCCGGGTGGCTGACCGGCACGGCCCTCGCGCTCTGGCTGCTGCCGAGCTTGGCTTTCACGACGGGGACGCTCGCGCTGGGCGGGCTGATCGGCGTCACCCGGGCGGCGTACGCGCTGGTCGCGGTGTGGGTCGCGGTCCTGGTGCTGCCCACCTTCGCGGCCCAGCGGCAACCGTTTGCGCTCAGCACCGGCGCGTGGCCGGTGTGGGCGGGGATCTTCGCGCTGACGACGGTGGTCGTCGCCCTGCACAAGGGCGCGTTCACCCGGCTCGGCGTGCGCAACTAGGGAGGAAGAACATGCGTGCTGTCGGAGCGGCCGAGGTCGCGCCAACGGCCTACGCCTGGGAAATCCAGGCCGAAGGGCTGAAGGTGCGGGTGGGGCGCCGGAAAATGGCCGTGGACGGGCTGGATCTGTCGCTCGGCAAGGGGGTGCACGGCTTGCTCGGGCCCAACGGCGCGGGCAAGACGACCCTGATCAGGGCACTGGCGACGGTGCTCCGGCCGGCGGAAGGCAGGCTGTCGCTGCTCGGTGTGCCTGCCGGGGGACACACCGGACAGCGCGGCCTGCGTCGGCGGATCGGCTACCTGCCGCAGAACTTCGGGTTCTACAAGCGGTTCACCGTCCGGGAGTTCGTCGAGTACATCGCGTGGCTCAAGGAGATGTCCAAAGAGGACATTCCGGGTGCGGTGCAGCGCGCGATCGAACGGGTGGGCCTCGCCGACCGCGCGGACGACCGGATGAAGACGCTGTCGGGCGGCATGGTGCGGCGGGTCGGGATCGCGCAGGCGATCGTCAACGACCCGGACATCCTGCTGCTCGACGAGCCGACCGCCGGGCTCGACCCGGCGCAGCGCGTGCGGTTCCGCGAGCTGGTGCAGGAGCTCGGCCAGGACTCTTGCGTGCTGATCTCGACGCACCTGGTCGAGGACGTGGGCGCGGCGTGCTCCGCGGTCGTCCTGTTCGACGAGGGCAAGCTGGTGTTCCAGGGAACCCCGGACGAGCTGGCCGCGGCCGGCACAGCAGGACACGTGGGCGACAGCTCGATCGAGCGCGGCTACTCGGCGCTGCTGAACCACGAGCCGGGCAAGGGGGCCTGGTGATGATCCTGCGCACCGAACTGCGGCGCTCGATCGCGCCCTGGGCCGGGCTGGCGCTGCTCGTCGTCGCGCTGGGCTTCCTGTTCCTGCTGTCCGGGCCGTGGTGGAAGGTGCCCGCGCCGTGGACGGGGAACACGACGACCACCGCGCTGTGGCTGCGGTTCCTGCTGGTGTTCCTGTGGCCGATCGCCGTCGGCGCGGGGGCGATCCAAGGCATGCGCGACAGCCGCTCCGGCATGGTCGAGCTGCTGACCACGACGTCCCGCCCGGCCTGGCACCGGGCGGTGCGGCTGGCCGGCGCGGTGGGAGCGCTGAGCGCGCTCGGGTTCCTGCTGGTGTTCGGCGTCGGCCTGGCCGAGGTGCTCGGGCACGGCGGGTTCGTGTCCGCGATCTTCCTGCCGGTCGTCCTCGTCGGCGCGCTCGCCATCGTGGCGGGGAGCTGGGTGGGCCTGGCCGCCGGGCGGCTGCTGCCGCATCCGCTGACCGCGCCCGCGCTGGCCGTGCTGACCATGGTGGGGTCGATAGTGGCCTGGAGATCGCTTGAAGCGGGGCTTTCGTTGTCCTACGGCCGGTTCGCGTTGCTGGCGCCGACCCTCGGGGAGCCGCGAGGCGTGCTGGTGACGACAGCGACGTCGGTCGACCTCGGGCAGGTGGTGTGGTTCGTGGCGCTCGCCGCGACCGGATTCCTGCTGCTGGCCGCGAATTCGGCGCGGGCCAGGGTGCTCGGCCTGCTGCCGGTGGTGGCCGGGGCGGCGATCGCCCTGCCGGTCTTCCCGGCTTCCTCCGACGGGCTCCTGGCCTCGGACGGCGTCGCCGCCCAGAAGGTCTGCGACGGCCCGATCTGCGTCAGCCGGGCGCATGAGGACAGGCTGGCCGCGCTGGCCGGGCCGGGCCGGGAAGCGCTGGCCATGCTGGCGAAGCTGCCCGGCGCGCCCACCCGGATCGAGGAACAGATGGCGCCGGACTCCGTCACCTCCCCGCCCGCTCGCGATCCCGGCGTCGTCTACCTGGACTTCCAGCGCAATGAGGACCGGCTCACGGCGGACGCGAGCACCTTGCGGCTCGCGGTGCTCTCCGGTGCCGGGCTGCCCGGGTGCGTGCGACCGAGCTACGCCGACCTGTCCGACGTGGGCGCCCGCATGATCGCGGCGTCGTACTTCACCGGCGAGCTGAAGCTGTTGCCCGAGTACGGCGGGAGCTGGGTCAAGCGGGAGTTCGGCTCGATCGAGCAAGCGTGGGAGAAGTTCCGCGCCCTCCCCGCGGACGTGCAGTTCGGCCGGATCGTCGCGCTGCGCCACGTGCTCCTGACCTGCCAAGGCGACCCCCTCGACACCCTGGTGCCGGGAGCCCTGCGATGAGGTGGGCGACGCTCTACGTGCGGTCGCGGCAGCTTCCGGCGGCGTCGGCGGCGCTGCTGTCGGTGACGGTGGGGATGTGGTTCCTCGGGCGTGACTCCTGGGACGTGCTCATGGTCGTGCTGACGCTGGCCTCGGCGATCGCGGTGGCGGCGATCGGGCTGAGCGGACAGGACGCCGACCTCGACCGGACGGCGGCCCTGCCGTGGCCGGTCCGGCGGTTCGCGCACCTGCTGCTGATCGGCCTCGCCGCCGGTGCCGCGGTGCTGGGGGTGCAGAAGCTGGGCACGTCCGTTGTCGACATGTCGATCATCGTGCGTGACGCGGCGGGCCTGGCGGGCTTGGCCGGCCTGGCGGCCACCGTCGCCGGCGGCCGGCACGGCTGGACGCTCCCGCTGACCTGGTGCGCGCTCAGCCCGCTGGTCCCGAACGACGGCACGACCGGAAGCCGGATCGCCGCGTGGCTGCTGCAGCCACCGGACTCAGTGGCGGCCACCTGGACGGGGGTGATCGTGGCGGTGACGGGAGCCGTGGCCTACACCGGCTGGGGCGGACGCCGCTAGCGCGGTGACCGCAGCATCCGGGCAGTTAGCTGCGCCAGCGAGCTGTCAAGCTGCCCGATTAGCCCGATTAGCCCGGTTCAGGTACTCGCCCACGGCCGTGAATGGCACATTGACACTCCACGCCCAGTTGTTTCGCCGCTTCGAGGCCGCCGGTGTTCATCGCGTCGAAGTACGGGATGCGGGCGATCTTGGGCACGAACGCGATCTG
>NZ_JBFBBN010000076.1:25801-37340 GCF_040682715.1 Amycolatopsis sp. NPDC051128 | reverse complement strand
CGCCGCGTACGTCGGCTCCCACGGGTTGCGGGCGATGCCGTCCGGGACATAGAGTCCCTCAATGCGACATTCACGGCCTTCCGTTGACCGCTTGCGCGGCAGAGGAATCCTTAACTACCCGGCCTGGGCCGGAAAGCCCCTGAAGGCCACCATCAGGGCGCTGGGCACGCTGATGGTGGCCTTCAGAGGCGGTGGTCCCGGCTTACTGAGCCGAGTACGGGGACCGGTTCTCGAGCGACGGGCTGACGTCGGGGTACCGGCCGTCCTGGCCCGGCACCGGGGTGACCGTCGGGGCGTGCTGCTCCGGCACCGCCGCCCGCCGGCCGCCGCGCTGGACGACCGCCTCCACCTCCTGCTCACCGCGGATGCGGGCCAGGATGCCGAGGGTGATCGCGTGGGCCAGCGCGAGGATCAGCAGCAGCACGCCGAGCCGCCCGACGACGCCCGGCAGGTCGCTGCCGCCCATGTCGATGGTCGAGATCAGCGCCAGCACCCCCAGCGTCGCCAGGTGGAACAGCACCGTGACCAGGCGGGTCATCGAAGCGCCGGCCGCCGGGTCGCCGTAGGAGTTCTCCAGGTAACGGCGACCGCTGCGGTAGATGACTTGCCCGTCTATCAGGACCAGCGCCACTCCGATCGCGAGAAACGACAGATACGCGTTGGTGGTCATGCCGGACGCTCCTTCCTGGGGGACCTCTACGGGAAGTACCCGCCGGGTTGCGCACAGAAACGCCGCGGTCACCCCGTGAAAGTGTCCGGGTCCGGCCCGGTCCGGCGGCCGGCTTCGAGCTCGCCGATCGCCGCCATGTCCTCGTCGTCGAGTTCGAAGCCGAACACGTCGATGTTCTGCCGGATCCGGTCGGGCGACGAGGACTTCGGGAACACGATGTTCCCGAGCTGGAGGTGCCAGCGCAGCACCACCTGCGCGGCCGTCCGCCCGTGCTTCTCCGCCAGTCCGGCGAGCACCGGGTCGTCGAGGACGCCGGCCCGCGCGAGCGGGCTCCACGCCTCGGTCGCGATGCCGTGCTCCCGGTGGTAGGCGCGCAGTTCGGGCTGCTGCAACGCGGGGTGCAGTTCGATCTGGTTGACCGCGGGCACCGTGCCGGTCCCCTCGGCGAGCCGGTCGAGGTGGGCGGGCTGGAAGTTCGACACCCCGATCGCGCGGGCCTTGCCCGCCCGCAGGATGTCCTCGAAACCCCGCCAGGTCCGGACGAACTGGCCCCGGTGCGGCAGCGGCCAGTGGATCAGGTACAGGTCGACGTAGTCGAAGCCGAGCCGCCGCAGGCTGCCCTCCAGCGCGGTGATCGCGTTGTCGTGCCCGTGCGCGTCGTTCGCCAGTTTCGTCGTGACGAACACGTCTTCGCGCGCCAGGCCGGCTTCCGCGATGCCGGCGCCGACCCCCGCCTCGTTGCGGTACATCTGCGCCGTGTCGACATGGCGGTAGCCCGCTTCCAGCGCCGTCCGCACGGCACGGGCGGTCTCCTCCGGCGGGATCTGGAACACGCCGAACCCGAACTGCGGGATCCGCACGCCGTTGTTCAGCTCCACGGTGGGAACGTCGGCAGTGGTGGTCGTCATGCGTGCGGCCTACCCGAGGCCTCCGGACACGAAACACGGCGGGACGGAACCCGCCCCGCCGTGTACCACGTATGGGTTACCCGCCCGGGCGGTCCACGTCACCGCGCCAGGCGCCGGTCTCCCCGCCGCGCTGCTCGATGAACTCCTTGAACCGTTTCAGGTCGCCCTTCACCCGGCGGTCGAGGACACCGAGCTTGTCGGCGACGTTCTCGGCGAACCCCTCCGGGTCGATCTCCATCTGGGCGGTCACCCGGGTGTGCGACTCGTCGAGCCGGTGGAAGGTGATCACCCCGGCGTGGTCGGGGCCGGAGTCCGACGTCCAGGCGACCCGCTCGTCGGGGTGCTGCTCGGTGATCGTCGCGTCGAACTCGCGCGTCACGCCGCCGAAGCGCGTCACCCAGTGGGTGTGGGTGGCGTCCATCTGGCGGATCTCTTCGACGCCCTCCATGAACTTCGGGAACTCCTCGAACTGCGTCCACTGGTTGTAGGCGGTGGACACCGGGACCTCGACATCCACGATTTCGGTGATCGTGCTCATTGCACTGCTCCTTGATCGGTTGGTCGAAAACCTCGGCTACCCGGTGCCGCCGCGGCCAAACCCGGCGTGGTTGACCTGCGGCGCGGCCGGGTAACCGGCGGCCAGGCAGAGGAGGTGTTCCGTGATCGAAGAAGCGAGCAAGAAGCCGGCGGCCGACCGTTCGGTCGCCGAGCTGGTGAACGACCTGACCGACGAGGTCAAGCGGCTGGTCCGGGACGAGATGCGGCTGGCGGCCTTCGAACTGCGGCGCAAGGGCAAGAAGATGGGCGCCGGTGCCGGGCTGTTCGGCGCGGCCGGCCTGTTCGCGTTGCTCGGCGCCGGCACGCTGGTCGCGGCCGCCGTGCTGGCGCTGGCGCTGGTCGTGCCCGCCTGGCTGGCGGCGGTGCTGGTCGCGGTGGCCCTGTTCCTGGTCGCCGGGATCGCCGCGCTGGTCGGCAAGAAGGAGGTCACCCAAGGGGTGCCGCCGGTGCCCGAGGAAGCCATCACCGGTGTCCGCGAAGACGTGGAGACCGTGAAACAGGGAGTGCGCACATGAGCGGGGACTTCCCCAAGAACGCCGAAGAGGCGCGGCTCGACCGGGACGCCACCCGGGAAGAGCTCACCGAGACCCTGGAAGCGCTCGGGCAGAAGCTCGACGTGAAGACCAGGGTCAAGGAGAACGTCGACGAAAAGCTCGACGAGGCGACCGCGAAGGTCGCCGACGTGACGAACGAGCAGACCGCGGTCAGGTTCCGCCATGGCGCCGACGTCGTCCGGAGCAACCCGCTGCCGGTCTTCGCCGGCGTGCTGGCCCTGGTGATCCTGATCCGCCTGATCCTGCGCCGGAGGAACTCGTGAACAAGGTCCTGTACAAGCCCCTGAGCTGGGCCGTCGGCGCGCTCGGCGGCATCCTCGCCGGTCAGGCGTTCAAACAGGTCTGGACCCGCGTGTCCGGCGAAGAGGACGCGCCCGACGCCACCGACCGCGACCACACCTGGCGGCAGGTGATCATCGCGGCGGCGGTGCAGGGAGCGATCTTCGGCGCCGTCAAGGCCGCCACGGAGCGGGCCGGCGCCGTCGGTTACCGCAAGGCCACCGGCGAGTGGCCGGACGACTGACCACAGTGGACGGTGGGAGGCGTGGCCGCCGGGCGGTCACGTCTCCCGGCCGGGCTCGGGCACCGCGCGGGTGGCCAGGCCGGCGAGGGCGGCCCCCATCCCGGCGTGGATCTTCAGCACCAGGTCGGCGCCGGTGGCCTCCAGCGAGCGCGTCACCGCGTGGCCACCGCCGACGACGGCGAGCTCGGTGCGCGCGTCCGCCCGCAGCAGCGACCGGACCCCGGCGCAGCTGAGGAAGGCGACGCGGGACAGGTCGGCGACCAGGCGCTCGCCCGTGGCCAGCGTCTCGTCGAGGGTGTCGACAGTGGCGGCGTCGATGTCGCCCACCAGCGTGCAAACGCGGATTCCACCCGGTCTCTCGGTGGTGGTCACGGTCAGGCCGGACGGTTCGTCGAACGTGTCGAAACAGTCGCGCATGGCGCTCCTTTCGCGGCGTGCACAGCTTCACAGGTGTGCAGAGCGCTGACCGGAGCACGTGTCTGAACAACAGCCAACACCCATGACCGTACGCCCCCTCGTCCGCAGGTCAACCCCGCGGGTTTCCTGACCCCGGCCCCGGGTAATCCGCGAAAGACGGATATCCGATCCCGGAAGGAGATCCATGCGTGTCGTGATCGTCGGCGGCGGCTTCGCCGGCTACCACGCGGCGAAGAGCCTGCGGAAGGAGACCGGAGACGACGTCGAAATCGTCGTGCTGAACCCGACGGACTACTTCCTCTACCTGCCACTGCTGCCGGAGGTGGCGGCCGGGATCCTCGACCCGAGACGGGTCACCGTGTCGATCCCGGAGACGCTGCCCGGGGTCCGCCTCGTGCTGGGCGTCGCGACCGGGGTGGACTTCGACGCCCGGGACGTCACCTACACCGACCCGGAGGACCGCGAGCACCGGATCCGCTACGACCGGCTGGTGCTGGCCGCGGGCAGTGTCAACAAGCTGCTGCCGATCCCGGGCGTGCCGGAGTACGCGCACGGCTTCCGCGGCGTGCCGGAGGCGCTGTACCTGCGCGACCACATCACGCGGCAGATCGAGCTGGCCGCGGCGGCCGAAGATCCCGCCGAGCGCGACGCGCGCTGCACGTTCGTGGTCGTCGGCGCCGGCTACACCGGCACCGAGGTGGCCGCGCAGGGTCCGGCGTTCACCGACGCGCTGGCCGCCCGCCACCCCGAGCTCGCCGGGCAGAAGATCCGCTGGCTGCTGCTCGACGTCGCCGAACGCGTGCTGCCCGAACTCGGCAAGCGGCTCGGCCGGACCGCCGACAAGGTGCTGCGGGCCCGCGGCGTCGAGGTGCTGATGAAGACCTCCGTGGACCACGCCGACGACAAGGGCGTCACGCTCACCAACGGGGAGGCCGTGCCGGCCCGCACCCTCGTGTGGTGCGTCGGCGTGCGGCCGGACCCCCTGGTGGCCGATCTCGGGCTCGAGACCGCGAAGGGCAGGCTGGTCGTCACCGAGCAGCTTGCCGTGCCGGGCCGCGACGACGTGTTCGCCTGCGGCGACGCAGCCGCGGTGCCCGATCGCACCCGTCCCGGCCAGTACACCGCGATGACCGCGCAGCACGCCGAGCGGCAGGGCAAGCTCGCCGGGCGCAACGTCGCGGCGTCGCTGGGGCACGGCCGCCCCGGCACCTACCGGCACCACGATCTCGGCTTCGTCGTCGACCTGGGCGCCGGCGCGGCCGCGGCGAACCCCTTGCGCGTTCCCCTGTCCGGCCTCCCGGCGAAGGCCGTGACGCGCGGCTACCACCTCATGGCGATGCCGGGGAACCGGGTGCGCACGGCCGCCGACTGGGCCCTGGAGCGGCTGACCGGCCGCCAGACCGTCCAATTGGGACTCGTCCGCTCCGGCGCCGTACCGCTCGACACGGGCACCCCGGAGCTCCCCCGGCGCTGAAACCCGTACAGTGAAAGGAAGGCGCATGCCCGCCGAACCCGAACCCCTTCGCTCTGAAGGCCCGTCCGTGGTGACCGCCGGCGATCCGGCGGGTCCCAAGGTGATCGTCCTCGACCCGGCAGGCGCCGCGAAGCACGACGAGCTGCCCGCGACCTGGCGGCCCCTGACCGGGAAGCGGGCCGTCTTCTGGTGCCGGGTGCCCGCCGGCGGCGCCCTGACCGAGGCCGACGATCTCCTCGGCGACGCCGGCTCCGGCGATCCCGAGGTCGCCGTCGTGGCGAGCGGTCCCTTCGCGGCGGAAGCGCTGCAGCTCGTGGAACGCCACCCGGGCGCGGCCACGCACCTGCTGCTGGTCGACCCGGCGTCGGACGCGTTCCTCGCTTCCGGCGACGCCGCGAAGGCCAACGACGCCTGGCTGGCCGAGCACGACGACGTCGTGGCCAAGCTGCGCGAGGCGGGTACGGACGTGCGGGTCGTCGCGTCGAGCACCGAAGGGCCGCAAGACCGCGTGCCACCGCCGTTGCCCCTCGGCCACCCGGACGTGGTCGCCGCCGTGCGGGCGGCGCTCGGCGACGGTTAGCCCGGCGACGAAACCACAGGAATTCCTCATCTTCGAGCGCTGAAAGGAGTCCACTATGGACACTTCCGCGTGGCACGGCCTCACGACGGCCGACGGACCCTTCGCGTCGGTGCACTTCGACGCTTCGTACGACACCGGGGACGCCGCGAAGCTGCTCGCGCTCCGGGCGAAGGAGATCGAAGCGGCGCTGACCGACCAGCGGGCCGACGCGGAGACGGTGGACGCCGTCCTCCGGGCGGTCCGCGACCGCGAGCCGCCCGTCGGCAAGGCCGGCCGCAGCATCATCGCCGCGCACGGCGAGGTGCTGCTCGACCAGGCGCTGGCCGGGCCGCCGCCCACGCAGGTGGTGCGCTTCTCGGCGCTGCCGTACCTGCTGCCGCTCGCGACCCACGTCGAGGAGACACCCTCGTACGTGGTGGTCGTGACCGACCGGGTCGGCGCCGAAGTCACCGAGTTTGGACGCGGTGAGCCGCGCACCGAGACCGTCGAAGGCGCCGATCACCCGGTCCACAAGGTGCGCGGCGGCGGCTCGGCCCATCACGACATCCAGAACCGCGCCGAGGAAACCGCCCGGCAGAACCTCGAGGCGGTCGCGCGCCACGTCGCGAAGGCGGTCGAACGCTCCCGTGCGGAGTTCGTCGTCCTGGCCGGCGAAGTCCAGGCCCGGTCGGAGCTGCACGGCCTGCTGCCGGCGCCGATCCGCCGGATCACCACGGAGGTGGACACGGGCAGCCGCGCCGCGGGGTCCTCGCGTGCGGAACTGGACCGGCGCGTCCACGAGCTGCTCGCCGGGCGCCACCTCGCCGGCCTTGACGACGTGGCCGAGACGTTCCGGGCGGAGTCGGGCCGCGCGTCGGGCCTGGCGGTCAGCGGCCTCGAAGCCGTGACGGCGGCGCTGGCGGAGGCCAACGTCGCGACGCTGCTGGTCGGCTCGCCGGGTGACACGGCGGTGTTCGCCGGCCCGGAGCCGGCGCAGGTGGCCGTCGGCAAGGCCGGGCTGCAGGCGCTCGGCGTCCCGGAGCCCGAGCGGCGCCGGGCCGACGAGGCGATCCCGTTCGCGGCGGTCGCGACCGGAGCGGAAGTCGTGGTGCTCGACGAACGCCTCGACCTCTGGGAAGGCTTCGGCGCTCTGCTGCGCCACTCCTGACTTTCACTGCCTCTGAAGGCCACCATCACCTGATGGTGGCCTTCAGCGTCTTTCCCCGTCCGGAGTCCGGGCGAGGTCCACGAACGCCCGCACCACCGGCGCCACCGCGCCGGCCCGCCAGGCCAGTCCCAGGTCGATCCGCGGGACCGGATCCTCCAGGCGCCGCAACACCACCCCGCGCCGCCGGAGCGCACGGGCCCGGTGTTCCGGCACCGCCGCGATGCCCGCGCCTTCGGCGACCGCGCGCATCAGCTGTTCGTCTTCGGGTTCCTCCCGCACGATCGGCGGCACCCCGCCCGGCCAGACCTGACCGCTGATCGCGTCGTACTGGCCCGGGCCGTTCTCGCGGGGCCAGAACACCACCGGCTCGCCGGCGATCGAAGCCCGTCGCACCCGGCCGCGGCGGCGGGCGAGCGCGTGCGCCGACGGCAGCGCGATCAGCACCTCCTCCGAGCCGACCACCGCGACCTCGACCCCCGGGGCGGTCACCGGCGGCCGCACGAAGCCGACGTCGATTTCGCCCGCCGCCAGCCGGGCCAGGTTCAGGCTCGTCCACCCCGTCTCCAACGCCAGCTCGACGCCGGGGTGCCGGGAGCGGTACGCCGCGACCAGGTCGCCGGCCCGCGGGCCGGGCGCCGACCGGGTGTAGGCGATCCGGAGCCGCCCGGCGTCGCCCCGGCCCGCCGCGGCGATCACGCCCCGCGCCCGCTCCAGGCGGCCGAGCAGCTCCCGCGCCTCCGCGGCGGCGATCCGGCCCGCGTCGGTCAGCGCGAAGCGGGGGCCCGACCGATCGAGGAGCGCGACGCCCAGGTCCGCTTCGAACGCGCGGATCTGCTGGCTCAGGGACGGCTGCGAGACGAACAGCCGGGCGGCCGCCTTCGTGAAGTGCATCTCTTCGGCGAGCACGGCGAAGTAGTGCCATCGGCGCAGATCCACCCAGGGATTATAGGGGAATCCTATGCTTTCATCGGAACGAAGTCTTGGACCGGCCGCCCCGCCCGCTGCTGTCCTGGGCGGGTGACCACGACCAGCGCGCCCCTGACCCGCACCGACCGCAAGCTGCTCGCCCTGGCCGCCGCCGCGGACCGGCGGCTCGTCGACCCGATGGCCGGGTTCGTCGACCTGGCCGGGCTCCGCGCCGCCGTCGAAGAGCTCACCGAAGCCTTCGCCCCGCTGGGGCGCGTCCAGCACACGGTCGCGGCGAAGGCGTGCGGGCTGGCTCCCCTCCTGCGGTTCCTCGCCGACCTCGGGATCGACGCCGAGGTCGCGAGCCCGGGCGAGACGGCGGTGGCCGAGGCCGCCGGCGTCCGGGGCCCGCGGCTGGTGCTCGACTCCCCCGCCAAGACCACCGCCGAGCTCGCGCACGCGCTGGCCGAGGCCACCGCGGTCAACGCCGACAACTTCCAGGAGCTGGCCCGGCTCGACCGGCTGGTCGGCGCGACGCCGCCACGGTCGGTGCTGGGCCTGCGGATCAACCCGCAGGTCGGCGCCGGCCGGATCGGCGACACCAGCACCGCCACCGCGGTGTCGAAGTTCGGCATCCCGTTGCGGGACCACGGAAACCGCGCGCTGCTGCGCGAAGCCTTCGCGCACCGGCCGTGGCTGACCCGGCTGCACGTCCACGTCGGCTCGCAGGGCTGCCCGCCCGGCCTGATGGCCGACGGCGTCGCGGCGGTCTTCGAGCTCGCCGAGGAGATCAACGCCGAAGCGGGGTACCAGCAGGTCACCAGCATCGACCTCGGCGGCGGGCTGCCGGTGAACTTCGCCTCCGACGATCCCGGCCCGACCTACGCGGACTACGTCGCGACGCTGCTCGCGCGAGTGCCGGCCCTCGCCGACGGCCGGTACTCCTACGTCACGGAGTTCGGCCGGTCCCTGCTGGCGAAGAACGGCTTCCTCGTCAGCACCGTCGAATACACGAAGGTCGCGGGCGGCAGGCACATCGCCGTCACGCACGCGGGCGCCCAGGTGGCGGCCCGCACGGTGCTCCAGCCGGAGCACTGGCCGCTGCGGCTCGGCGCGCTCGACGCCGCGGGCACGCCGAAGACCGGACCCGTGGTGCCCCAGGACATCGCCGGGCCGCTGTGCTTCGCGGGCGACCTCCTCGCCCGCGAACGGCCGCTGCCGCTGCTGGTCCCCGGCGACCTCGTCGTCGCCCACGACACCGGCGCGTACTACTTCGGCGCGCACTACGCGTACAACACGCTGCCTCGCCCGGCGGTGCACGGGTTCACCGTGTCCGGCCGCGGCGACGTGGAGTTCACGCCGATCCGCCGCGCGCAGTCGGTGGCCGAGCTGGTCGCGGACGCCGGCGCCGAATACGTCGGAGCGCTCCCGGAAGCGTGATCCCCGGCGGTACCATCCCCGGCACACCGAGGGGAGACTGCCATGGGGGCCGGTCGGGAATCCGGGTCGTTGCCGCGGTTCGCCGCGCGGGAAGCAGGCATCGTCGTCGCCGTCCAGGCGGTGGTGCTGACCCTGCTTTCCGGTCGCTACGGCTTCCACCGCGACGAGCTGTACTTCGTCGCCGCCGGCCGGCGGCCCGACTGGGGCTACGTCGACCAGCCGCCTATCACGCCGTGGCTCGCGCGCGCGTCGACGGCGCTGTTCGGGGAAACGCCCACGGGCCTGCGCGTCGTCGCGACGCTCCTCGGGATGGCGACGGTCGTGGTCGTCACGCTGATCGCCCGCGAGTTCGGCGGCGGCCGCGGGGCGCAGCTGTTCACCGCGATCGCGACGGCGTTGTCCGCGTACGTCCTGGTCGTGTCGCACATGCTGGCCACCAACTCCGCGGACGTGCTGCTGTGGTCCCTGATCGCCTGGTCCGGCCTGCGGCTGCTGCGCACCGGCGACGGCCGGTGGTGGCTCGCGGTCGGCGCCGCCGCCGGGCTCGGCATGGCGAACAAGTGGCTGGTCCTGCTCCTGCTGTCCGGGCTCGGCGTCGGCGTGGCCGTCGCCGGGCCGCGCCGGGTGCTGCGGACCTGGTGGCTCGCGGCCGGCATCGGGATCGCCGCCGTGCTCGCCGCGCCGGTGGTGCTCTGGCAGGCGGCACACGATTTCCCGATGCTCACCGTCGCCGGCGGGATCAGCGAGGACGACGGCGCGGAGAACCGCCTCCTGTTCGTGCCGATGCAGCTGGTCTACCTCTCCCCCGCGCTGGTGCCCGTGTGGATCGCCGGGCTCGTGCGGCCGTGGCGCGAGCCCGGCCTGCGCTGGGCCCGCGCACTGGCGATCGCCTACCCGGTGGTCTGCGTGGAACTCCTGGTGCTGGGCGGAAAGCCGTACTACTCGGTGCCGTTGCTGCTGCCGCTGGTGGCGCTGGGCGCCGAGCCGGTGCTGCGGTGGCTGGGCCGGGGCCGGACCACCCGGCGGGTGCTCACCGGCGCGGCCGCCGCGGTGTGCGTGGCCGTGTCCGTCTTCACCGGACTCCCGGTGGTGCCGGCGTCGGCGCTCAACGGCGTGCTGCTGGCGGTGAACAAGGAGCCGGGCGAGCAGGTCGGCTGGCCGGAGTTCGCCGGAACCGTCGCCGGCGCGTGGGCGCGGATCCCGGCCACCGACCGCGACACCGCCGTGATCCTCGCCGGCAACTACGGCGAGGCGGGGGCGATCGAGCGCTACGGACCCGGACTCGGCCTGCCCCAGCCGTACTCGCCGCACATGTCCTACGCCGACTGGGGCCCGCCGCCGGACCGGCTGGTCGGCCCGGTGCTGCTGATCGGGCGGTTCGAACGCGACTCGCCCGCGGCGAAGCTGATCACCGCGTGCCGGCCGGTCGCGAGGCACCACAACGCCGAAGGCGTCGACAACGACGAGGACGGTGTGGTGCTTTCGCTGTGTTCGCTGACCCGGCCGTGGTCGACGGCGTGGCCCGAGTTGCGCCATTTCTACTGATCTACGAAGTCCGTGAATGTCGCATTGAGGGACTTGAAGTCCGGCGCGGCGCCGGCGCTGTTCGCGAACACCTGGCATCGCCTGCGGGTGGAAGCGCGCGGCGCGACCATCATGGCCGCGGTCGACGGGATCCCGATCTTCTGGGCGAACGACCGGGCCGACGCGTCGGCCGTGATCGGGTCGGCGACGAAGCACGGGTTCCAGCTCAATCCGGCGGCGGGGTCGCCGTAGAGCGTGCGGCGGTTCGTGGTCAAGGCCTGACGCCCCGGGAAGTCTCTCCATGCTGGACGGCCTGCGCCGTGTCAAGCGGCCAACCGGAGCGATCGTTATGAACCAGGCTCACATTCGGCCCGTACTCCTAGGTAACGAGCTGCAGCACTCGCCGTCAGAACCCCGCCGGACCGAGAGGCCAGACCGATGTCCACCCTTCCGAACGCGCTGAGCCGCCGCGCGATCGCCATGCTCAAGGCGGTCGGCGAGGGCCGCGCTGAGCTCCGCTGCAGCTGCGAACCCGACCTCCGCGTCGACGGGTTGCCCTGCTGTGACCAGAGCACCGCGCACGACCTGGCCCGCGCCGGGCTGATCCGGGCCACCCTGGTCGTCGCCCCCGGCCAGTGGGCGCCCGCCGAGCTGACCGACGCCGGCCACCGCGCGCTGAGCGGGTTTCCCGCCGCCGCCTGAACCCTCCCGCTCAACGGCCGTGAATGTCGCATTGAGGGTTAGGGGGTATGATTTCCCACCAGCCACCCAAAGGCGGGAAGGGCGGGGCGGGGGGGGGAGACGCCGGGGCCCCGCGACCCCCCGGGGGGCGGGGCGC
>NZ_JBFBBN010000076.1:11852-25791 GCF_040682715.1 Amycolatopsis sp. NPDC051128 | reverse complement strand
CTCCGGGCCGCCTGCCAAGGCCACGTCGACCGACCCGGCGGGCAATGCGACCGTGACGACCCTGGATCGGACCACCGGCAAGGCGGTCCAGGGAGAATTCCAGGGCGCCGCTGAACCGGGCGGGGCCGGGAGCCGTGCATTGGGTGAGGGCGTCTCGCACACGCCCTCCGGGGTCACTACGACGCAACGATCCGGGCCAGCCTCCGCCCGGTCGGGACCGGGTACCCCGGCGAGCGGCCGTCGCGGCAACGGCCACCTCGCGCGGGCCCGTCCGGCATCCCCAGAATCCCGGACGGGCCCGCTCCTAGCCCGCTGTCCGGGATCTTGTCCGCCACCCTCACCTGATCAGCGGTCGCCGTCCGGCGTCGCCGCGGGAGAACGTGGGTGTATGCGACGTCTTTTCGCCGTGAGTGCGGCAGTCCTGGCGGGGTTCGGCATCCTCACGACCTCCGGCAGCGCGAATCCGGAAAGCGCTTCCTCGGTCGTCGCCCAGCACGCCGTCGGCGGCTGGGTCGGCACCTGGGCGGCCGCGCCCGCGTCCGCCGTGCCGAACACTCCGGACGGCTACCCGGGTTACTCGATCCGCAACGTCGTGCACACCAGTGCCGGCGGCGGCCGCGCCCGCGTCCACCTGTCGAACGCCTTCGGGACCACTCCCCTGACCTTCGGGCACGTCACCGTCGCGGTCCAGGGCACCGGCGCGGACGCCGTCCCGGGCTCGCTGCGGTCGCTGACGTTCGGCGGCGCCGCGAACGTCGTCGTGCCGGCCGGCGCCGAAGCGCTGAGCGACCCGGTGAACCTGCGGGTGCCGGCCGACGCCAACCTGCTCGTCACGACGTACGTGCCGGCGAAGTCCGGTCCGGTCACCTACCACCCGGCCGCCGCGCAGACGTCGTACTTCACCCGCACCGGTGACTTCGCCGCCAGTGAATCGGGTGCCCCGTACACCGAGCAGACGTCGGTGTGGCACTACGTTTCCGGCGTCGACGTCCAGGGGAACGCCGACGCGTCGATCGTGACGCTCGGCGATTCGATCACCGACGGCGTCGGGTCGGTCGCCGGGGCCAACCACCGCTGGCCGGACTACCTGGCGGACCGGCTGCACGGCCGGTTCGGCGTGCTCAACGCGGGGATCAGCGCGAACCGGCTGCTGCTGGACGTGCCCGGGTCCGGCGCCGGCCAGAACGCGCTGTCCCGGTTCGACCGCGACGTGCTGAGCGTCGGCGGGGTGCGGACCATCATCGTGCTGGAGGGCATCAACGACATCCAGCAGACGCCGCACCAGACCGACCCGGCCGCGATCACGTCGGCGTACCGGCAGCTGGTGGCGCAGGCGCACGCGCGCGGCATCCGCGTCCTCGGCGGCACGCTCACGCCGTTCAAGGGCTGGCGGGTCTACGACGAAACGCTGGAAGCGACCAGGCAGGCGGTCAACACGTTCATCCGCACGGGCGGGGTGTTCGACGCCGTGGTCGACTTCGACGCGGTCGTCCGCGACCCCGCCGACCCGCTGCGGATGCTGCCGGCCTACGACTCCGGCGACCACCTCCACCCGGGCGACGCGGGCTACGAGCGCATGGCCGCGGCGGTCCGCCTCGACCGGCTCTGATCACCAGCAGGCCGTCGTGCCAGCGGTGTACCCCGGTCAGAGGCCCAGGTCCATCGGACTGCCCGGCTGGATCGGGGGCAGCTGCGGCGGGTCGAAGTCACCCCGTTCCAGCCTGGCCCAGTCCTCCGGGGTCGGGTCCGGGTAGTACCGCTGCCAGGCGTCGTCGCCGGGCCAGTTGCCGGTGCGCGCCGCATTGCGGGCTTCGTGCAGCTCGAACGCGTCGCGGTCGTCGAGAGGGCGGGTCGTGACGTGGTTGGTGCCCGGCACCGACGCGCCCCCGGCCGGAACGGGGTCGTTGGGCCGCGGGTTGTACCGCATGCCCTCGCCGCCGGCGTGGACGTCGTTGACCATCTGGTGGTAGGAGTCGTCGGCCATGTTCATCCGGTTGCGGGCGGCCGCGTCGGTGGGCGTGCCCTGGAACCCCGGCTGGTGGGCGTAGCCGAGCTGGTTGAGCTGGACCGCGGTGTTCGGGTCGTTGTTCTCGATCGCGGTCCGCTGGTCACGCCGGTAGTCCGGCGCGTTCCAGCCCGAGTCGTGCACGGCGTGGCTGGTCCCGGTGCCCGGGTGAGCGCGGTGGGCACCGTGCTCCTCGTAGTACGCCCACGCGTTGTTCTCCAGGTCCCGGCCCTGCCTCCGGGGCACCTTGCCGGCGGCGCCGTTGTCGTTGAGGACGTCGAAGCCCGCGGTGTGCTCGGACTGGTGGGTGCTGTTGCCGTCGATCTTCGAGTCGAACTTGTTCTCGAGCCGCTTGCGCTCGAAGTCCTTGTCGCCGTAGGTGCCTTCCGGGTACTTGTGCGCCCGGCGCTTGCCTTTGTTCGGCGCTCCGTCCGGCTTGCTGTACGGGTGGAACTGGTTCGGCTTCTTGCCGCCACCGCCGCTGCCGCCCGCGCCCGACGCGGAACACGGCGTGGCCTTCGCCAGGCCCAGCGGGTCGATCGACGCGGTCGGGTTCCCGACGTAGGCCAGCGAGTCCGGGTCCGGCGTGAGACCGAGCGGGTCGTGGGAGACGAACCGTCCGGTCTCCGGGTCGTAGTAGCGGTGCAGGTTGTAGTGCAGCCCGGTCTCCGGGTCGTGGTACTGACCGGGGAACCGCAACGGGGTGCCGGCCTGGCCGCCCGCGGAGACCACCGTGCCCCACAGCGCCGTGTGCTGGTGCCCGGCCAGCGCGCCCGTCTCGTCCAGCAGTTCCGCCGGCGAGCCGACGAGGTCGGTCAGCACGGCGTGGAACCGGTCGGTGCCGCCGCCGAGCACTCGTTCGGTCTGCGCGAGCGGGCGCTCGGCGTCCGGCGCCCAGTCCCAGACCGTCGCCACCAGCGGGCCGCCGGGGGTGCCGTGCACCTGTTCGGCGAGCAGGGTGCCGTCCCAGGCGAACTCGACCTGCTCGGCGACGGCGCCCGTCGCGTCCAGCCGCTGCTTGGCGATCCGCCGTCCTACCGCGTCGTAGCGGTACTGCCAGGTCACGCCCTCGGGCGTGCGGACGGCGGTGAGCCGGTTCTCCGCGCTCCAGCGGTATTCCCAGCGCCGGCCGCCGCGCTCCCGGGTCACGACGCGGCCTTCGGCGTCGTGGGTGTAGCGCGTGGCACCGGCCGCGGCGAGCAACGTACCCCGGTAGGACCGGGGGCCGGTCACCTCGGGCGCGCCCGGCCAGTCGGACGCCGTGATCGCGCCCGTGACGTCGTAGCCGTAGCTCTCCTGCCAGCGGGCCCCGCGGACGGCGAGCACCCGCCCGCCCGGGCCGACCTCGAGGCTGCGGGGACCGGAGATCAGGTCGGTCACCGTGGCCAGGTAGCCGTCGGGCAGGTAGCCGTACTCCCGGCGCTGCACCGTGGCCTCGCCACGGCGCACGGTCTGGGCCGCCAGCTGACCGGCCGGCGTCCACGCCTGGTGGAGCTCGGCGGCGACGCCGTGCCGGGTGACCAGCCGGCGCGCGGTCTCGCGACCGGCGGCGTCGTAGCCGAACTGCAGCGTGCGCCCGCCGGTGGTCAGGGACGTCGCGCGGCCGCGGACGTCGTAGCCGAACACCGCTTCCGCCCCGGTCGGGGTGCGGCGGTGGGTCCGGCGGCCGAGCAGGTCGTAGACCGACCGCACGGCCCGGCCGTTGACCGCCTCGCTGACCACGCGGCCCAGCGCGTCGTAGGCGAACCGCAGCTCGCTGTGCGCGTTGCGGGCCAGGACCACGCGGTCGGCCGCGTCGTAGGCGAACTCGGCGACCTCGTCGCCACTGCGGCGCCGGACCACCCGGCCGAGGGCGTCCCGCTCCAGCGCGATGGTCTGTCCCGCGCCGTTGCTGCGGAGGATGAGCCGCCCCGCGGCGTCGTAGGCGTAGTCGAGCGACCGGCCGTTGTAGTCGACCTCCCGCACGAGCCGGCCCGCCGGGTCGTACTCGTAGCGCCAGACCAGCCCGGCCTCGTTGGTCACCGACGTCAGCCGCAGCTCGGTGTCGTAGCCGTAGCGCAGGACGCCGCCGTCCGGGCCCCGCTCGGTGACCGGCAGGTCGAACTGGGCGTATTCGATCCGGCTGACGCCGCCGCGCGGGTCGGTCCGTTCGTCGGCGTTGCCCACGGCCACCGAGCCGAAGCGGTGCACAGCGCCGTCCGGGTCCACCTGTTCGACCAGATCGCCCGCCGCGTTGTGCACCGTGCGGGTCGTCGCGCCGGTGGGGTCGGTGACGGTCGAGAGCCGCCCGAGCGAGTCGTAGGCGTAGTGGGTGGCCGAGCCGTCCGGCGCGGTGATCGCCACCGGCAGCCCGGCCGCGTTCGACTCGAACCTCGTGACCCCGCCGAGGGCGTCGGTCACCGTGGCCATCGTGCCGGTGACCTCGTCGTAGGTGTAGCTCGTCGCGGCGCCGGTCGGGTCGATGTCCCGGACCAGCCGGCCGCGCTCGTCGTGCTCGTAGCGCCAGACGGCGCCGTCCGGACCGGTCACCGCGGCCGGCCTGCCGTGCTCGTTGTACTCGGTGACCATCCGGGTGCCGTCGGCGCGGACCACGGCGGTGATGTTGCCGGCGCCGTCGCGTTCCCAGCGGGTGACGCGCCCGAGTTCGTCGGTCCGCGCGACCTCCCGGCCGAAGCGGTCCAGCTCGGTGCTGGTGCTGTTGCCGAGCGCGTCGGTCCGGCCGATTACCCGCAGCCGCTCGTCGAGGCGGTAGCGGGTGACGGCGCCGAGCGAATCGGTGACCGAGGTGAGCCCGGGCTCGTAGGACAGCGTCGCGTCGAGGTAGCCCTCGGTGCCGCGAGCCTGGACGCAGCGTCCTTCGGCGTCGTACTGGTAGCCGTACCAGCGACCGTTGACGTCTTCCCAGCGGACGATCCGGCCGTCGGCGTCGTAGCGGAACCGATAGGGAGTCCCGGCGGCGTCGACGACCTCGGTCAGCCGGCGGCGCTCGTCGTAGCGGTATTCGGTGAGCGGGACCGGTTCTCCGGCGACGCGCACCGCCGTGATCAGCCCGTCGGCCGAGTCGAGTTCCAGGCGGTAGCCCCCGGAGTGTTCGATCGCCACCGGCACACCGCCGCGGTGCTGCACGACGACCCGGTTGCCCGCCCCGTCGACGAGCGCGCGCAGCGGCAGGGTGGTCTCCCCCGCCTTGGCGGCGAAGTAGCGCATCCGGTCGTTCTGCGGGGAACCGACGACGAAGCCGTGCCGCACCCGGCGCAGCGCCAGGTACGGGCCCTGCTCCGGCAGCACCGGCTCGATGCCGCGCGGCACGGGATAGCGCAGCAGCGTCCCGTCGGCCAGCGCGAGGTGCAGGCCGTCCGGTTCGACCTCGATCCGTTCGTCCACTGTGGACGTCCACGTGGGACCGAAGAACCGGCCGGCGCGGTAGCTCGACAGGTGCGTCCGGCCGAACTCCAGCGGCAGCGCGCCGGGCAGCAGGACGTCCGTCTGCTCCAGGAGCACGGCGCCGGTGGCGACGTCGACCGGGTCCCCGCACAACGACCGGTCGGCGGCCGGCGTCGTGTGCTCGTCCGGTTTCGTGTTGGTGTCCTTGATCTTCGGCGGGGTCTCCGGACCCTTGCCGGCACCGGACGGCGCGGTGTTCCCGTCGGGCCCCTTCGACGCCGGGGGCGGCGTGGGGTCGGCTTTCGGCGGCGGGGTCTCCTCGGGACCCTTCGACGCGGGCGGCGGGTCGGTCTTCGGCGGCGCGTCCGGGGAACCGTGCGCGCCCGATGGCGACGTGCCGTCGCCCTTCGCGCCCGACGGGCTGGTGCCGTCGCCCTTCGGCGCCGGCGGCGGGTCGGTCTTGGGGGGTGGTGCGTCGGGGGAGCCGTTGCCCTTGGGGCCGTCGAGGCCTTTGGGGTTGCCGTTGATGTCGGCGTGCTTCGGCGGCGGGGCACCCTTGCCCGGCTTGATGTTCCGCAACGCCTTCGCCGCGTCGGAAAACAGATCACCAGCCCGCTTCAACAGCGGAATCAGCGCCTGCAACGCCTTCACCAGCCGCTTGGTCAAATCCGCGATCTTCGACGCCGTCTTCGCCACCGCGTTGATCACCTGGGGAACGACCCAGGTCATGCCGATGCCGAGGGTGAAGACGACCTGCAGCGCCCAGCTGATGAGGTGGCCGACGAGTTCGGCGATGATGTCGCGGACCAGGGCCCGCACCGCGGCGACCACCTCACCAGCGGTCTTCACCCCGCTGGAAGCACCCTCACACCCCTTCTGCGCGGTGGACAGCAAGGTGACGGTGTCCTGCGCCCGCTGCCGGTAGGTGTCGGCGGCGTTCCCCGTCCACGACGCGGTGTCCGCCTTGACCATGCCGGTCAGGTCCTCGCCGATGCTGCCGAGTTCGCCGGCGACGTTCTTCCAGGTTTCGGCCTGGGCGGCGATCTCGTCGGCGTTGCCGGTGAGGCCGTTGAGGGCTTCTTTGAGCGGGCCAACGTGTTCGATGAGCCAGCCGACGCCGGCGGCGAGGATCGCGCCGAACGGATCCATCGCCATCGACAACGCATCCAGCGCCGTCCCCACCGCACCCAACGCGACCGACGCCCAGTCGCCACTCTCGATCGCCGACTTCAGATCATTCGCCGACTCCAGCAGCGAAATCCCCGAATACGCCGTCGTCGAGTCCTTGGCCTCCGCGACCAGCGGATTCACCACGGGTTGTTGTCCTCATCGTCGGGGATGCCACGCCGCCGCGGCGGCGGCGATGCCTGCGGGGCCGCGGGCGCCGGCGGAACGGCCGCGCCGCCCGCCGGGGACGGCGGGACCGGGCCCGGCTCCGCGGGCGGCGGCTGGTCGTCCGGGTCGTCCGGATCGGAGAACCGGCCGCGCAGGGAGTCCAGCAGCGCGGCGCGGGTCTCGCGGTCCTCGTCGCCGAGCGACTCGGCCATCACGCCGGCGACGCGGTCGGCGATGCCGGACTGCGCCCGGCGCATCGTGGTCAGGATCTGCCGGGACAGCTCCTCGAGCGGGAACGACTTGACCTTGTTCGTGAAGGTCAAGTCGGTGACGGTGCCGTCCGCGCCGACGGTGACGCTGACCGCGCCGTCGGAGCTGGTCGCGGTCAGCCGCAGCCGTTCGGTCTGCTCCTGCGCCGCCTGGTACCGCTGCGCCTTCGCCGCGAACCCGGCCGCCCAGTCGTCCATCCGGCGGATCGTCTCCTCCGGGTCCCGCATCAGGTCTCCCAGCCCGTTCGGCCCCGTCATGCCTTCACCTTCGTTTCCGCCGTGCGCGGCGCCGCCGCGAGCTGCCGCTCGAACGGTTGCGCGTTGCCTTCTTCACCGTCGCGATAGGACTGCGCCGCGGTCTTGACGTTGTCCGCCAGCCCGCGCACGCCTTCGATCGAGGCGCTCAACGCGTCCTTCGCCTGCTCCCCCGTCGGCCGGATGATCGGCGGGAGGAACGCGCACAGCAGCCCGTAGGCGTGGTCGGACATCGCCGAGTCGGCCGCCGAAACGGCCGTGTTGAGCCGGTCCACCAGGCTCTCGACGTGACTCGCGTGCGCGACCAGTTCGTCCGGTTCGACCTCGAAACCGCCGGCCGTCATGCGCTCACTTCCAATCCTGGTTCTTCCAGTCGCCGATCACCGGCGGTGCGACCACCTGCTCACCGGCGAAGAAGTTCGGGTCGTCGCTCTCGACGTAGTCCGCCGACTTGTGTTCCTTGTCGTCTTCCTTCTTGCCGCCGCGGGCGCCGGCGCCCATGCCGCCCATGCCCGGGGCGCCCGCCGCGCCGGCCGCACCACGCCCGGACGCCGCACCGCGCCCCGCCGCCGCTTCGGCCTCCGCGGCCGCGCCGGACGCGGCGCCACCACTCAGGTTGCCCGCGCCGCGCACACCCGAGCCGCCGGCCCCGATACCGGCGCCGCCGCCACCACCGGACCCGCCGAGGGAGGCGCCGCCACCGCCGCCGCCGCCACCACCCGGGCCGCCGAGCCGGCTGGCGATGCTCTCGCCGTTGATGCCGCCGCCGCGCCCGATGGTCGGCATCTTGGCCCCGCCCGGGCCGTTGAGCCCGCCGGTGCCGGTCGGCAGGCCGGTGATCGGGTCGATGCCCGGCGGGGTGAACCCGGGCAGCGGGCCGCCAACGCGACCGCCGCCGCTGTTCGGGATGTCGGGGATGGGGATGTTCGGCGGCGTGTAGCCGCTGCCGCCGGTGCCACCGCCGCCGATTCCCTGTGGCGTGAAGCCGGACGACGTCGTCGAGTCGTCGAAGCGCGGCACTGAAGAGCCGGGAATGCCGGAGCCGGTGAAGCTGCCGCCGGGCAGGTCCGGGACGTCGAGCTTCGGCGGGGTGAAGCCGGCGCCGCTGCCGGGGATGCCGCTACCGCTGCCGGGGATGCCGCTACCGGAAAAGCCCGCGCCGCCGCCATCCGGCCCACCCGGGATACCGCTGCCGGAGAAGCCGGAACCGCCGGCGCCCGAGCCGTCGCCGGGAATGCCGGGCATCCCCGCGCCGCTGCCACCCGCACCGCCGCCCGCACCACTGCCGCCGGCGCCACCCGAGCCGTCGAGTGCCGCGACGTTCAGGTCGGCCGGGATCCGCGTCCCCGCCGCGTCCGACGACGGGGCCGTCGGGGTCCGCGCCAGCAGCGGCTGGACGGCACTGTCCGCGACCGCGCCGCCCGAGGCCGGGCGGCCCGCGAGGCGCGGCGAGGTGGCGGTCGGCAGCTTCGGCGGAGCCGGGAACTTCGGCGTGGCGACGGCGCCGCCGATGGTCTCGTCGTACTGCGTCAGGATCTGCGCGGCGTGCTCACGGGCGGCCTGCTGCGCCCGGTAGGTCTGCATCGCCTCGCCCGCCGCCGACGCGTACTGCACCGGGTCGGTCATCGACTGCAGGCGCTGGTTGGTGGCCTGCAGGTCGAACTGCACCGGCGGGTTCGCGGCCATCTGCCGCTGAGTCTCGTTGAGCGCCTGGGAGTGGATCTCCTGCTGCCGCCCGGCGAGCGTCGCGCCCTGCGCGGTGGCGCCCAGCCACTTGCCGACACCGGCCAGGTGCTCGCGGACGGCGTCGCCGGCGTCGCCCTGCCAGTTGCTGGTGCTCGCGGAGATCGCGTCGGCCAGGTTCCGCTGGTGTGTGCCGAGGTCGTTGCCGACCCGCACCCACTCCTCCGAGGTCTCCGCGACGGTCGCCGGGTTGGCGTCCAGCGAGATGGCGTCGTTCATCTGCTCGTGGCTGGCGTTGTTCCACAGCATGTGCGGGGGCTCGCCTGTCTCGCGCATGCTGAGGCCCTCGTCAAGCCCGTGCTTCGCGTCGGCCAGGTGCTGCTGGTACAGCTCCTGGATCTTCCTGTCGCGCAGGACCGGGTCGACGGCCGGGCCGAGCCAGCCGCGCCGGATCTCGTCGTCGATCTGCAGGGTGGCCATCGCCCGGATCTGGTCACCCGAAGGCGCGGAGTCGGCGACCAGCGGCCCGACGTAGTACTTGGACGACGAATCGGCCGTCACGTCGTACAGCGGGCTGCGCGGGTCGTAGTCCGGGGACGACGGGTCCGACACGGACTCGGCGGTGGGTGCCACGGTCTCCCTCAGCTCTGGTCGGCGGGCGGGAGGGCCGCGAGCTCGGCCCGCGTGTCCTCTTCCCGGGACTGGTAGTTCTGCTTCGCCAGCTTGATCGCCTCGATGTAGGTCGGGAACTCCTGCCGCGCCGCCTGCAGCTGGGTGACCAGGCCGTGCTCGTCGGCCGCGGTGCTGACCATGTGGTCGGCGACCCACAGGCCGACGGCGGTCCGGCTGAGCGCCGGCTTGTCGTGCAAGCGCTGCAACGCCGACCAGCGCGCTTCCAGCGACTCGAGCACGCCTTCGAGCGCCTCGATCAGCCGGTTGCCCGTGGTGTCGTCGACCGCGAAGCCGCCGCTTTGGGCAAGCCGCTTCAGCTGCGCACCCGCCAGGCCGATGCGGGCCACCTCCATCGCGGGGGTGGCGGCGACCGTCTCCTTCATCGCCTGCATCGCGGGGGTGGCCGCCGCGTCGTCGGTCATCAGGACTTTCCTTCCCGGTCAGTAGACGGCGGCGATCGCGTCGCGGATCGCCCGCGCGAGGTCGGCCCGCCCGGCCGGCACGTAGTCCGCCGTCAGTTCGCCCGACTCGCCGGTCCTGGTGTGCACCAGGTAGCGGCCGTCGGCGGTGTCCAGCCAGCTCAGCGGGTCGCTCGCCAGCCGCTCGCCGTGCCTGCCCTGCGCGGTGACGGCGATGTGGCCGCCGCCCAGCCGCGGTTCGGCGAGCACCTGCTCCAGGACCGCGATGTCCGACGGCTTGGGCGCCGGTGGCCGGCGGCCTGGCCGCACCACGGCCTTGACCTCGATCATGCCGAAGGCGTCGGTCTCTTCTTCCTCGAACTCCGCGTCGGCGATGCGCTTCGCCGTCATGGCCGAGACTTCGCGGCCGGCCGCGCGGTGCACGACGTGCCTGCCGGTGGTGGCGGCCGGGGCCGGTGGCAGCACCCCGGTGACGACCTCGACCAGTTCCTCGTCCGCGAACAGGGAGAACAGCAGGTCGTCGGTGTCCGGGGCCTGGGTGATGCCGAGCGCCTGGGCGCCATCGGTCACCACGAGCACGGCGACGTCCGCACCGAGGCCGTCGATCCCGCTCACCGCAACCGAAACGCGGGGCCCGGCCAGCAGCTCGAACGCCGTCCGCACGCCCGGGTGCAGTTCGCCCGACACCGAAAGCCGCCGTTCCTCCAGCGCGTCGTACACCTGGCGCGCGACCCGCACGAACCGCACGGGATCGGCCGGGAGGTTCCCGGCGCGCAACGGGTAGCGCCGGACGTCGCCGCCGGTGGCCTGGCCGACGACGAGGGCTTCGACGGCCCCCAGGACGAATTCGAACCTGTCCGCCATTTCCCCTCGCCGATTGTTTTCGTCAAGCCCTCAAGCAAGTCTCTTGACGAAGATTAGCAGTGCCACCTGTTCACGCGTCGGCACCGCCACCCGGATGCCCGAAAGACCACGATCCCTGGACTGTGCGGGCAAAGCGGCTCACCTGGTCGGACCACAGCGTTTCCACAGCAAGACACAGCGAAACGACAGGTCGATCCGGTGGTACCGGCCGTTGGACGGGCATGGGAAGACGGATCCGCTGGACGCTCGCCGGCACGGGGCTCGCCGTCGCCGCGTTGACGGCCGGACTACTGGTCGCGGTCGACGGGCACCGGGTCACGCCGGTGGCCGAGACGGGGACGGCGGACCCGCCGCAGGACACCGCGATCAGCCCGACCCCGGTCACGTCGACGTCGGAGGTCCCGTACCCCGACCTCTCGTCGGTGGCGGCCGACCTCGCCGACGCCGTGACCGCCGCGTCGCCCGGCACGAGCGTCGGATTCGTGCTCTACGACAGGGAGTCCGGGAAGGAGCTGGCGTCCCTCGACGCCGACCGTCCGCTCTACACGGCTTCGGTGGTCAAGCTGCTGATCGCGATCGACGAGGTGCACGACGACGCCACCGGCACGTGGGCGCTCCCGGACGCCGACGCGGTCGAAGACCTGACCGACATGCTGGCGGGCAGCAACGACGCCATCGCGTCGGCGTTCTGGGAGCGGAACGGCGGCACCACGATCGTGACGCGTACCGCGGCGCTGATCGGGCTGACGCACACCACGGCGCCGTCCGATCCGACCCAGTGGGGCATGGCGAAAACGAGCGCCTCGGACGTTCTCGCGACCTACGAGTTCCTCGAGGACGTAGTGCCCGACGAGGTGGCGTCGCCGCTGCTCACCGCGCTCGGCAACGCCCGCGATCCGGCCGACGACGGCTGGGACCAGTACTTCGGCATCCCGGACGGGCTGCCCGGGCGTTCGTGGCAGATCAAGCAGGGCTGGATGATCCTGCGGAACGCGCTGGTTCTCAACACGACCGGCGTCGTCGGCGGACGTTACGTCGTGGCGCTGCTGACGCAGCAACCCCTGATCAGCTCGGCGAAGGGCCGAGCGGCGGTGACGGCGGGCATCAAGATGCTCGCGCCACTGCTCACCCAGCTCGACGCGACCTGAAGTCGTTTGCCGGTTGGTGGAGGTTGTTGCGTCTGGGTTTTCGGTGTTTGTCCAGGAATACTGGTGGGAGGAATTCGGGGAGGCCGTCGGCGGCGATGCGGACGTCCCACCCGGAGCGGTGCAGCAACCGGTGATGGTGACCACACAACAACACCAGATTATGCAGGTCGGTCGGCCCGCCCTCGGCCCAATGCCGGATGTGGTGGCCCTGACAGTGCCGGGGTGGCCGGTGACACCCCGGGAAGGCGCAACCCCGGTCGCGTAGGTAGAGGGCGCGGCGCAGTCTGGTGGAGACCGTCCGGCGAAGCCTACCGAGGTTCAGCGGCTCGTTCTTGCCGCCGAGGACCGCCGGGATGACCCCGCAGTCACAGGCATGCAGCCGGGCCTCGGCCGCGGAGACCGTCCCCAGGTCACCGAGGATCGCGTGCCCGACACCGGACTTCAGGTCGGCGAGAGAGACCGTGACCATGACGTGGGCTCGTTCCCCGGCCTGCACCGGCAGATCCGACGAGTTCAGCGCCAAGTCGAGCAGGTCGGAGAAGGCGTCGCCGTAGCGTTCCTGCGGAGACCGCAAATCCGGGCCCTCGTCACTGGCACGGCGTTCGGCCATGGAGTCCAGCAGGGCGCTGGCGCGGGTGCCGGTCTCGTCATCGAACCTGCCGTGCAACTCCCAGATTCCGGTCTTCTTCCGCCGCAACGACACCTCCCGACCCGGGGTGGTGGGTTCGGTGGCGTCGGGTTCCGGCCCGTCCGGGACAAGATGCGCCAGAATCCGTGCGCCGAGCGCGGCGACCTGCTTGTGCCCGGCGTCCGCGGCGAAGGCCAGCAGAGACGCCTCAGCCTCGTCGCGATGCTCGACGGGGACTTGCTGCACGACCCCGACAATGGTGTCGATCATCGGAGTGCTCAACACCCCGCTTCGGGCGGCGACCCCGGTGGCAGGAGCAACCGCGGGAACGGGACTGCCGTCGAGGTTCTGGCCAGGGTTCACCGCCCGCGCTCGCTTCACCATCACATCGGCGGCCTGCTTCGACACATCAGCCAGATGCTCCAGCAACCGGGCAACAGACCGATACCCGAACAACTCCATCACCCCGCGCGCCTCGATTTCGACGAGCAGCGCACCGAGTTCGGCTTCGGCGGACCGCATGGACACCAGCAGCTCACCGATACGGTCGGCGAGAGCGACCGCATCGGCTTGCCACACAGCACTGCTGTCCATGACCCCAACACTACCCGCACATGAACACACGTTCATCACACGATCAGGTAGCCGCAACGGGCAACTGTCCTTGCACCGCAACACTTACCCCGAACGAGAACAGCGGCAGGGGAACCGTCGCGTGGGGAATCGGCGCTGCCGACCACAAACCCAAAGCAACCACAGCAGCGCCGATTCCCCACGCCGCGGCGAAGCCGTATCTTTAAACCCAGCCACAAGAACGCGACACAACGTCGCGAGCCCGCTCGATGTCCGGCCCCCGATAAAGCCGCTCCGGAATCCGAGCCAAAGCCGACGGATGAACCTCCGGCCCCAGCCCGTAAGCTTCTGAAAACTCATGATCAACGGCCGCCAAGCGTCCGGATCGATGCGGTCGTCGCTGCCGGGCAGCCGAACGGAATCGTGCACGAACACCCGCTGCACCCGCACCTCGATCGCCACGATCCCGCCGCAGCGAAGCCGTATCTCCAAACTCAGCCACAAGAACGCGACACAACGTCACGAGCCCGCTCGATGTCCGGCCCCCGATAAAGCCGCTCCGGAATCCGAGCCAAAGCCGACGGATGAACCTCCGGCCCCAGCCCGTAAAGCTTCTGAAAACTCATGATCAACGGCCGCCAAGCGTCCGGATCGATGCGGTCGTCGCTGCCGGGCAGCCGAACGGAATCGTGCACGAACACCCG
>NZ_JBFBBN010000076.1:0-11755 GCF_040682715.1 Amycolatopsis sp. NPDC051128 | reverse complement strand
CCGCTGCACCCGAACCTCGATCGCCACGATCCCGCCGCGCTGCCGCGGGTCCTCGTCCGCAACCGGATGCACGGCTTCGACGACTGCCTCCATCGCCACCGGGCACTCGGCGACCCGCGGCGGCGCCACGGTCTCCGAAGGCACCGGCGTCAGCCCGGCCCGCTCGAACTTCTCCGCGACGTGGAAGTACCCACGCTTCTCCTTGCCGGGCGGCACCGGGTCCGACCCGGTGGTCAGGGCCAGCCGGTCGACAGCACCGGCGAGCGCGTCCGAAGGCAGGTTGAGCACGCACTCACGGGTCCGCAGGACGTTCTGGGTGGTCTTGGAGCGCGCGCCGAGCCCGAGCATCGCGCGCCAGCCGAGCCAGAACGCCGACGACATCGGGGCCAGGTTCGCCGAACCGTCTTCGTTGGTGCTCGAGATGAGGACCACCGGGGTGCCGAAGTAGAGGATGCCGGGCTCGATGGCCGTGTGCGCAAGGGTTTCCGTCTTCACGACGTCGATCCTGCCGTCGGCGGAATACCCGGCGCTGGCGGAAATCGGCCGTCGCGATCACCGGCGGACCCACGGCTGGTCCGAAGGAGCCGTGAGGGGCACCCTTGGGAGAGTGCCCCTCACGGCCGGTCAAGCCCGGCCGGCCGCCGTGGTCAGTCCCCGGCGGGTGAGCACCCGGGCCAGGTGGCGGCGGTACTCCGCGGTGGCGTGCGGCTCGTCCGGCGGGTTCGTCCCGTCCGCCGCCAGGGCAGCCGCCTCGGCGATCGACGCGCCCGAGGCCAGCGCGGCCTCCGTGGCCGACGCCCGCAGCGGCACGCCGCCCATGTTGACCAGGCCGACGCGGCCGCCGACGACGGCCACCCCGACCATCGCCCAGTCGATCGCGCGGCGGGTGAACTTCTCGAAACCCCACCCGGCGCCGGTCTGGCGAGGGACCCGGACCTCGGTGAGCAGTTCGTCCGGCTCCAGCGGTGTCGTGAACGGGCCGAGGAAGAACTCCGCCGCCGGGATCCGCCGCTCGCCCGACGGACCGCGCGCGACCAGCACGGCGTCCGAGGCCAGCACCGCCGCGGGCAGGTCCGCCGCGGAGTCCGCGTGCACCAGCGAGCCGCCGAGCGTGCCGCGGTGGCGGACCTGCCGGTCGCCGACCTCGCCCGCGATGTGCGCCAGCAGCGGCGCGTGCTCGCGCAGCACCGGGTCGCGCTCCAGGTCGCTGTAGCGGGACAGCGCGCCGATCACGACGTCTTCGCCGTCGAGCCGGACGTACCGGAGCTCGTCGAGCGGGCCGATGTCCACCAGGTACTCCGGCGCGGCCAGCCGCAGCTTCATCAGCGGCAGCAGGGAATGCCCGCCGGCCAGCACCTTCGCGTCGTCGCCGTGCTCGGCGAGCGTGGCCAGCGCCTCGTCCACAGTGGACACCCGCTGGTAGCGGAACTCGGCGGGGATCATCCGTCCACTTCCTGACCCGACGCGTCGATCACGGCGCTGACGATGTTGTGGTAGCCCGTGCAGCGGCACAGGTTGCCCTCGAGCCCGGCCCGCACCTCGTCGCGGGTGGGCTTCGGGTTGTCGGCCAGCAGCGACACCGACGCCATGATCATCCCCGGCGTGCAGAACCCGCACTGCAGGCCGTGCTGCTCGCGGAACGCCCGCTGCACCGGGTGCAGCCCGTCTTCCGTGCCGTCCGACAGTCCTTCGACGGTGGTGACGGCGTGCCCGTCGGCCTGTGCGGCCAGCACCGTGCACGACTTGACGGACTCGCCGTCGAGCAGCACCGTGCAGGCGCCGCACGACGTCGTGTCGCAGCCGATGTTCGTGCCGGTGAGCCCGGCGGTGTCGCGCAGGAAGTGCACCAGGAGCGTCCGGTCCGGCACCTCCTCGGCCACCGGCCGCCCGTTGACCTCGATCGAGACCTTCACCGCTGGTTCTCCTTAGCCTTTTCCAGTGCGGCCCAGACGCGGATCGGCGTCGTGGGCATGTCCAGGTGCGTGACGCCGCGCGTGCTCAGCGCGTCGATCACGGCGTTGTGCACCGCCGGCGTCGAGCCGATCGTCGCCGCCTCGCCGATTCCCTTGACGCCCAGCAGGTTCCGGTCGGTCGGGGTGGCCATGTCGACGAGCTCGAAGTCCGGCAGCTCGGCGGCGGTGACGAACGAGTAGTCCGCCAGTGTCGCGGTCGTCGGGTTGCCGTCTTCGTCGTAGGTGACGACCTCCATCAGGGCCTGCGCCGCGCCCTGCCCGAGGCCGCCGTGGCGCTGCCCGCGGAAGGTCAGCGGGTTGACGATCGGGCCGGCGTCGTCGACGGCGACGATCCGGCACAGCTCGACCTTGCCGGTCTCGGTGTCGACCTCGACCACCGCGAGGTGCGCGCCGAACGGGAACGTCGGCGCGCCGCCGCCGAACCAGACGTCGGCCGAGAGTTTGCCCTCGCCGGCGGTTTCGGCGACCTGAGCCCAGCTGAGCACGGTGCTCGACGGCGCGCCGCGGACCTGCCAGACGCCGCGTCCGGCGTCGAGCTCGAGGTCGTCCGGCGCGGCTTCCAGCAGGTCGGCCGCCAGCTCGCGGGCCTGCGCGATCACCTCGTCGGCCGCCTGCCGGATCGCCGAGCCGCCCAGCTGCAGCGACCGGGAGCCGAACGTGCCGATCGCCTTCGGCACCTCGTCGGTGTCGCCGTGGCGGACGGTGATCTTGTCCAGCGGCACGCCGAGCTGGTCGGACAGGAGCATCGCCAGCGACGTGCCGAGCCCCTGCCCGTGCGGCGAGCTGCCGGTCCAGGCGACGACCGAGCCGTCGGGATGGATGTCGACGCGGCCGCTCTCGCCACCGCCGTCGCCACCGGTGATCTCGACGTAGGAAGCGATCCCGAGGCCCAGCTCGACCGGGTCGCCCGCCTCCCGCCGCCGTCGCTGCTCGGCCCGCAGGCCGGCATATCCCGCGGCGTCGAGGGCCTTGTCCAGCGCCGCCGCGTATTCGCCGGTGTCGTAGGACGCGCCGGTCGGGGTCTGGTACGGGAACTCGTCGGGCCGGATGAAGTTGATCCGGCGCACCTCGGCCGGGTCCAGCCCGGCTTCCGCGGCGAACATGTCCATCGCCCGCTCGACCGCTGCCGTCGCCTCCGGGCGGCCCGCGCCGCGGTAGGCCGCGACCGGCGTGGTGTTCGTGACCACCGCGCGGCTGCGCGTCTCCACCTTGGGGAACCGGTAGACGCCGACGGCCATCAGCTCGGTGAGCGTCGGCAGGAACAGGACTCGCGGGTACGCGCCCGTGTCCTGGATGACGTCGAGGCGGTACGCGAGGACGGTGCCGTCGCGCTTGCCGCCGATGGTCACCGTGTTCTGCTGCGCGCGGCCGTGCGTCATCGCCGTCAGGTTCTCGCTGCGCGACTCGACCCAGCGCACCGCCCGCCCGAGCCGCTTGGCGGCCCAGCCGAGCACGGTCACTTCGGGGTCCGCGCCGATCTTCGCGCCGAACCCGCCGCCGACGTCCGGCGCGATCACGCGCACGGACTCTTCGCCGACACCGAGGCTCGCGGCCAGCTGCATCCGGGCGATCTGGGCGTTCTGTGTGGACAGCCAGACCGTCAGCCTGCCGTCGTCGCCCCACGCGCACGAGGCGCCGCGCACCTCCAGCGGCGCGGGCGCGACGCGCTGGTTGACGATGGTCTGCGAGACGACGACGTCGCAGCCTTCGAAGATCGCGTCGTCGAACTCCGCCGCGCCGTTGACCTGCACGATGTTGCTGCCGGTCGCCGGGAACAGCAGCGTCTCGCCCGCCAGCGCGGCGTCGATGGTCGCGACCGCGGCCAAGGGCTCGTAGTCGATGTCGACCAGCTCGGCCGCGTCGGCCAGCTGGTAGCGCTCTTCGGTGAGGACCAGCGCGACGGGTTCGCCGACGTAGCGCACCACGTCGTCGGCCAGCCACGATTCGAGGACCGGCCCCGCCGGGTGCGGGTCCAGCCCGAGGTCCGCGGCGGTGAACACGCCCAGCACTCCCGGTGCCGCCTTCGCCTCGCTCACGTCGATGCCGCCGATCCGCGCGTGCGCGATCGGACTTCGCACGAACATCGCGTGCGCGGCGCCGGACAGCGCTTCATCCCGCAGATCGTCCACGTAGGTGCCGCCCGCGGTGATCAGATTCTGATCCTCCTGGCGGACCACCCTGGTTCCGACAATGCTCATCTGGGTCTCCTGCTCGCCGATACCCCGCCGATCATGCCCGTTGACGGGGCTGCCGTCAGCCAACGGGGCGGTGGAACTCGCTTCAAGCCGCGAAAGCCTGCCAGCCGAGCACGGCCGCCAGACCCAGCCCGGCGACGCCGATCCCGAGCCGCAACGGGGTCGCCGGCAGGTGGCGCACGAGCGTCGATCCGAGCCACGCGCCGCCGAGTGAGCCGAGGCAGACGGCGAGCGCGGCCGGCCAGACGACCTTGCCGGTGACCGAGAAGACGATCGCGGCGAGGAGGTTCGCCGAGCCGGTGACCAGGTTCTTCGCCGCGTTCGTCCGGGCCAGCGGCTGGCTCCACACCGACACCAGCAGGGCGAGCATGAGCACGCCGGCGGCGGCGCCGAAGTAGCCGCCATAGCCGCCGATGAAGAACGCGGCGACGCCGGTCGCCGGGCGCAGGCCGTGGTGCTCGGCGCCTTCGGCCAGCCGCCGCAGCCGCGGGCCCGCGATCAGCACCAGCGACGCGCCGCCGATCAGCCACGGCACGATCACGGTGAACGCGCCGGCCGGGGTCAGCAGGAGCACGATCCCGCCGCACGCGCCGCCGGCGGTGGTGATGAGGCAGAGCGGCACGAGCCGCGGCCGCTGCCCGGCGAGCTCGGGCCGCGCCCCTGCGGCGGCGCCGGCGGTGGTGCCGAGCATGGCGACGGTGTTGGTGACGTTCGCGGTCACCGGCGGCAGGCCGGCGGCGAGCAGGGCGGGGTAGGAGACGAGCGAGGCCAGCCCGGCGATGGCGCCGGTCAGGCCGGCGCCGACACCGGCGAGCACGAGCAGGAGCAGCACACCCGGGTCGAGGATCACGTCGTCATCTCAGCACGGCGAGGCGGCGGACCGCGCGGGAGCCCGCACTGTCCACATCGGACATCCGACGGGCGGGAACACCGGCTCGGGACGTCGCCGGACGGCGTGGCGGACCGGCGACGCGGGGAATGTCCACCGGACTTGATCGATCTCGCACCGGTCACGACGGGCCCGTGGGCGAGTACCTTGGCAGCACCGGGCTGGCCATCCCCGGATCGGGAGGACGGATGCGCGTCACGATCGCCGAGGTCGCCCGCCGCGCGCGGGTGAGCAAGACGACCGTGTCGAGAGTGCTCAACAACAAGGCCGATGTCGACGCGGCGACCGCGGTCCGGGTGCGCGAGGTGATCGCCGCGACCGGGTACATCCCCAGCGCCGGCGCGGTCGGGCTGGCCCGCGGCGTGACCCGCACGGTCGGGATGCTGGTGCCGGGGCTGACCTGGCCGTGGACGGGCGAGGTGCTGCAGGGCGTCGCCGACGTCGTCGAGTCGGCGGGCTACGGCCTGCTGCTGAGCACGACCAACCGGGGCGCCGACTCGCTGGACGGGTTCTCCCGGAAGGTGTCGGCGAAGGCGTTCGACGGCCTGCTGCTGGTGGAACCGCCGGAGGCGGTGCGGCACCTGCGCGTGCTGCACGACTCCGGGCTGCCGGTCGTGGTGATCGACGACCGCGGCCGCCGTCCCGCGTTCCCGTCGGTGGGCACGGACAACCGGCAGGGCGGCGCGGCCGCGGCCCGGCACCTGCTGGACACCGGCCGCACCCGGCTCGCCATGGTCACCGGGCCGCGCGACTTCGGCTGCGCGAGCGACCGCCTCAACGGCTTCCACGACGCCGTGCGCGACGCCGGCCTGACGCTCGACCCGCGGCTGATCATCGAAGGCGACTTCATGAGCGAAAGCGGCGAAGCCGCGATCCTCCAGCTCCTGGAAACGGGTCCGGAGTTCGACGCGGTCTTCGCGCACAACGACCTGATGGCGGTGGGGGTGCTCGCCGGGCTCCGGAAAGCCGGGCGCGCGGTGCCGGCGGACGTCGCCGTGATCGGCTTCGACGACATCCCCCTGGCCGCGCACACCCAGCCACCGCTCACGACGATCCGCCAGCCCCTGCGGGAGATGGGCGAGGCGGCGGCCCGCCGGCTGCTGGCCCGGCTGGGCGGGGTGCCCCAGCCGGAGGAGCCGCTGATCGTGCCGACCTCGCTCGTGGTCCGCGAGTCCACCGCCAAGCGGACTGCCGCGGCCGGTCGTGAGTGAGAAACAGGGTGAGAAAACCCGGGAGGCCGCGGTCGCCGGTCTCGGTGGTCAGCATCCGTCCGTCTCCGTCGACCGGACGCTGTGCCAGCTGCCCGCCGAGGCGCGGACGCTGAGGACCGCGGGCCTCGCGGTCAGGCCGGTGAGGGTGACCGCGGTGGCCGTCGAAGTCCCGATGATCGCGGGTGTCCCGTTCTTGTTGGTCGCGCCGTAGATTTCGAACTGTGGCGGCAGGCTGCCGGTGTAGCTCCAGCTCAGCGAGATCGAGTAGGGGCTGCCGGTGCAGCTCTTGGCGGTCACGGCCGGCGGGCCGGGGACGGCCAGCATGACGGCTTTCGCCGCCGAGGCGCCGGCACCGGTCTTGAGCCAGGCGGCTTCGGCTTTCGCGTCGCCGACCGCGACCAGGCCGGTGATCGCCAGCGCACAGGCCACGGTGGCCATGCCGGCGGCGAGCAGGATCCGGCTCATGAGCTCGCCACCGTCACGACGACCGGGATCGAGAACACCGCGCCCTGACAGCCGTCGTCCACAGTGGACCCCATCGCGACCGCGTCGGTCAGGGTGAGCGTCGTGCTCCCGCCGGCGGGTACCGCGCTCTGCGGGGTCTGGACCTGCCACGAAACGCCGGTCGTGGTGCAGGTGCCGATACCGCCGGAACCGGTCGGTGCCCCGGTCCCGGCGGCCACCCTGGTCACCACCACCGGATAGGGATTGGGGTTGTTGACCAGGAGCTTGGCGGTGCCGGTGGCGCCGGGGTAGAGCAGACCCGAGGTGATCGCCGAGGCCGTGCCGGTGGTCGGCGCGCTGGCCGTGGTGGCCTTCGCCGTCGCCGCGCCGGAGCCGGAGCTCGTCCACGCCGCGACGGCGATCCCGCCGCCCAGCGACGCGCTGACCGCCGTGGTGACCACGAGCACGCGGCGCAGGGTGGGGTTCTTCATGACTTGACCGCCGTTCCGGTGTACGTAAGGGGGAAGGTGAGGCCGCGGCACGCGTTCGGCGCGTCGGGGACCATGTGGGTGGTGAGGGCGACGTCGGCGGTGCCGTTGCCGCGGACCGTGACCGGCGCGGCGAGCGCGTCGACCTTGACCGACGAAGCCGGGCAGGCCGGGACGGGCCGCCCGCCGCCGTCGACGGGCCGGCCGACGGTCGTGCCGAGCGTCTGGACGAGGATCGGGAAGTTCTCGGCGTTGCCGAGCCGCACCCATCGGGTGCCCGTCGCGCCGGGCACCAGTGCGGTGGCCCGGCCGGGCACGTCGGAGATCGTGAACTGCTTGATGCCGTTGCTGTTCGCGGCCGGCGCTGCTGCCGACAGGCCCACGACGAGCCATGTGAGCACCACGAGCGCGCCGGCCGGAACGCCGAACCGCCATCTGGACATGGTGTCCTTCCGGGGAAGGGCGGGGCGGCGCGAACGCCGCCCCGCCGGGGTCATCAGGCGTTCGAGGCGAGCGTGGCGGTCAGGGGCAGCGTGAAGGTCTGGCTCTTGCAGGCGTCGGTGGCGGTGGCGGCCATCGTCGCGTGCAGCGTGTAGGTACCGGTCCCGCCGGCGGCGATCGAGGTGAGCGGGGTGACCGCGGCACTGGTGACGGTCCCGGCGGCGCACGAGTTCACCAGGGCGGACGACCCGGCGCTGATCGAGTTGACCACGATCGGGTAGCTGTTCGGGTTGTCGATCGTCACCGTGAAGTCGGTCCCGCCGCCGGGGTAGAGGGGCGTGCCCAGGCTGGCGGATCCGATGGTCGACTCGATCGAGGTGGTCGAGGTGACCGAGCCGGAGCCCGCGCCGTTGCTGAGCCAGGCCGCGTAGGCGACCCCGGCCACGACGGTGAGACCGACGGCGCCGAGGACGACTGCGGATCGCTTGCTGATCTTGCGCATTGGAGATCTCCTGGAGTTCGTTACGGGAAGTGGGAAGCTGATGCGGCCCTGGTGAACCGTTACGAAGAGTGTGCGACCTCGGAGGCGCTCATTACTCCGGGCAACCGGCCTGACTTGTCAGGGCCGGAGGCCACTTGATCTTCCGGCCCGGGGGTGATATGTGCGCGCACGGTCGATGTATCCCGGAACGCTACGCGCGAACAAGAGACGTTTTGACGTCGTGACCTGGACATTCCCGAAGCCGGTCGGCAGGAAGGCCGCCTTCGGTCACCGGCGGCCACCGGGTCCGGCAGGCGTCCGCGGGTCCCCTCCCAGGCTACCCGCACGTGTTCCGACCCGTAACTTAAGGTAGTAATTCATCCGCTGTCGAGTAACTCACGGCAAGCAGTGGCAGAGAGCGTTCCGCACCGCCGCCGCGGTCGGCTCCGGCAGGACCGCCGCGACGTACGCGTCCGGGCGGACCAGCCAGGCCTCGCCCGGCCGCGCGCCCAGCGCGCCGCCCACCGGGATCTCCGCCGACCGCATTCCCAAGGCCGCCACGCCCGGGGTCGTGAGCAGCAGGAACCCTTGCCGCGCCAGGTCGCGCAACCGTCCACTCGGGACGGTCACGTCCGGCAGGAGGATCCCCGGGCCGGGCGGCGGCAACGCGCCGCGCGGCGGCCGTCCGGTGAACGGGCGCCGCGGGTCCGGTGTCGTCAACGGCGAGTCCGCGTACCAGAACGGCTCGGCCAGCCGTCCCGAATCCACCCGCGGGTGGACCGCCGGGTCGTGGGCCGCCCGCGTGAGGACGTCCTCGCGGTACCGGCGCCGCTCTTCGTCCTGCGGCACCAGGAAGTCCATCGTCGCCGTCGTCACTTCGGCGTTCTCCACGGCCGCCGCGTGCCGCTCGGTGTGGTAGCTCTCCAGCAGCGCCTCCCCCGCGTGCCCGCGCAGGACCCAGGCCAGCTTCCAGGCCGCGTTCTCCGCGTCCGCGACGCCCGAGTTGAGCCCGCGCGCCCCGAACGGCGCGACCAGGTGCGCGCAGTCCCCGGCCAGCAGCACCCGCCCGACCCGCATCCGCGAGACCAGGCGCGTGTGGAACCGGTACACCGAGCGCCAGACGACCTCGTACGGCGCCGGCCCGATGATCGCCCGGATCCGAGCCTCCAGGGCCCCGCCCGACTCCTCGGCGGCGAGGTCGTAGTCCTCGGGGACCTGCCAGTCGATGCGGAACTGCGAGCCGGGACACGGATGGATCAGCACCTGCCGCCCGGGGTTCCACGGCGGGTCGAAGTAGAAGCGGCGCTCCGCCGCCCAGCCCGCCAGGTCGGCCCGGATGTCGCAGATCAGGAACAGGTCCCGGAACGAGACCCCGGCCAGGTGCTGCCCGAGGGCCCGCCGCACCGCGTCGCCGTGCGCGCCGGTGCAGGCGATCGCGTAGTCCGCCTCGATCCGGCGCGGCCCGTCCGGCGTCTCGCAGTCGATTTCGACGCAGCCAGGCTGCGTCAGGCCGGTGACGCGGTGGCCGCGCCGGACGTCGATCAGCGGCTGCCGCGCGATCAACCCGTCCAGGACTTCTTCGACGCGGGCCTGGGACAGGTTGACGAACGGCGGGAGCGCGGACCCGCCGTCCGGCAGCTTCAGCGAGAACAGCGCGGTGTCCCGGTGGAACGTCCGCGCGGTCGTCCAGGTGAGGCCTTCCTCGGCCAGGCACCCCGCGCCGAGCGATGCCCACACGTCCAGGGTGTCCCGTTGCTGGCAGATGGCCTTGGACCCCAAGGGATCACGCCGCTCGTGCTCGTCGACGAGCACCACCGGCACGCCCCAGCGCGCGAGCAGCAGCGCGGCCGTCTGACCGACCGGTCCGCTGCCGAGAACGGCGACCGTCATCGCTCAGTCCTGCAGCTGGTCCCAGACTTCGCGGTCGCGTTCGGCCGTCCACACCACCGGCCGCTCGATGCCGGACAGCTCGTCCCAGAGCCGGGAGACGTCGAAGGGCAGGCAGTGCTCGAAGATCGGCCAGTGCCCGTACTGGCCTTCGAGGGCCGCGCGTGTCCGTTCGAAGGCTTCCTTGAGCGCGCCGCCGGCGTCGTGGACCGCGCCGACCTCGCGGATCATCGTGGTCAGGAAGTGCCGGGTCTGCGCGATCGCGGCCTCCACCGCCGCCGCCCCACGGCTCACCCCGCCGCGGCCGCCGACGAGCACCTCGGCTCCGAACGCGGCGACGCGGTCCAAAGTGGACGACGCCCAGTCGCGGTGGAAGGCGTCACCGGTGTACAGCGCGGCTTCCGCCTCCACGAGGTCGCCGGCGTAGAGGATCTTCTGCCGCGGCAGCCAGGCCACCAGGTCGCCTTCGGTGTGGCCGCGCCCGCAGTACTGCAGCACGAGGTCGCCGCGGTCGCCGCCGAGATCGATGGTGAGCCGGTCGGAGAAGGTCAGCGTCGGCCAGGTCAGCCCCGGCACCGATTCGGCGCCCTTCGCCAGCCGCGGCATCCGGCCGAACTCGCTCTCCCAGTCCTCCTTGCCGCGCTCGGCGACCAGGGCACGGGTGTTCTCGTGCGCGACGATCACGTCCGCGTCGAACGCCGACGCGCCGAGCACGCGCACCGCGTGGTAGTGGCTCAGCACCAGGTAGCGCACGGGTTTGCCGGTGTGCTCCCGCAGTTTCGCGAGCCACTCGCGGGCCGCCACGGGCGTGGCCAGCGCCTCGAAGCAGACGAGGAAGTCCTCGCCCTCGATCGCGCCGATGTTCGGGTCGCCCTCCGCCGTCAGCGCGTAGACGCCGTCCGCGAGCACTTCGAGGGTTTGCGCTTTCTCCGCCAGGTCGGCCGAAGAGGCGAAGGCTTTCTTCGTCACGGCGAGAGCTCCTTGATCGTCAAAGGTTTGACTATCCTGGGGTCAGGCTAGCCCGCCGAACCGCCGCGGGGAACCCTCGATCGCCTAACGTGGGCCGCATGACCGACCGACCGGCCGACCTGGACTACCTCTCGTTCGTCGACTACGCGATCGGGAAGACGCGAGCCGAGCTGCCCGCGACCGACCCGGTCGCGATGCGCCTCGGCCTGACCCTGCACCGGCTGGCCGGCGCGCTGGTCTACGACTGGGAGTCGACGGTGCACCGGCCGCGCGGCCTGAGCTGGGGCGGGTTCCGGGTGCTGTTCGTGTTGTGGCTGGCCGGCCCGCTCGAGTCCCGGCACACGGCCCGGCTCGCCGGGATGAGCCGGGCCGCGGTGTCGGCGCTGGTCAAGACCCTGGAACGGGACGGGCTGGTAACCCGCGCCCAGGTCCCCCACGACCGCCGCGCGGTCGAGCTGGCGCTCACCGAAGCGGGCCACACCGCGGTCACCGACGCCTACCAGGCGCACAACACACGAGAACAGGCCTGGGCGGCGTCGCTGACGCCGGAGGAGCGCACCGTCCTCATCGGACTGCTGGAGAAACTGACCACGAGTCCCGCCGCCGCGGCGGCCCAGCGCCTGGCCTGACCCGCCGACCGAAAGCCGTGAATGTCGCATTGAGGGACTTCAAGTCCCTCAATGCGACATTCACGGACGTTGAGCGGGAGGGTTCAGGCTGACCCGCGGGTCGGTCAACGGGCGGCGGGGGGTCGGGGGGGGCCCCCCCCGGCCCGCC
>NZ_JBFBBN010000075.1:0-37364 GCF_040682715.1 Amycolatopsis sp. NPDC051128 | reverse complement strand
AGCGCCCGCGACACCGCCCGGCACGCCACGGCCTGACCACTACCAGACCCTGTCAACCCACCCCGACCAGCACAAACCAGGATGAAAAATCCCCAATGTGGCGTTCGGTGCATCCAACGCACCCAACGCGGCATTCGGTGCATCCAACGCACCCAAAGCGGCGTTCGGTGCATCCAACGCACCCAACGCCACATTGGGGCGCTTGAGCCGGGCCACGAGCACTAGCCAGGAAACGGGTCCTGGCCACGGGTTTCGGCGGTCAGCCAGGCCAGGTACTCCACGCTGCCGCCGACGATCGGGGTGGCGATCACCTCGGGCAGGTCGTAGCCGTGCAGCTGCCCGAGGCGTTCGGCCAGTGCGGGCACCCGGTCCGCGGTCGTCTTGATTTCGACGCGCCACTCCCGGTCGGTCCGCACCGCGCCTTCCCACCGGTAGACGCTGGTGATCGGGCCGACGACCTGGGCACAGGCCCCCAGCCGCTCGTCGACCACCCGCGCGGCCAGCTCCCCGGCTGCCGCTTCCGAGTCCGTCGTGGACGTCACGATCACGTGCTCCGCCGCCATGGGACGGAAGAATACCGGGCTCAGGTGGTGGTCGTCGGCGTTCCTGGGCCGCGTAGTGCGCGGCTGCGGCTTCTAGGTGTTCCCCTCGTGTTCCGCGAAGTTCCCCTGGAATTCGAGACAGCTCCCCGCCGCCCGGCCAGGATGGGCACGCCTGTTCCCCGACGTGAGGATCCGAGGATGACCCGCTGGTCCACGCCTGTCGTCGCCGCGCTGGTGGCCGCGGTACTCACCCCGGCGACGGCCGGCGCCGCGAGCCCGCCGTTCACCGGCTCCGTGTTCCGGGCGACCCACAACAGCTACTCGGGCGACGTCGACGGCGCCAAGAACTCCCTCGCGTACCAGCTCGACCACGGCGTCCGGTTCCTCGAGCTCGACGTCCACGACAACGGCTACGCCACGGCCCACGACTACGCGGTCGGGCACGACTCGCCCGGCAACCTCGTCGACCACGGCGGCGGCAACCCGGCGTCGAACAACCTCCGCGACTGGCTGGCCGTGGTGAACACGTGGTCGGCCGGGCACCCGGCCGCCGCGCCGATCGTCGTCATGCTCGACCTCAAGGACGACCTGACCGACAACCCGTCCTTCGCCGCGGGCAACTTGCCCGCGCTCAACCAGGAGCTGGAGTCGGTGTTCGGCGGCCGCCTGCTGCGCGCGAAGGACTACCCCGCGGGCCAGCCGGCCGTGGACGCGCTGCGGGGGCGGGTGCTGCCCCTGCTCTCCGGCGACGGCACGACGCGGGCCGAGTACAAGCGCGACGTCGGCTACCACCCGGCGGTCGCGCTGAACGGCCGCGGCCAGATCGTCGAGGTGCACGACTCCGGCGCCGGCGCGCTCTGGTACTGGACCGGGACCTACGGTGACGACGGACGGGTGACCTGGCTGCGGCACGGGAAGTACGACAGCGGCCAGACGCCCGCCGTGGCGCTGAACGACAACGGCGACCTCGTCGAGGTGCACCAGTCGCCGGGCGCGACCACGCTCTGGTACCACGTCGGCAAGCTCGGCGCGGACGGCGAGATCACCTGGCAGGCCAGCCACCAGTACGACAACGGCGTGCTGCCGACCGTCGCCTTCACCGACCCGGCCGGGACGCGGCTGCGCGAGATCCACCGCAGCCAGAGCAGCAGCCAGAACTGGAGCTGGGACGGCGTGCTCTCGGGCACGACGGTCGCGTGGACGGGCAACGCCAAGACGTCCGACGCGCGGTTCCCCCAGGCCACGGCCACCAGCGGCGGCCGCCGGGTCACCGTGTGGACCGGCGCGGACGGCCCGACCCCGGCGCAGACCCTGCGGGCCGACACCGACCTCGTCGCCGGGGACCGGATCCGCTACCGGCAGGTCGCGTTCGACGAGTTCCAGAAGGGCGACAGCGCGGAACTCCAGCAGGGGGCGCTGTTCTACGGCGCGCCGGCGTCGGAGTCGGCGTTCATCGCCTCGGCGCGCCAGTCGGGCAAGCTGGTCCGCGGCTGGGACTTCGACTCGGCGGGCCAGGCGACCACGCCCCTGGCGAACTACCCGGCGACGAACCACCCGTACGACGCCTGGTACCAGACGCTGCTGACGCAGAACGGCGCTGTCGAGTAGGACCGCTGACGGCCGCCGTCAGCGCTTCGCCAGTGACCGGTAAGCCGCGGCGGCGACGCTGTCCGGCATGAAGAACCTCACCGTCCTGATCTCCGGCGCGAGCATCGCCGGCCCCGCCCTCGCCCACTGGCTGACCCGCCACGGCTGCACCGTCACCGTCGTCGAACGCGCCCCGGCGGTGCGGCCCGGTGGACAGGCCGTCGACTTCAAGGGCGCCACCCACCGGACCGTGCTGGAGCGGATGGGAATCCTCGACGAGGTCCGGAAGTGGGAGACCGGCGGGCAGGACCAGACGATCATCGACGCCGAGGGGCGGCCACGGGCGGTGATCCCCGGCGAGTTCACCGGCGGCGAGATCGAGATCCGCCGCGGCGACCTGGCGGCCATCCTGTACGAGCGCACGGCCCCGCACTGCGAGTACCTCTTCGGCGACACCATCACGTCGCTGACCGAGACGGCGGACGGCGTCGACGTCACCTTCGCGCACGCCGGGCCACGCCGGTTCGACCTCGTCGTCGGCGCCGACGGGATCCACTCGAACGTCCGGCGGCTGGCCTTCGGCCCGGAACGCGACTACGTCGAGTTCCTCGGGCACTACTACGCCCTGGCCGAGCTCGGCGAAGGCTTCGGCGACGCCGAGCCGGTGATGTACAACGAGCCGGGCCGCATGGCCGCCGTCGGCGGTCCCAAGGCGTCGGCGTTCTTCGTGTTCGCCTCGCCGGAACTGGACTACGACCGCACGGACACGGACAAGCAGCGGCAGTTGCTGATCGACGCCTACCAGGGCGCCGGCTGGCGGGTGCCCGAGCTGATGGCCAAGCTGCCGGATGCCCGCGAGTTCTACCTGGACTCGCTCAGCCGCGTCACGATCGACCACTACTCCCGCGGCCGCGTCGTGCTGCTCGGGGACGCCGCCTACGGCAACACCCTCGGCGGCTTCGGGACCGGCCTGGCGATCGTCGGCGCTTACGTGCTCGCCGGCGAGCTGCTCGCGGCCGACGGCGACCACCGGGTCGCCTTCGCCCGCTACGAGGAGCAGTTCCGCGGCTACGCCAAGGTCTCGCGGCGCGGCAGCGCGGGCCCGTTCCTCGCGCCGCCGTCACCGCTGCGGATCAAGCTGCGGGACTGGACGTTCAGGTCCCGCTTCCTGCTCGGCCTGATGCTCAAGGCGACCGACAAGTTCGCCACGGACATCGAGCTGAAGGACTACGCCTCGGGCTCGTAGGCCAGGTTCGGCCGCAGCCACTGCTCGACCTCGGCGACCTCGACGCCCTTGCGGCGCGCGTAGTCCTCGATCTGGTCGCGGGCGAGCCGCCCGACGGTGAAGTACTTCGAGTCCGGGTGCGCGAAGATCAGGCCGGACACGCTCGCCGCCGGGGTCATCGCGAACGACTCGGTCAGGCCCATGCCCAGCTCGTCCGCTTCCAGGAGCTCGAACAGCTCGCGCTTCTGGCTGTGGTCCGGGCTGGCCGGGTAGCCCAGCGCTGGGCGGATGCCGCGGAAGCGCTCCGCGTGCAGGTCCGCCAGCAGCGGTTCGGCGTCCGGCTCGAACCAGTCGCGCCGCGCCCGCAGGTGGATGTGCTCGGCGAACGCCTCGGCGAGCCGGTCGGCCAGCGCCTTGACCATGATCGCGCGGTAGTCGTCCTGCTCGGCCTCGTACTTCGCGGAGAGGTCCTCGGCGCCGTGGATGGCGACCGCGAACCCGCCGAGGTGGTCGCCGCCGGGAGCGACGTAGTCGGCGAGACAGCGGTTCGCGCGGCCGGCCGGCTTCGACGTCTGCTGCCGCAGCATCGGGAACCGGATGTGCGCGTACTCGCCGTCGAGCAGGATGTCGTCGCCCTCGCTGTGCGCCGGCCAGAACGCGTACGCGCCCTTCGCGCGCAGACTGCCGTCGGCGACGATCTGGTCGAGCAGGGTGTTCGCGTCGTCGAACAGCTCACGGGCGACCGGCTGCTCCAGGATCGCCGGGTACTTGCCCTTGAGCTCCCAGGCGAGGAACAGGAACTGCCAGTCGATCATCTCGCGCAGCGTGGTCAGGTCCGGCTCGACGACCCGGACGCCGGTGAACTCCGGGGCCGGCAGGTCGTCGAACGACACGCCCTCGGCGTTCGCGCGGGCCTGCTCGAGGGTGAGCATCGGGCGGCGCTGCTTGTTCGCGTGCTGCTCGCGCAGCGCGTCCTGGTCGGTCCGGTTCTGGTCGGCCAGCACGATCGAGCGGTCCGGGTCGAGCAGGTCGGACACCACGCCGACCACCCGCGACGCGTCGAGCACGTGCACTGTCGCGTTGTCGTAGGCGGGCGCGATCCGGACCGCGGTGTGCTGGCGGGACGTCGTCGCGCCGCCGATCAGCAGCGGCATCTTCAGGCCGCGGCGCTGCATCTCGGTGGCGACCGCGACCATCTCGTCCAGCGACGGCGTGATCAGCCCGGACAGCCCGACCGCGTCGGCGCCTTCGGCGACGGCGGTGTCGAGGATCTTCGCCGCCGGCACCATCACGCCGAGGTCGATCACCTCGTAGTTGTTGCAGCCGAGGACGACGCCGACGATGTTCTTGCCGATGTCGTGCACGTCGCCCTTCACCGTGGCGAGCACGACCTTGCCCTGGCCGTTCGAGACCGCCGCGCGGCCGGCCAGCCGGGCCTCTTCCTTTTCGGCTTCCATGAACGGCTCGAGGTAGGCGACCGAGCGCTTCATCACGCGGGCGCTCTTGACCACCTGCGGCAGGAACATCTTGCCGGCGCCGAAGAGGTCGCCGACGATCTTCATGCCGTCCATCAGCGGGCCTTCGATCACCTCGAGGGGCCGGGCCATCTCCTGCCGCGCCTCTTCGGTGTCGTCTTCGATGAAGTCCACGATGCCGTGGACGAGCGCGTGCGAGAGCCGCTCCCGCACCGTGCCTTCGCGCCAGGACAGGTCGACGACGCGCTTGGTGCCACTGCCCTTCACGTTCTCGGCGAAGCTCACCAGCCGGTCGGTGGCGTCCTCGCGGCGGTCGAAGAGCACGTCCTCGACCAGTTCGAGGAGCTCGGCGGGGATGTCCTGGTACACCGCGAGCTGGCCGGCGTTGACGATGCCCATGTCCAGCCCGGCCTGCACGGCGTAGTACAGGAACGCCGAGTGCATCGCCTCGCGCACGACGTCGTTGCCGCGGAACGAGAACGACAGGTTCGAGATGCCGCCGCTGGTCCGCGCGCCGGGGCAGCGCTCCTTGATCCGGGGCAGCGCGTCGATGAACGCCTTCGCGTAGCCGTTGTGCTCGACGATGCCGGTGGCGACGGCGAGGACGTTCGGGTCGAAGATGATGTCCTCGCCGGCGAAGCCCGCCTTCTGCGTCAGCAGGTCGTAGGCGCGGCCGCAGATCGCCACCTTGCGGTCGGCGGTGTCGGCCTGGCCCTGCTCGTCGAAGGCCATCACGACGACGCCGGCGCCGTAGTCCCGGATGGTGCGGGCCTGGGCGAGGAACGACTCTTCGCCCTCCTTGAGGCTGATCGAGTTGACCACGCCCTTGCCCTGCAGGCAGCGCAGGCCGGCCTGGAGGACGCTCCACTTCGAGCTGTCGACCATCACCGGGATGCGGGCGACCTCGGGCTCGGTGGCGATCAGGTTGAGGAAGGTCGTCATCGCCTCCTCGCTGTCGAGCAGGTCGGCGTCCATGTTGACGTCGAGCAGGTTGGCCCCGCCGCGGACCTGCTCCAGTGCGACGTCGACGGCCCCCTGGTGGTCGCCCGACTCGATGAGCCGGCGGAACCGCTTCGAGCCGGTGACGTTGGTGCGTTCGCCGATCATCACGAACCCGGTGTCGGGGCCGATGCCGAACGGCTCCAGCCCGCTGAACCGCGTGTGGGTCCGCGGCGCGGGGACCTCGCGCGGCGCGAGGCCCTTCGTCGCGTCGGCGATCTTCGCGATGTGGGCCGGGGTGGTGCCGCAACAGCCGCCGACCAGGTTGACCATGCCGTCGCGGACGAACCCGCCGATCAGCCCGGCGGTCTCGTCGGGCGTCTGGTCGTAGCCGCCGAACGCGTTCGGGAGGCCGGCGTTGGGGTGGCAGGCGACGTAGGCGTCGGCGATCCGCGAGAGCTCCTCGACGTGCGGGCGCATTTCCTCGGCGCCGAGCGAGCAGTTCACGCCGACGACCAGCGGTTTCGCGTGCTCGACGGAACTCCAGAACGCCTCGACGGTCTGCCCCGACAGCGTCCGGCCGCTCAGGTCGACGATGGTCACGGAAATCCACAGCGGCAGGTGCGGGGCGACCTCGCGGGCGGCGGCGATCGCGGCCTTGCAGTTCAGCGTGTCGAAGATCGTCTCGATCAGCAGCAGGTCGACGCCGCCTTCGGCGAGCCCGGCGATCTGCTCGGCGTAGGAGGCCTTGACCTGCTCGAACGTCACCGCCCGGTACGCCGGGTCCTCGACCTTGGGCGACAGGCTGAGGGTGACGTTGAGCGGGCCGATCGAGCCGGCGACGAACCGCCCGCCCGCTTCGTCGGCGGCCTGGCGGGCCAGCTGCGCGCCGCGGACGTTCATCTCGTGGACGTGCGCCTGGAGCCCGTAGTCGGCCTGGCCGATGCTGGTGGCGGTGAAGGTGTTCGTCGTCGTGACGTCCGCGCCCGCGGCCAGGTACTGGCGGTGCACGTCGAGGATGACGTCCGGGCGGGTGAGGTTGAGCAGGTCGGGGTCACCGTTGACGTCGTGGGTGTGGCCGCCGAAGCGGTCGCCGCGGTAGTCGTCCGGGGTGAGCCCGGCGCCCTGCAGCATGGTGCCCCAGGCACCGTCCAGCACCGCCACCCGCTGGTCGAGCAGCTCGCGCAGGCGCGCGGTGGCGTCGGACTCTTGCGGGGTTAACGGGTTCACCTGCAGCCTCCCTTGTCCGGGAGGCGCCCTTGCCGAAATGGTTCCGATCGAGCGTGGCGGACGCGGTGGTCCGTTGCAGCGCCTCTCGACCTGTGGTCCACAGTATCGGAACCGGACCCGCCCACGCCATCCCGCCGCGTCGGCGCGTTCCACGGACTGGGACACCGCGGCTGTGCGTCCACAATGGATGCAGCAGGTTCGCCCTGCTCCCGCCCTGATTCCGGCGCGAAAATACCCGGCCGAACACCCGGCGCGACCTCGCTACCGGCTTGAAAACTGAAACACGTTCTAATACGCTCCTCGCGTGGACTACGGAATCGTGCTGTTCACCAGCGACCGGGGGATCACCCCGGCGGCCGCGGCGCGCGCCGCGGAGGCCGCGGGCTTCGCCACGTTCTACGTCCCCGAGCACACGCACATCCCGGTGAAACGCGAGTCCCCGCACCCGCGCACCGGCGACGCGTCCCTGCCCGACGACCGCTACAGCCGGACCCTCGACCCGTGGGTCGCGCTGGCGACGGCGGCCGCGGTCACCACGCGGATCCGGCTCTCCACCGCCGTGGCCCTGCCGGTCGAGAGCGACCCGATCACCCTCGCCAAGACGATCGCCAGCCTCGACCACCTCTCCGGCGGGCGCGTCACGCTCGGCGCCGGGTTCGGCTGGAACGTCGACGAGCTGACCGACCACGGCGTGCCCGGGAACCGGCGCCGCACCGTGCTGCGCGAGTACCTCGAAGCGATGAGTACGTTGTGGACGGAGGAGGAAGCTTCGTACGACGGGGAATTCGTCTCCTTCGGACCCAGCTGGGCGTGGCCGAAGCCGGTCCAGGCGCACATCCCGGTACTGCTCGGTGCCGGCCCGACCGAGAAGACGTTCCGCTGGATCGCCCGGCACGCCGACGGCTGGATCACCACCCCGGCGGACACCGACCTGGACGGGCATGTGGCGCTGCTGAAGGAGATCTGGCGCGCCGAAGGCCGCGAAGGTGCGCCGCGGATCTGCGCGCTCGGTGAACGGCCGGACCCGGAACGCCTGGCCCACCTGGACTCCCTGGACGTCACCGAGACCATTTTCGGCCTGCCCGACCGCTCGCCGGAAGAGGTCGAAGCCTGGATCGGACGCCTCGCCGGCAAACTCGGCCTCGTTCCCGCTTCCGCACACTGACGGCTGGGTGCCTCGAATGACCAAGGCCGGGTAGCTAAGGATTCCTCTGCCGCGCAAGCGGTCAACGCCACCAGAAACCGGGCCAATCGGGCAGCTTGACGGCTCGCTGCCGCAGCTAACTGCCCGGCCTTGCCACGAGTTCGGAGCTCCACCCGGGGGTCAGCTCTTCACGCGCATTCCCTGCCGCGCCCGCAGGTCGAGCTCGATCTGCTCCAGGGTGCGCCCCTTCGTCTCCGGCACCAGCCACTTGGTGAGCACGAACAGCACGACGTTGACCCCGGCGAACAGGAACATCGAACCGCCGATGCCGAGCGACTTCGGGTCGGAGATGATCGGGAACACCGCGCTCACGATGCCCGTCGCCGCCCAGAGGACCACGCTGCTGACGCCCATGCCCGTCGCGCGGAACTTCAGCGGGAACACCTCGGACATCATCACCCAGACGACCGCGCCCCAGCCGAGCTCGTAGCCGACCAGGTAGAGCACCATCATCACCAGCATCAGGATGCCGCGCAGCCCGGTGTCGTGGACGTTGAGCACGACGAGCCCGGCCGCCACCAGCGTGAGCACCATGATCACGTTGCCGATGAGCAGCAGCGGCTTGCGGCCCCAGCGATCCACCACGAACACGACCCACGCGGTGAACAGGAACTTCGTCACGCCCAGCAGCACACCGGACAGCAGCGCGGCCTGCGTGGCGAAGCCGAGACCGATGAGCATCGTCGGGAAGTAGGCGTTGATCGCGTTGACGCCGCTGAACTGCTGGCCGATCGCGAGCAGCAGCGCCACGACCAGCATCGGCCGCACGAAGCCGGAGAACAGGTCACGGATGCGCGGCTTCACCTCGGTGTCCAGCCGGATGACCTCCTGGATGGTCGCGATCTCCTCGTCGAGGTTCACGGTGTTGCCGTGCGCGCTCGCGAGCACCCGCCGGGCTTCCTCCTCCTGGCCGTTCTTGACCAGCCAGCGCGGCGTCTCCGGCAGGAACACCAGCCCGATGAGCAGGATCACCGCGGGCACGATCGCGCCGGCGAACATCCAGCGCCACCCCGAAACCGGCCCGAGCCAGTAGCTCACCAGGAACGCGATCAGGATGCCGGAGACGATGAAGATCTGGTTGAGCGCGCCCATCGCGCCGCGCAACCGCGCCGGGGCCAGTTCGGACAGATACGTCGGGACGGTCGACGAGGAAAGCCCGATCCCCAGCCCGATGATCAGGCGCGAAAACACCAGCAGCGTGAACGTCGGCGAGAAGCTCGCCGCCACCGTGCCCACGATGACGATCGCCGCGGCGACCATGATCGTGCGGCGCCGGCCGAGCGCCTCGTTGGCACGGCTCGAAAACAGCGCGCCGATGATGGCGCCGACCGACAGGCTGGCGGTGATCACGCCCTTGTCCCAGCTGGTCAGAGCCCACAGTTTCCCGATGAACGGGAGCACCCCGGAGATCACGCCGAGGTCGTAGCCGAAGAGGATGCCGCCGAGCGCGCCGAAGAAGTACAAGGTGGTTCGGCTGATGTGCCGCGCCGGGGCTGTCTGCGTCATTGCCGGTCGCCTCTTTCGTAGGTCCAGTCCAGCCAGCGGCAACCACACTCACACGCCGCAAAAAGGCGGGCAAGGCAGCACTGATAACAATTCAGAAACGTGATCGTAGTTCACATATGTGATACCGATCGGCGCACGCCGTTGCTCCATCCGCCACGTCCGCGAATCGGAACACAAAGGACACGGCGACCAGCGGACCGGCGATTCCCTGACTCCATTGTGGACAGCTACGCCACCGCGCGGCCCGGCGAAATCGTCGAAGGCGTTTGCCCTGGTCCCCGCCCACCTCAGCAGACCTTTACAACGCTTCGAACGCTGGTTTACCGTCCTTCTGGAAGCGCTCCCAGAGTGGTGGAGGCAGACGTGCACAACGTTGTGCGAAGAACACATTCCCCGTCCGTTCCCCCGGCGAGGTCCCGGTCACTGAGACGAATCCTCGCGAGCACGCTCGCTCTCGTCCTGCCCGCCGCCGTCGCGATCACCGCCGGCGCGCCGGCGTCCCCGGCCGCCCCGGCGCCCTACACCTGGCGCAACGCCGAGATCGCCGGCGGCGGGTTCGTCCCCGGGATCGTCTTCAACCAGACCGAACCCGGCCTCGTCTACGCCCGCACCGACATCGGCGGCGCGTACCGGTGGAACCCCGCGACCGGGCGCTGGCTCCCCCTGCTCGACTCCGTCGGCTGGACCGACTGGGGCCACAACGGCGTCGTCAGCCTGGCCACCGACCCGGTCGACCCGAACCGGGTCTACGTCGCGGCCGGGATGTACACCAACAACTGGGACCCGAACAACGGCGCCATCCTGCGGTCGGCCGACCGCGGCGCCACCTGGCAGGCCGCGCCGCTGCCGTTCAAGCTGGGCGGCAACATGCCCGGCCGCGGCATGGGCGAGCGGCTCGCGATCGACCCGAACCGCGACAGCGTCCTCTACGTCGGCGCCCCCAGCGGCAACGGCCTCTGGCGCAGCACGGACTCCGGCGTCACCTGGGCGAAGGTGACCAGCTTCCCCAACCCCGGCAACTACGCGCCCGACCCGAGCGACCCGTCGGGCTACTCCAGCGACAACGAGGGCGTCACCTGGGTGACGTTCGACCCGTCGACCGGCACCCGCGGCAGCACCACGCAGACGATCTACGTCGGCGTGGCGGACAAGGCGAACACCGTCTACCGCAGCACCGACGGCGGCGCGACGTGGGCGCGGCTGGCCGGCCAGCCGACCGGGTACCTGGCGCACAAGGGCGTCCTCGACCCGGTCGGCGGATTCCTCTACCTGGCCACCAGCGACACCGGCGGACCCTACGACGGCGCGAAGGGCGACGTCTGGAAGTACGCCACGAAGACCGGCGCCTGGACGCGGATCAGCCCGATCCCGTCGGACAGCGCCGACGACTACTTCGGCTACAGCGGCCTGACGATCGACCGGCAGCACCCGAACACGCTGATGGTCGCCACGCAGGTGTCGTGGTGGCCGGACGTGATCTTCTTCCGCAGCACCGACGGCGGCGCCACCTGGACCCGGATCTGGGACTTCTCGAGCTACCCCGACCGGTCGCTGCGCTACACCCAGGACATCTCCTCGGTGCCGTGGCTGAACTTCGGCCTCCAGCCCGCTCCCCCGGTGCCGTCGCCGAAGCTCGGCTGGATGACGGAGTCGGTGGAGATCGACCCGTTCGACTCGAACCACCTGTTCTACGGCACCGGTGCGACGATCTACGGCACGTCCGACCTCACGAAGTGGGACAGCGGCGGGAAGATCACGATCAAACCGGTCGTCGCCGGCCTCGAGGAGACCGCCGTGCTCGACCTGATCAGCCCGCCGTCGGGCGCACCCCTGCTGTCCGGTCTCGGTGACATCGGCGGGTTCCGCCACGACAGCCTCAACGCGGTCCCGGCCACCATGTACACGCAGCCGGTGTTCACCACGACCACCAGTCTCGACTACGCCGAGCTGTCACCGGCGACGATCGTGCGCACCGGCACGCTCGACCGGTCCGCCCGGCCGAACGACAACCGGGTCGCTTTCTCCACCGACGGCGGGAAGAACTGGTTCCAGGGCGCGGAGCCGGGCGGGAACGCGAGCGGCGGCACGGTGGCCGCGGCCGCCGACGGCAGCCGGTTCGTGTGGAGCCCGGACGGCACCGCCGTCAGCTACTCGGTCGGCTTCGGTTCGTCGTGGACGGCGTCCGCCGGCATCCCGGCCGGCGCGGTGGTCGAGGCCGACCGCGTGGACCCGAAGCGGTTCTACGGGTTCGCCGCCGGGAAGTTCTACGTCAGCACCAACGGCGGCGCGACCTTCGCCGCGACCGCGGCCACCGGCCTGCCGACCGGCTCGGCGCACTTCAAGGCGGTGCCCGGCGTCGCAGGCGACGTCTGGTTGGCCGGTGGGTCCGGCACGGCGTACGGCCTGTGGCACTCCACCGACTCCGGAGCGTCCTTCACGAAACTGGCGGGGGTCACCGAAGCGGACAACATCGGCTTCGGCAAAGCCGCTACCGGCCGGACGTATCCGACGTTATACACCATTGCCAAGATCGGCGGGGTGCGCGGGATCTTCCGGTCGGACGACGCGGGTGCGTCGTGGACGCGGATCAACGACGACCAGCACCAGTACGGCAACATCGGGGCGGCGCTGAGCGGGGATCCGCGGGTGTACGGCCGGGTGTACGTCGGCACGAACGGGCGGGGCGTGATCGTGGGCGAGTCCGGGGGTGACGAGCCGCCGCCCACCAGCACGACTCCGACGACCACCACCACTCCGACCACCACCACGACTCCGACGACCACCACCACACCGACCCCGTCGGGATCGTGCACGGCGGCCTACACGGTCACCAACCACTGGCAGGGCGGGTTCCAGGGCGGGGTGAAGATCGGGAACACCGGGACCGCGCCGGTGACGGGGTGGACGGTGACGTGGACGTTCGCGAACGGCCAGCGGGTGACGCAGGCGTGGAACGCGCAGGTGACGCAGACCGGCGCGGCGGTGTCGGCGACGGACGCGGGCTGGAACAAGACGATCCCGGCGGGCGGTAGCGCCGAGTTCGGCTTCACCGGGAGTTCCGGGACGGTGAACGACAAGCCCACGTCGATCTCGCTCAACGGCAAGACCTGCACGACATCCTGACCAAGTCCGTGAAGGTCACCTTGAGGGACTCTACGTCCCGCAAGGTGACCTTCACGGACTTGCGGGACGGAGTGGATCCCGGCGGGGATGGCTCCGGCGGCCCGGCCGTCGAGGCCGTCAACGGCGTGCCGGGTCCGTAGGCGAAGGGGGTTTCAACCCACCCCCAGGCGGTTGAAACCCCCTCCCCGCGCCCCCAGCCGGGGGCGCCCGCCCCGAGCAGCCGCGACCCGCTCGGGCGATGCCCCGGTGACCACCACTCTTCCGGTTGCCGACACCAGCCGCCATTCCTGCCGAAAGAGGACTTTTTCTCCCCCGCACCACCACGCTGAGCTGCGGGAAAGCTCCGGCGAGGTGACGGATTTACCCAGCCGGGACGGCAAAAGTTACCCGCGATGAGAAGCCGTCCGCTCAGGCGCTCTCGAGCACGACCTTGCCGATGTGGGTCCCGGACTCGAGGTGCTTCAGGGCGTCGGCGACCTCGTCGAAGGCGAACCGGCGGTCGATCACGGGCTTCAGGCCGGTCCGCTCGATGGCCCGGTTCATCGCCTGGAACGTCTCCCGGGACGCGTTGGTGAGGCCGCGCAGGGTCAGCTGCTTGACCAGCACGAGGATCGGGTCGGCGGCGCCTTCGTGGGTCAGGACGCCGGCGACGCTGACGTGGCCGCCGTACCGGGCGGCGATCATCGACTGGCCGATCGTGCCGCCGCCGCCCACGTCGACGACGTGGTCGACCCCGCCGCCGGTCAGCTCGGCCACCGCCGCGCCCCATTCCGGCGTGGCCGTGTGGTCGACGGTCTCGGCGGCGCCGAGCGCGCGCAGCCGCTCCAGCTTCGCGCCGGAACTCGACGTCGCGACGACGTGGGCGCCACCGAGCGCGGCGAACTGCAGCGCGAACGTGGCTAGCCCGCCGCTGCCCATGGTGAGCACTTTCTGGCCGGGCACCAGGCCGCCCTCTTCGACGACCGCGCGCCAAGCCGTCACGCCGGCGCTCGGCAACGTCGCCGCTTCGGCGTAGTCGAGGTGGGACGGCACGGCGACCAGGCCGTCCTCCGCGAAGACGGCGTACTCGGCGAGCACCCCGTCGAGCGTGCCGGCCAGGTCGTCCTCGGTCTTCTCCGGCGTGCCGGGGCCGGCGAGCCACTTCGGGAAGTACGTCGCCGCCACCCGGTCCCCCGCGGACCACGCGCGGACCCCGTCGCCGACCGCGACGACCTCGCCCGCGCCGTCGGACAGCGGGACGACGTCCGGCTTCACCGGCTTCGGGTAGAAACCCTTGAGGATCATCAGGTCGCGGGCGTTGACCGCCCACCCGCGCAGCCGGACGAGCACCTGCCCCGGCCCGGGCTCGGGGATGTCACGCTCGCCCAGGACGAGGCCGGCGCCGGGGCGCGGCAGGGAAAAACACTTCACAGCGGCTCCAAAGGGTGCGGGAAGGTTCCTCGACGCGGCCAGTGTGTCGAAGTCGCCAGCTCCTCGTCGACGATCGCCAGAAGTTCCGGCGTCAGTTCGGCGAACGACTCCGCCAGGTGCCGCACCCCGTGCCCGGCCATGAACTCCCGCTGCCGCGCGTGGGCGGGGCTCGACGGGAACCCGATGAACCCGGCGCCGTGCGCGCGGGCGTCCTCGGCCACCCGGCTCACGTCGTCGACGAACACGATCTCGTCGAAGCCGACACCGAACACGCCACGGGCGATGTGCTCGACGCCCGGCCGGTGCTCGTTGATGCTCACGTACGGCACCTCGGGGTCGAACAGGTCCACCAGGTCGCCGAGGTGGCGGTCGAACGTGTGCTCCCGGGTGCGCCCGCCGTAGCAGGTCAGGCGGACGCCGAGCTCGCCGAGCGCGGCGAGGCGGTCCCGCGCGCCCTCGGCGACGCGGATCGGGTGCTCGGCCAGGTACTCCTGCCGCGCGGCCCACAGCTGCGCGAGCGTCTCCTCCGCGGTCTGGTCCAGTCCGCAGAGCCGGGTGAGCTTCTCGGCGACGACGATGTCACGCAGCCCGATCACGTCCCGCTCGGCCGCGGCGTCGTAGACCCCGCCGTGGCCGGTGACGAACCGTTCGATCATCGCCAGGTAGGTGTCGTCGATGAGGACGCCGTCGCAGTCGAGCGCGACCACGCGGACCTTCCGCAACCCGGTCACCGCTGGGCGAACACTTCCCGTGCGGCGGCGATCGCGTTGAGCGCGGCCGGGAAGCCGCAGTAGAACGCCAGGTGCAGCACGGTTTCCACGACCTCCTGCTCGGTGCCGCCGACGTTGAGCAGACCGTGGACGTGCACCTTCAGCTGGGGCAGCGCGGTGCCCAGCGCGACGCACGCGGCGATCGTGACGAGCTCGCGGTGGCGCAGGCTCAGGCCCGGCCGGGTGTAGATCTCGCCGAAGGTGAACTCGATGATGTAGGTGGCCAGGTCCGGCGCGATGTCCTGGAGCGCCTCGGCGACCTTCTCACCCGCCTCGCCGTCGACGGCCTTCATCGCGGCCAGGCCACGCTCGTAGCGGTCCTCGATGCCCGCCCACGGCGCGTCGGCGGGCCCGGACGGCGACGGCTCGTCGTCCGGCAGGCCGTCGAAGGCCACCTTGAGCGCCGTCAGCGCGTTGAGCGTCGCGGGGAACCCGGCGAACGAGCTGACGTGGATCACCGCCTCGACCAGCTGACGGCGGGTGCAGCCGACGTTGAGCGCGGCCTTGGCGTGGAACTGCAGCTGCGCGCCCGCGTAGCCGAGCGCGGTGAGCGCGGCGACCGTCACCAGCTGCCGCTCCGCGAGCGGCAGGCCGGGCCGGTGGTAGACGTCGCCGTAGATGAAGCCGACGCACTGCTCGCCGAACTCGGCCTCCCCGATGCTCGCGAACAGGTCCAGCACGGCCGGCCGGTCGACGCCGCCGAGCTGCTGGATGAGTTTCAGTCCCTTGGCGAAGGACGCGGAGCGGCGGTCCTGCTCCCGCACGTCGGACATCGTGGTGGGGTTTCCCTTCCGGAGTGGGTTCGGCTCAGCCCAGGTAGGGCCGGGTGGCCTGGTCGGCCTTGCGGCGTTCGAGTGCGTCGATGCGGCGCCGCGCGATCATCGAGTACTCGATGACGGCGGTGGCGACGACGCTCGGCCGTCACGGCCGCGCCGAGGCGTGGGCGTCCAGGAGAGCCTCGGTGAGGTTCTTCGCCGTCGTGGCCGACTGCCAGCGCGGCCCGGACAGCTCGGTGGCCAGGAGCTTGAGCGTGGCGCGCACCATGTCCGGCTGCTTGCCCACGTCCGTGGCCAGCAGCGGTTCCACGTGCGCGGCGGCGCCTTCGAGATCGTCGAGCCGCAGGTGCGCGCGGCCCGTGTCGATCCGGATCATCGGGTCCATGGCCTCCCAGCGGTTCTCCAGGCTCAGCTTCCCGTAAGCCTCCCTGGCGGTCGTGAACTCGCGCAACGCGGCGGAGGCGTGCCCGACCGAGAGGAGCGAAGTGCCGGCCATGTAGTGCCGGCGGTCCTTTGTGATGTTGAAGAACCGGTCGTCGCCGCCGGCGCCGAGGTCCGGGTCCTCGATGCTGGTCCAGCGCGCGATCGCGGCCAGCACCTGCCGCTCGGCCTGCACCGACGACCAGCCGCGCGCCTCGGCGAGGATCAGCGGCGCGTCCGTGAGCCGCCCGCCCACGTGGTAGCTGAGCCCGTCGGCGGCCAGCTTCGCCGACTCGACGCCGTTGCCCGCCCAGAACGCCACGCGTGCCTGCGACGTGCGCACCCAGCGCCGGGCGAGGAAGTCGTCGGCGTACTGGGTGTACAGCCAGGCCGCGGAGTTGAGCTCGCGCGCCAGGCGGTACCGCCCGAGGTCCCCCGCGATCCACGCCATCATCGCGCCGGCCTTCGCCTCGATGAGGAGCAGGTCCTGGGTCTGCTTCGGCCGCTGCCTGCCCTTCAGCAGGGCCGCGGCCCGCTCCTCGATCACGGCGAGCTGGCCGAGGATCGACTCGGGCGCGGTCCGGGCGTAGGCGCCGCCCAGGAAGTCGAGATCCGACCACAGGTCGTCGAGCTGGACGTCGTCGACGTTGGTCCTGGTGAGCAGGATCGCGTCGTCGAGGGCGCCGGACCCGATCTCCTCCTCCGGCCGGGATTCGACGCGGGCGACGGTGCGGGCCGGCCGCGGCGCCACGGGCCCCGCCACCGGTTCGGCGTGGTACTCGGCGAGGTCCTTCGCGGGCAGCTGTTCGAGGTCACGCAGCCCCAGCAGGGACTTCCAGCCGGTGCCGTACACCTGGGCCAGCACCCGCAGCGCCGCGAGAGTGGGCCGGACGCCGCGCTCGGGCCACTGCTCGTACTCCCAGATCCGGGTGCCGCGCATGCCCGCGCGGGGATCGCCGGTGAGGGCGTTGTAGCGGTGCGCCGCGACGTCGAGCGACAGCTCGGAGGCCAGCCGCCACGCGGTGCGCGGCGGGATCCGGCATTCGACGATCAGGTTCTCCGCCACCCGCGCCGGAATCGCCTCGTCGGGAAAGCCCAAGGCGGCCAGCCGCTCGCGCAACCGCGCGCGGTACGGCTTGCTCCCTGGCTTGACCTGTCGGCTCATCGTTCATCCAACGATTCCGGCGTACGGGTGAGACAGACGACAGTACCGCAGCGTGACCGGAAGAGCCTGCGAAGTGACCAAGGGGTGGATCAGGCGATTTCCGGGAGAGTGAACCCGCGACACGCGCAGGTCAGCTCATGAGAGCGCTCCCAGCAGGACGGGACAGCCCCTCCCATCTCAGCCGCTGCGAACCCCGCCGCGATCTTGTCGCGGATTTCCCGGATTCCACTCCAACGGCGGCATCCGGCCGCCGGGGCCGGTGCGCAGCGCGACCACGGCAAGCTTTTGCGCCCCAACGGGTTCGGCCGTTCAGGACTGTTCAGTGGGCGCGCGGGTCCCGGACCGCGCCGGAAAACGGACCACCGGGTCTGGCCGCGTCCGGGTCGGACTTTACAAGGGCGACATGCGAGGGTTACCTTCTCGACGGCTGGAAGCGCTCCCATGCCAGGTCGCCTCACCAGAACGCGGCCACCACCCAGGGGCGCCGTGGCTCAGGCCACGGCGCCCCTGTCCGCGCCCTGGGAGGACCCGATGAACAGGTTCGCCGCCGCCCTCGCCGCACTCTGCCTCGCCGCGGCGGGCACCACCGCGGTCGTCGTCGCCGGCCCGGCCGCCGCCGCGCCGGCCTGCTCGGTCGGCTACCACGTCAACCAGTGGCAGACCGGGTACACCGCCGAGATCACCGTGACCAACGGCGCCACCGCGCTGTCGTCCTGGAAGCTCACCTGGCACTACGCCGGCACCCAGTCGGTCACCTCGGCCTGGAACGCCACCGTCCGCCAGTCCGGGACCGCGGTGACCGCGGAAAGCCTGCCCTACAACGCCGCCCTGCCCGCCGGCGGTTCCGTCTCGTTCGGCCTCCAGGGCACTTACAGCGGGACCAACCCCGAGCCCACGGACTTCGCGCTCAACGGCGTCTCCTGCGGCGACACCACTCCCCCGACCACCACGCCCCCGACCACCACCACGACTCCCCCGACCACGACGACCTCCGGGCCGCCGCCCACCGGATGCACCGGGACGAAGATCTGCGACGACTTCGAGCAGCAGACCGGCAGCGTCCCGGCCGGCCGCTGGACCGTCGGCGCCGCCAACTGCACCGGCACCGGCACCGTCACCGTCGACAGCACGGTCGCGCACTCGGGCACCCGCTCGGTGAAGGTCGCCGGCCAGGGCGGCTACTGCAACCACGCGTTCCTCGGCACCAGCCTCGCCGACGTCGGCTCCGGCGTGCTCTTCGGCCGGTTCTGGGTCCGGCACACCACTCCGCTGCCCGCCGGGCACGTCGCGTTCATGGCGATGCGCGACACCGCCGACGGTGGCCGCGACCTGCGCGCCGGCGGGCAGAACCGGGCCCTGCAATGGAACCGCGAGTCCGACGACGCGACCCTGCCCGCGCAGAGCCCGGCCGGGGTCGCCCAGAGCGTCCCGCTGCCGACCGGCACCTGGTCCTGCTTCGAGTTCCGGCTCGACGGCGCCGCCGGGCAGCTGCGGACGTGGCTCGGCTCCGCGGAGGTGCCCGGGCTCGTCGTCGACGGCGTCCCGACCCCCGACATCGACCAGCAGTGGCTCGGCCGGGCCTGGCACCCGGCGGTGACCGACCTGCGGCTGGGCTGGGAGAGCTACGCCGGCGACGCCGACACGCTGTGGTTCGACGACGTGGCACTGGGCACCGGGCGGATCGGATGCTGACGAAGGCGCTGACGGCGGCCGTACTGGCCGCCGCCGTGCTCACCGCGCCCGCCGCGGCCGCGACCACGCCGCTGCGGCAGTGGGACTACGCCGCGGGCCAGCGCGTCGCCCAGGGCTGGAGCGGCACGTGGACGCAGTCCGGGGCGCACGTCACCGTCGACGCGCCGTCGTGGCAGGCCGACCTCGCGCCGGGCGCGTCCGCCGTCACCGGGTTCAACGGGACGTTCACCGGCTCGAACCCGGCGCCGACGGCGTTCACGCTGAACGGCACCGCCTGCGCTGTGCCGACCGTCAACTAGGGGCTGACGATCCGGTCGATCTCGGCCAGCTCGTCGTCGGTGAACCCGAGGTTCGCGGTGGCGGCCACGGTGTTCTCGAGCTGCGCGACGCTGCTGGCCCCGATCAGCGCCGAGGTGACGCGGCCGCGGCGCAGCACCCAGGCGATGGCGAGCTGGGCCAGGGACTGGCCACGGCGCTTGGCGACGTCGTCGAGCGCCCGGATCGTCGTCAGCGTCTCCTCGGTGACCCGGTCGCGGGTGAGGAACGGGCTGGCGCCGGCCGCCCGTGAGCCGTCCGGGATGCCGTCGAGGTAGCGGTCGGTCAGCAGGCCCTGGCTCAGCGGCGAGTACGCGATCGAGCCGACGCCGTGCTCGTCGAGGGTGTCGAGCAGGCCGTCCTCGACCCAGCGGTTGAGGATCGAGTACGACGGCTGGTGGATCAGCAGCGGCGTGCCGAGGTCCCGCAGCGCCCGCAGCGCGGCTTCCGTCTGCTCCGGCGAATAGTTCGAGATGCCCGCGTAGAGCGCTTTCCCCGATCGGACCGCCGTGTCGAGGGCGCCCATGGTCTCCTCGATCGGCGTCTCCGGGTCCGGGCGGTGCGAGTAGAAGACGTCGAAGTGGTCCAGCCCGGTGCGGGCGAGGCTCTGGTCCAGGCTCGCCAGGAGGTTCTTGCGGGAGCCCCATTCGCCGTACGGGCCGTCCCACATCAGGTAGCCCGCCTTGGACGACACCAGGATCTCGTCGCGGTAGGGGCGGAAGTCGGCGGCGAAGTGCCGTCCGAAGTTCGCCTCGGCCGCGCCGGGCGGCGGGCCGTAGTTGTTGGCCAGGTCGAAGTGCGTCACCCCGAGGTCGAACGCCCGGCGCAGCACCGCGCGCTGGACTTCCAGGGGCTTGTCGTCCCCGAAGTTGTGCCACAGCCCGAGCGACACGGCGGGCAGCTTCAGCCCGCTGCGCCCGGCCCGCCGGTACGGCATGTCCGTGTAGCGGTCTCCGGCGGCGACGAAAGGCGACATGGTTCTCCTTGTCGGATGGGGACGGCTCCGGCCACCTTAACCGCGCGGCGCGAGCGCGCCGGCGAACGACGCCGCGGGTGGCAGCGTGGGCAGCAGCGTCGCCTGGTACGCGTGGTAGATGTCCGGTTTCCCGGCCCAGACCGTCGCGGCGGGGCGGTTCCCGGGGTCGAGTTCGTGATGCCACGACCCGGCTTCACGGTCGACGAAGCAGGCGTCGGCGTGGTCGCACCAGTCCCGGAACCGGCCGAGGTACGCCGGATCGCCCGTCTCCTGGTGCAGCGTCCACGCGGCGGCGATCGCCTCCGTCACGACCCAGTGCAGCCGGTTCCGCACGACCGGCACCCCGGCGAAGTCGGTGGTGTAGACGAATCCCGGGGCGCCGTCGACGGCCCAGCCGTCCCGCACCGCGGTCGCGAACAGCGCGGCCGCGTCGGGCACCAGCCACGCCGGCGCGCCGTCCCCGAGCGCGCGCTTGAGGTGCACGGCCAGCCGCGCCCACTCGAAGAGGTGCCCGATGGTCGCGCCGAACGGCCGGAAGGGGTGGGCGGGCTCGTCCCGGTTGAACTCCGGGCGCACCCGCCAGTCCGCGTCGTAGTGCTCCGGCAGCCGCCAGCCGTGCGCGCGGGCTTCGCCGTGCACCAGGCGGTCCAGAATGGACAGCGCGCGCGTCGCCCACACCGGGTCGCCGGTGACGTCGGCGGCGGCCAGGAACGCCTCGACGGTGTGCATGTTGGCGTTCGCGCCGCGGTAGTCCTCGAGCCGCGTCCAGCCGCGGTCCCAGACGTCGGCGACGAGCCCCGGCCCCGGTTCCCAGAACCGGCGTTCGACGGTTTCGAGGGCTTCGGCCAGCAGCGGTTCCGCGCCCGCGGCGCCGGCGGCCACCGCGCTCGCGGCCGCCAGCACGACGAAGGCGTGCTCGTACGCGCGCTTTTCGGTCAGCTCCGTCGTGGCGTACCAGCCGCCGTGCTCCGGGTCGCGCAGGAGCCCGGTCAATGCCGCGACGCCGTGCGCGACGCGGTCCGCCGCCCCGGCCACTCCCTGCAGCGAAGCCAGCGCGAAGACGTGCGTCATCCGGCAGGTGATCCAGGTCTCGACCGGCCGGTCGAGCACCGGGCGCCCCGCGTCGTCGAGCCAGGCGAACCCGCCGCCGGGATGCGCCGCGTGGGCGGCGAACCCGAGCAGCCGGGCGGGTTCGGCGCGCACCCACGCGGGAACCGAAGACGGACTGTCCACTCTCTGCCCTTCGCCACGGTCAGGCCGGTGATCGGCTGCCCTCGCCAAGGTAGGCCAAGGTCCCCGCGACGGCTCCCGCGGGATGTTCCGGAAGTGACCGCCGCCGCGTATCCTGACCATGAGAGCGCTCCCAGTCTTCGCGCACGCTACCCAACGAAGGGACTGTCGTGACCAGGAGACGAAGTACGATCCTCGCCGCCGTCACCGTGCTGCTGGCGAGCTTGACCGCCATTCTGCTGAACACCGGCACGGCCGAGGCGCACGGCGCCTTGATGAAACCCGGCAGCCGGACCTTCTTGTGCTGGAAGGACGGGCTCAGTTCGACCGGCCAGATCGTCCCGCAGAACCCGGCCTGCTCGGCCGCCGTCGCCACCAGTGGCGCCAACTCGCTGTACAACTGGTTCGGGGTGCTGCGGTCCGACGGCGCCGGGCGCACGCGGGGCTTCATCCCGGACGGGAAGCTGTGCTCCGGCGGGAACCCGGGCTACGCCGGCTACGACCAGGTCGGCGACTGGCCGCTGACCCACCTAAGCGCCGGGGCGGCCTTCGACTTCTCCTACAACGCGTGGGCCGCGCACCCGGGCTGGTTCTACACCTACGTGACGAAGGACGGCTGGAACCCCAACCAGCCGCTGACCTGGGACTCCCTGGAGAACCAGCCGTTCCTGACGGTGGACCACCCGCCGGTGACCGGCCAGGTGGGCACGGTGGAGGGCCAGTACAAGTGGAGCGGCGCGCTGCCGTCGAACAAGTCCGGCCGGCACATCATCTACTCGGTGTGGAAGCGCTCGGACAGCGCGGAGACGTTCTACGGCTGCTCGGACGTCACCTTCGACGGCGGGCACGGCGAGGTCACCGGCGTGCACGACCCGGGCACCCCGACGACCACGCCGACGACGCCCACCAGTCCCACGACCCCGGACGGCTCGTGCATGGCGATGTACGAGATCACCAACGCCTGGAACGGCGGCTACCAGGCCAAGGTGACGGTGATGAACCACGGCACCTCGGCGTACCGCGGCTGGCAGGCGGGCTGGACGCTGCCGGCGGGCCAGACGGTCGGCAGCGTCTGGGACGGCACGCTGAGCCAGTCCGGCTCGGTGGTCACCGTCCGGAACGCCAACTGGAACGGCGCGGTCGCCCCGGACGGCCGGACCACCTTCGGGCTGGTCGTCAACGCCGCGGGGAGCAACCCGGCCCAGCCGACGCTGACCTGCCAAGGCACCTGATCGTCCCTTGTGGACCATCAGGCGCGGGCCACATCGAGGGACGTGACGCCCTCGATGTGGCCCTCACGGCCGGGCCGGGCCGGTACTGCCGCGCGTCACCAGAGCCGGGCGCGAAGCACAGACGTCACCGGCCTGGCCGCCCGCCAGCAGCTCCGCCAGCACCGACGCCGCCAGCCCGCCGAGCTCCGCCAGCGGACGCCGGACCGCGGAGAGGGCCGGGCGGACCAGGCGGCAGAGCGGTGAGTCGTCCCACGACACCACCGAGAGGTCGCCCGGCACCGCCAGGCCGGCTTCGCGGGCGGCGACCAGCGCGGCCACCGCGAGCACGTCGGTGTCGCACAGCAGGGCCGTCGGCGGCCGTGGCTGGACCAGCACCCGCTGGATCGCGCCGGGCCCGGCCTCACCCGAGTGGCCGGTGTGGACGGTGCGCGCGACGGCCAGGCCCAGCCGGTCCGCCGCGACGGCGAACGCCTCCGCGCGGGACCGCGGGTGCGCGAACACCGCCGGGCCGGCGATCCGGACCACGCGGCGGTGCCCGAGCGCGGCGAGGTACCCGAGGACATCGCCGGCCGCGGCCGCGTCGTCCACCCACACCGCGGGGACGCCCGGGTGGCCGGGCGGCCCGCCGAGCGCCACCGCCGGCAGGCCGATCCGGGTGAGCTCGCCGATCCGGTCCCCGGCGTGCCCCGGCCCCGCGAGCAGCACGCCGTCGACCTTCCGCTCGCCGCGCCAGCGGCGGTAGGCCGCCAGCTCGGCGTCGAGATCGGGCACGACCTGCAGCAGCAGTGACGCCGGACCGATCCCGGCGAGCAGAGCGGTGAGGAACGGCTCGACGCCGAGGACGTCCGGCGGCCGGTCGAGCACCAGGCCGATCGCCCCGGCCCGCCCACCGGACAGCGCCCGCGCCGTGCTGCTCGGCGCCCAGCCGAGGTCCCGGGCGATCTCGGTGATCCGCCGCCGGGTCGCCTCCGAAACACCGGGCCGGCCGTTGAGCGCGTAGGAGACCGCGCCCTTGGACACGCCGGCCTCCCGCGCGATGTCGGTGATCGTCGGACGCTTCATCGCACCCCTTCGCCGCACCGGGGACGACGCCGGACCGTGTCCGGCCGGACACCCGCCGTCGCACACCTTGACACCTCTCGCACCCGGGATCGAGACTCCAGCCGGGAGCGCTCCCAACCAATGCCGGCGGGGGGCGAGTCGCGAACGGGGAGTACGCGCACATGAGGCAGATCCGAAGACGCCTGGCCTTCGCCGCCGCTTTCGTCCTGCTCGTCCTGACCTGCGGGTGCGGTCCCGGTACGCCGGAGAAGATCACGCTCACCGTGGCGACGTTCGGGCAGTTCGGCTACTCCGACCTCCTCCCCGGCTACCAGTTCACCCACCCCGGGCTCACCATCAACCAGGTCCGCACCGAGCAGGGCGGCCCGTACCACCAGGACCTGCTGGCCAAGCTGCAGAGCGGCCAGGGCCTCGCCGACGTCCAGGCCGTCGAGGAGGGCCACCTCGCCGACGTGCTCGCGCAGTCCGCGAAGTTCGCCGACCTGGCCAAGGTCGGGCCCGCCGACGTCAAACCCGGCCGGTGGCTGGAGTGGAAGTACGAAGCCGGCCGCAGCAAGGACGGCAAGCTCGTCGGCTACGGCACGGACATCGGGCCGCTGGCCATGTGCTACCGCAAGGACCTGCTCGAAACGGCCGGGCTGCCCACCGACCCCGGCTCGGTGAAGACGATGTTCGCGACCTGGGACAGCTACTTCCGGGCGGGCGAGCGGTACGTCAAACGCTCGCACGGGAAGGCGTGGTTCGACTCCGCGGCGCAGAACTTCAACGCCATGGTCAACCAGCTGCCGGTCGGCTACCTGGACCGGGAGGACCGCCCGACGCTCGAGACGAACTCCGCGCTCCGGGCCGCCTGGGACCAGGTCACCACCGCCGTCGCGCAGGGGCAGTCGGCCGGGCTCACCGCGTTCGAAGACGACGGCAACAACGGGCTGCGCCAGGGCGCCTTCGCGACGAAGGTCTGCCCGTCGTGGATGCTCGGCGCCATCGAGCAGCAGGCCGGCGTCGGCAATGCGGGCAAGTGGGCGATCACCGACGCGTTCCCGGACGGCGGCGGCAACTGGGGCGGCTCCTACCTCACCGTGCCGGCCACGAGCGAGCACCAGAAGGAGGCCGCCGCGCTCGCCGCCTGGCTGACCGCGCCGGAGCAGCAGCTGCACGCGTTCCGGGTGAGCGGGAACTTCCCGAGCCAGGTCGAGGCCTTCGCCTCCCCCGACCTGCTCAGCGAGATGAACAGCTACTTCGGCGGGGCGCTGAGCGGGCAGGTCTTCGTGGCGCAGGCCCGCAAGGTCGGCAAGCCCCAGTACAAGGGGCCGGGCGACGGCAAGATCCAGGAGGCGGTGATCGCGCCCGCGCTGAAGTCCGTGGAGCAGGGCGCCGACCCGGCCGCGGCCTGGCAGCAGGTGCTGACCGGGGTACGCCGAGTGGTGCCGTGACGCCTGGGCCGATGCCGTCGTCCTGAACGACTCTTTCCTGGCGTCCCACGACACGAACGAGCCGTTCATGCCGTCGCGGCGGGCGAAACCCGCTCGCGCGGAGTTTCCGCGACGGGCAGGGTGCCCGGTGTGACCGCTCCCCTGCCCAAGCCCTGGCAGCACCACGAACTCCGCCGTCCCGGTCCCGAAGACCACTTGCCCGTGCTCGCCGTCCTGGACACCTGGTGGGGCGGCCTCGGTGGCGAGGAGGGTTCCCGCCAGCGAGCCCTCCTGCTGCCGAAGCTGATGTTCCAGCACTTCGGCGACAGCAGTCTCCTGGTCGCCTCGGACGAGCGGATCGTCGCGTTTCTGATCGGTTTCCTCTCGCCGTCCCGGCCGGCCGAGAGCTACATCCACTTCGTCGGGGTCGATCCGGCCGAGCGCGGCCGAGGCCTCGGCGCCGCGCTGTACGAGCGCTTCTTCGCCTACAGCCGGGCGCACGGGCGCTCGGTGGTACGGGCGATCACGTCGCCGGTGAACAAGGGTTCGCACGCGTTCCACACCCGGATGGGGTTCGTCACCGAACCAGGGTCGAAGGAGTTCGAAGGACTGCCGGTCCAGCCCGACTACGACGGGCCGGGCCTGGACCGGCTCAGCTTCCGCAAGGACCTGTGACCCAGGCCGGTCGGCCGGGTCCGCGGGAAACTTCCTTTCCGCGCGAGGGGTGGAGCCCGGGCCGGGCGGCGGCTGCGCGGCACCGCCCGGCCCGGGACGTACTACTGCACCGGCGGGTAGGCGTTCTGGACCAGCTGCTCGAACTGGGCCTGGAACCACTTACCCGACAGCGGCGCGTTCGGCAGCGCACCGGTCAGGTTGCCGCCGTTGGCCTGCTCACTGCCATGGAAGGTCGGGTCACACATCGGGTCGGCGCCCTTACCCTCGTCGTTCGGGATCTGCTGGCTCGCCCCGTCCGACTCACCCGGCGGCTTGATCCACACATAGGCGTCGAAATGCGGCGCCGGACTCACCGTCGGCCGCAACCCCAACCCGGCCCCGCTCTGGTTACACCAGTTACCCCGGTGCAACCGCCGGTCGATCCGCCCCGAGTTGACGTAGGCGTCCACCGTGGACCCCGAAGCCCCGCTCGGCCGAGCCGCCCCGCCCCAGCCGTTGCGCGAGGTGTCGATCAGCATGCCGATGCCACTCGGCAGACCCGCCGACACGAACGCGTTGTACATCGCCGTGCCGAACTTCGACTCATCGAAATACGGGTTCCACTGGTAGAACTTCGCCGACCGCAACGGCTGGCCACCCACGTTGAGACCCGAGTCCGGCAGGTACGGCTCAGTCACCGGCGTGTAGTTGGCCGTGGAACTGATGAACCCGTCGATGCTGTTCACCCCGGCCGTCGTGCCCTGCAACAGCTGCTTGACCTGGTTGACGAACGGACCGAAGTTGCTGTCCCAGCCCAGCCACGCCGAATGCGCGATGTCCAGATAGTTGTAGACATTCGAGATCGCGTGCAGCTTGTTCAGCGCGTACTGGATACCCTGCACGTACACCCCGGTCGACTGCGCCTCCGCACACTTGGGCGTCGAGGTGTTGGTCACCAGGTTCGGCATCGAGTCCGGCTCGACAACCGTGACGATCCGCAACGGCGCGTACTTCGGATCCGCCATGATCGCCGCGATCGGATCGATGTACTCCGCCTTGTACCGAGCCAGACCGTTCTCGGTGGCCTTCAACTCACCATTCGACGCCAACGCCGCGCAGTCGCGGTTGGGCAGGTCGTAGACGACGATCTGGATCGTCACCGGCGTACCACCACTCGCCTGCGCCAACGCCGCGTCCAAATGCCCACGCAGACCACGCGAGTCCGCCGTCCCGGCGATCGCCGCGATCCGATCCAGCCACACCGCCGTCGACGTGTTCGCCACCTTCGCCATCTGCGCGCCCAGCGCACCACCCTTGGTCGCGGCCGCCGCCGACACCAAAGCCGACCAATCCGGGTTCACATACCCCTTCGCCCCGGCGTACGGGTTCTCCACGTGCGTCCCGGGCTGGGGCGTCGTGGTGACCGTCGTCGGAGTGGTCGATGTCGTCGGGGTGGTCGACGTCGTCACGGTCGTCGGCCCGGTCGGGCTCGTGTACGTGGTCGGGGGCGTGCCGTCGCAGTGGGCGCCGTTGAGCGAGAACGAAGTGGGGATGTCGTTCGTGCCCGAGAACGAGCCGTTGAAGCCGAAGTTCGCCGTCGCGTTCGACCCGAGCGCCGGGCTCCACGACGGGTTCTTGGCGCTCACGTGCTTGCCGCTTTGGCTGAACGTGGCGCTCCACCCCTGCTGCACCCGCTGGCTGCCGCCGAAGTCCCATTCGACGTTCCAGCCCGACGTGATGGCTTCGCCGAAGTTGGTCACCGCCACGTTCGCGGTGAACCCGGTGTCCCACTGGTTGACGGTGTAGGTCACTTTGCAGCCCGTGGCGGCGCCGGCGGGGCTTCCGCCGATCACCACCAGGCCGGCGGTGACGGCCGCGGCCGTCACCGAGGAGGCCACGGCGAGCCGTGACTTCCTCCTCGCGGACCAGAATTCACTCCTCATTGAGTGTGCTCCTTCGTGTTGGTCGTGGGCGGGTCAGGTGGTGCACGCGGTCGCGCCGACGGCGAAGCCCGGCCACCGCTCGCATGGTCACCGGGGCCGCGGCGACCGGGGACGCCGTCAGGACGGCGCCCCCGGTCAGGACGGCGACCGCCAGTGCGAGCAGTCGCTTCATCGGATACCTCTCAGCCGAACAGGTCCACGTGGGCGGCGAAGGCCGTGGCGATCTCCGTCTGGGCCCAGAACCGGTGGTAGGTGAACGTCGGTGCGGCGCCACCGTCCAGATAGGCCTGAACCTTCGGCCACTGCGGGTCCGACTTGTAGAACGACCGGATCGACAGGAACGTCGAGTTCGCGTTGATCGGGTCACCGTTGGGCATCGTGCCCGTCCAGCCCGAGGGGACATACAGCCCCTGGTCGGTGGTGGCGTTGTAGGTGTCGTCGAACCGGTTGTAGTCGGTCCGGGTCTCCGGCACCGCGATGCCCTTGCTGTCGGTGTTCGCCGTCAACGCGGTGAGCAGCTGCTCCCCGACCGTCTTGGCCTGGGCGTTGCCCGACCCCGACGCGTAATACAGCAGCGTCTTGGCCAACGAAGCCGCGACACCCACGTCCTGGCTGTAGTTCTTCACCGACACGTGCAGCCCCGTGTTCGCACCCGGGCTGGTCGCGTTCCAGGTGTCCGGCGCACCACTCCAGGTCAGATCCGACGGAAGCTGGAAACTCCCACCGGCCCCGACCGTCGTGGTCGAGATCGCCCACGGCACCCACTTGTCCAGGATCTTCTTCGCCCGGGCATCCTTGGTCGCCTGGTAGTACTCGGCGATCCGCTCCATGCCCCAGGTCTGGAACCCGAACCACTGGTTGCTCGGCGGGTCGTGCCAGACCGGCTGCCAGTCGTAATACATCCCGTAGAACGTCGGCGACGCCGCCGGCGGCGTCCCGTACTGGCCGTCCCAGCTGTTGGTCGCACCACCGGCGAGACCGCCTTCGGAGGACTGCAGCCACTGCAGGAACTCCAGCTGCCGGTTGAGGCTGGTGCCCCAGTCCTGCGCACCGGTGGCCGAGGTGACCTTCAACCCCGCGTCGGCCGACAACGCGTAGGCGGCCAGCGGGTTCTGGTAACCCTGGTGCGCCGCACTGTCCCCGATCCGCCACGCCCACGCGCTCGACGGGTCCTTCGAACCGCCCCACGCGTAGTACCACGAAATCAGGTAATGCTCACTGTTCTTACCGCTGCCGGCCGGGCAGGTCGACGGGCCGACACAGTTGCCGATCTTCTTGTAATACTTGTCGAACAGCGAGTACCGCAGGTAGTCGCCCATCTTGGACGCCTTCTTCAGCACCGCCGCGACATCAGCGCTCTTGCCCTGCGCCTGCGCCCACTTCTCGGCCTGGAAGGCCACCTGCACGACACGGGCGTCCGCGTCGGGCGCGTCGGTGTACTTCCACTGCTTGGCATAGGAAGAGTCACCGGTGAACAGGTCCAGGTACCCGTTCTTGCCGCCGAACTTCAGGATGTCGCAGCTGGGCTGGGTGACGGTCTCCCAGACCGACTCCTGCGAGCCGCGCTGGAAGGTGTTGATGAACGCCGGCGCGGTGTTCGTGCCGTCCTCGCAGTGCCCGAACTTGTAGATGTTGTCCACGTCCAGCAGCCAGTGCATGCCGTAGACGTCCGGCGAACCGTAAGCCGCCTTGAGCTCCGCCGCGATCGGATCGGCACCCACCGAGACACCCGACTGCAACTGCGACGGGTAGGACTTCGGGCTCGGGTACTCCGCCGCATACGTCGCCGGCTTGCTCGCGTTGTAGCCGGAGTTGCCCGGCTGGTCCGCCGCCGACGGGATCGCATACGTCTCGATCGAGGTCCACGCCTGGTTGAACGGGGTCCAGTCGCCGGTGATCCGGCCGTAGGACGCTTCCAGCCACAGGTAGTAGCTGAACGCCTCCGACGTCGTCTCATGTCCGTGGTCCGGCGCCTCGACGATCAGCGTCTCGATCGAGTGATAGGGCACCAGGATGTTCCCGAACTTGCGGAAGTAACCGCTGTTCGGGTCCTTGATCTTGTTGTACTGCGTCAAGAACGCGAGCTGGTAGTCCGAAGTGGACGACGAGATCTCGCTGACCGTCACCGTCGCCGCGGTGTAGCCGCTGCTGCTCGCGGTGAAGGTCGCGCTACCGAGCGCGCCTCCGTTGTCGGCGCTGGTCACCGTGACGTTCTGCGGCACGTTCCAGTTCGCCGCGGTGAAAGTAAGGCTCGCCGGGCTCGCGGTCAGGTCGGTGCTGCCCGCCGTCCGGGCGACGGCGACGGTCACCGGAGCGGTGGGCGCGCCGGCGAGGCTGACGGCGAACGTGCCCGTGCCACCCTGCTTGACCTGCGCCGTCGCCGGGGTGGCGACGATCGTCGGTCCGGAGAGCACCTTCACGCTGACCGGGTTCGAGGTGGTCGACGCGTTCTTGTTGTCGTAGGCCTTCGCCGTGACCGAGTACGTCCCGGCCGGGACGTTGCCCCAGCTGCCCTCGAACGGTGCGGCCGTGTCGGTGGCCAGCAACGTGTCACCGGCGTAGAACTCGACCTTGCTCACCGTGCCATCGGGGTCCCCGGCCATCGCGGCCAACGGGATCGTGGCCGGTGCGTAGAAAGTGTCGGTCGACGACGGCGCGGTCAAACTGACCGTCGGCGCCTTGTTCGCGCCGGTGCACGCCGTGCCGTTGACCGAGAAATCCGTCGGTGGCCGGTTCGCCGAACCCTTCGAACCATTGAACCCGAACGACGTACTCGCACCGGAGTCCAGATGACCGTTGTAAGACAAACTCGACGCGGTCACCACCGCGCCGCTTTGCGCGAAGGACGCGCTCCAGCCCTGCTGGACCTTCTGCCCGTCCAGGAAGGTCCAGCCGACCTTCCAGCTGTCCAGCGGCGCCCCGTCGTTGCGCAACGAGACGTTCGCCGTGAACCCGGTGTCCCAGTCGTTGGAGGTGTAGGTGACCGAACAGGCAATGTCGGCGCCGAACGCCGGCGGTGGGGCAACCACCGCGCCCGCGAGCGCGACCATGGCCGAAGCCAGGGCCAGCGCGCGGGCGCGCTTTCGGGGAGAGGAACGCATGGCTGCGGAACTCCTTTGTCCGTAGGGAGCCAGCGATCTGGGAGCGCTTCCAGAAGCAGACGGTAGCCAGCCGCAAACGTGCCTGTAAAGAATCGAGTCAGAAGGACACCACGGCCGGAACGGTCATCCCTGCGCACCCGGCGAACACCCGTCCACTGAACACTCCTGAACAGCCGTCACCGAAAGTCGGTGTATCACCCGTTCAGCCCAGCCGAGGGGTAACGCAGAGTACTCAGGAAACGCCGTTTAGGGCCAAAGGCGTACATCTCGATAGGAAGGCTCCCACCCACCGGCACCCGATCGTGTGAGTCGCCATCCGCTTCAATGACGCGAGCCGACCCTCAGGCACGCCAGCCGACCCTCCAGGCGCGCGAGTTCGCCGTTCCGGTCCGCGCGGCAGGGGCCGGCACGCGCCTTCAGGAGGCCGGCACGCGTGCCTGACGGGACGACACGGCGTCAGCTGGAGGCGCGGACCGCCAGGGAGACCGGCAGGATCTGCTGCCGCGGCTTCAGGTTCTGGTCCTGGAGCAGCTGCATCAGGGTCTCGACCATCGCGTGGATCTGCTCGCGCGGGTCCTGGTGCACCGACGTCAGGGGCGGGTCCATGGCCGGGGCCAGCGTCGCGTTGTCGTCGAAGCTGACCACCGCGACGTCCTCCGGGATGCGGCGGCCCGCCGCGTCCAGGGTGCGCAGCGCGCCCACCGCCATCATGTCGCTGGCGACGAACACCGCGTCCAGGTCCGGGTGGCGGGCCAGCAGCGCGGACATCGCGTTCGCCCCGCCGGACAGCGTGAAGTCGGCCTCTTCGACCAGGTCAGCGGGGTCGAGGCCGGCGTTCAGGAGGGTCTTGCGCCAGCCGGCGAGCCGGTCGATCGGGGCGCTCTGGTCCTGCGGCCCGGCCACGGTGGCGATCCGCCGCCGTCCGGCCGCGACCAGGTGCTCCACCGCCAGCCGGGCGCCGCCCTCGTTGTCGAAGTCGACGACGTGCACGCCACGGCGGATGCCGGCCGCCTGCCCGCCGAACACGACCGGGATGCGGAGCAGGCGCAGCGCCTTGGGCAGCGGGTCGGCCCGGTGCGGCGCGAACACCAGGGCGCCGTCGACGTGGCCGCCCTCGAGGAACCGGACGGTCCGGCTCAGGTCCTCGCGGGTGTCGCTGAAGATCAGCACCATCTGGCGGCCGACATCGGCGAGCTCCCGGTAGCCGGCCCGCATGACGGCGGCGCGGTAGGGGTCGTCGAGCAGCCGGTCCTCCGGCTCCGACAGCACCACCGCGATCGCCCCGGTCCGCCGCGTGACCAGCGACCGGGCCGCCTGGTTGGGGGAATAACCCAGGTCACGAGCCGCCGCCAGCACCTTCTCCCGCGCGGCCGCGCTCACATACGCGTCGTCGTTCAAGGCCCGCGACGCCGTCGACCGCGACACACCCGCGAACGCCGCGACGTCTTCCAACGTCGGGCGTTCCTCATCCCCTGCTCGAGGCCCCACGGCACCGCCCTCGCTCACCACAACCACCTGGACCGCATCAGCTTAACGTTCACACCCCGAAGCGTCCGGGAGCGCTCCTCGCAGGAAACGCTCCGGTTACAACCCCTTGACACCGGTGAAGGGCCCCAGCAGACTCTGCCACACCTGGGAGCGCTCCCAGATCGGCTCCCAGCAGTGAGAGCGCTCATTCCCGTCAACAAGGTGGTTGGACACGTGAGAACGATCCGGAACGGCCTGGTCCTGGCACTGGGCATCACGATGACGGCGCTCAGCGCCACAGCCTGCAGCGGAGGCGGTGAACAGCAGCCACCGGCCGCGGCGAACCCGAACGAGCACGTCGACCTGACGCTGGCGACCTTCACCGAGTTCGGCTACGAGGCCCTCATCCCGGAGTACGAGCGGCTGCACCCCAACATCAAGATCACCCACCGCAAGACCGGCCAGGGCGGCCCCTTCCACGAGGACCTCGTCACCAAGCTGGCCGCCGGTTCGGGCCTCGCCGATGTGACGGCACTCGAAGAGGGCCACCTGTCCGACTTCCTCGACAAGGGCTCGAAGTTCAACGACCTGAGCAAGATCGGGCCGGCCGACGCCTCCCCCGATCGCTGGCTCCCCTGGAAGTACGAAGCCGCCAAGACCAAGGACGGCAAGCTCATCGGCTACGGCACCGACATCGGGCCGCTGGCGATGTGCTACCGCAAGGACATGTTCAAGGCCGCCGGCCTGCCGGAAGACCCTGAGCAGGTCAAGTCGCTGTTCGCCACCTGGGACAGCTACTTCGCGGCCGGCGCGGACTTCGTGAAGAAGAGCAACGGCAAGGCCTGGTTCGACTCGGCCGCGCAGAACTTCAACGCCATGGTCAACCAGCTTCCCCAGGGCTACATCGGCAACGACGACAAGCTGGCCCTCGAGAACAACCAGGGCATCAAGGACGCCTGGACCAAGGTCAGCGACGCGGTCGCCAAGGGCGAGTCGGCCAAGCTGACCGCGTTCAGCAACGAGTGGAACACCGGCTTCAAGCAGGGCGCGTTCGCCACGAAGGTGTGCCCGGCCTGGATGCTCGGCGTCATCAAGGAACACGCCGGTCCCGAGAACGCGGGCAAGTGGGCCGTTACCGCGGCCTTCCCCGGCGGCGGCGGCAACTGGGGCGGTTCGTACCTGACCGTGCCGACGCAGTCGAAGCACCCGAGGGAGGCCGCCGAGCTCGCGGCCTGGCTGACCGCCCCGGAGCAGCAGATCAAGGCGTTCCAGGCCAAGGGCACGTTCCCGAGCCAGGTCAAGGCCCTCTCGGACCCCGCGCTGCTGAGCAAGACCGACGACTACTTCGGCGACACGAAGGTCGGCGAACTGTTCGCCGAGCAGGCCAAGAAGGTGCAGAAGCCGCAGTACAAGGGTCCCGGCGACGGCCAGATCCAGGAGAACGCGACCATGCCGGCCCTGCAGGCGGTCGAACAGGGCAAGCCGGCGGCGGAAGCCTGGCAGCAGCTGGTCGACGCCGCGAAGAAGATCACGCGCTGAACCGATGACCGTCCTCGACAAGGTCGCGCCAGAAGGGAGTAAGGCCGGGGAGCGCGAGTCTCCCCGGCCCACCTTCCGTCACCGGTTGAGCCGGTGGGACGTCAAGGTCTCGCCGTACCTCTACATCGCGCCGTTCTTCATCGTCTTCGGGATCGTCGGGCTGTTCCCGCTGCTCTACACCGCGTATGTCTCGTTGTTCAAGTGGGAGGCCGGGGCCGACCATCCCGACTTCATCGGCGTCGACAACTACAAGGAGCTCTTCGCCGACACGCAGTTCTGGAACGCGCTGACGAACACGATCAGCATCTTCCTGCTTTCCAGCGTCCCGCAGATCATCATCGCGGTGATGCTGGCGGCACTGCTCGGCGCCCGGTTGCGCGGCGCGACGGGCTGGCGGGTCGGCATCCTGCTGCCGTACGCGGCCAGCCTCGTCGCCATCGGCATCATCTTCGCCAACCTGTTCGGCCCGCGGTACGGGCTGATCAACGGCGTGCTGCAGACCATCGGGCTGGACCCGGTCGACTGGCAGGCCAGCCGGTTCGGCAGCCACGTCGCGATCGCGGTCATGGTCAACTGGCGCTGGACCGGCTACAACGCCCTGATCGTGCTGGCGGCCATGCAGGCCATCCCCAAGGAGCTGCACGAGGCGGCGCTGATCGACGGCGCGGGCATGTGGCGGCGGTTCTTCAACGTCACCTTGCCGCTGCTCAAGCCCACGCTGATCTTCGTCACCATCACCTCGACGATCGGCGGCCTGCAGATCTTCACGGAGCCGAAGCTGTTCGACGCCCAGCCGGGGTCCAACAACGGTGGCTCCACCAACCAGTTCCAGACCGTGACGCTGTACCTCTACCAGTCGGCGTTCCAGAACGCCGACCTCGGCTACGCCTCGGCGATCGCCTGGGTGCTGTTCGTGATCATCGTGCTCATCGCGCTGGTGAACTTCTTCCTCACCGGCCGGATCGCCCGCACCCCGGTGGTGAAGAAGAAATGACGACACTCCAGAGTGGACTGCGCAAGCGCGCGGCCATGCTCGGCAAGCCACGCAAGGCGACCTACGTCGTGCTGGCGATCTTCGTGCTCGGTTCGCTGTTCCCGTTCTACTGGTCGTTCCTGGTCGCCAGCCGGGACAACGGCATGCTCAGCGAGCGCATCCCGCCGTTCGTGCCCGGTGGCAACTTCTTCGCCAACGCCGCGCGGGTGTTCGACACGGTGCCGTTCTGGAAGGCGCTGGCCAACAGCGTCATCGTGTCCGGGACGGTGACCCTGACGACGGTGCTGTTCTCCTCGCTGGCCGGGTTCGCCTTCGCGAAACTGCGGTTCCGGGGGCGCGACAAGCTGTTCGTGTTCATCGTCATCACGCTCGCGGTGCCCACCCAGCTGGGCATCATCCCGTTGTTCATCGCGATGTCCGAACTGGGCTGGGCGGGGAGCCTGACGGCGGTGATCGTGCCCAACCTGGTCACCGCCTTCGGCGTGTTCTGGATGCGGCAGTACACCGTGGACGCCTTGCCGTACGAGCTCATCGAGGCGGCGCGCGTGGACGGCTGCAGCATGATCCGGATCTTCTGGAACGTCTGCCTGCCCGCGGTGCGCCCGGCCGCGGCGATCCTGGCGATGTTCACGTTCATGATGTCGTGGAACGACTTCCTGTGGCCGCTGGTGGTGCTCGACGCGGGTAACCCGACCGTGCAGGTGGCGCTGGAAAAGCTGCAGAGCGGCTATTACGTCGATTATTCGCTGGTGCTGGCCGGCACGACCCTGGCCACCATCCCGATCCTCATCGTCTTCGTCCTCCTCGGCCGCCAGATCGTGGCCGGGATCATGCAAGGTGCCGTGAAAGGGTGAACATGTCCGTACATCCCGACAGCGTTCGGGCGGAGACCGCGTTGATGTTCCCGCCCGGCTTCGTCTGGGGCGCCGCCACCGCGGCGTTCCAGGTCGAAGGGGCCACCACGGCCGACGGTCGCACCGACTCGGTCTGGGACGTCTTCGCGCGCCGTCCGGGAGCGGTCGTGGGCGGTGACACCGGCGACCCGGCCGCCGACCACTACCGGCGGTACTCCGAGGACGTCGACCTCATGCGGCGCCTCGGCCTCGGCGCCTACCGCTTCTCGCTGGCGTGGCCCCGGGTGCGGCCGGACGGCGGCGCGCCCAACGACGCCGGGCTCGCCTTCTACGACCGGCTGGTGGACAGCCTGCTGGAGGCCGGCGTCCAGCCGTGGGCGACGCTGTACCACTGGGACCTCCCGCAGGCGCTGGAGGAGCAGGGCGGCTGGACGAACCGCGACACCGCGTACCGGTTCGCCGAGTACACCGAGACCGTGCTGGCCCGGCTCGGCGACCGCGTCGCCAGCTGGTCGACGCTGAACGAGCCGTGGTGCGCGGCGATGCTCGGGTACGCGGGCGGCATCCACGCGCCCGGCCGCACCGACCACCCGGCCGCCGTCGCCGCGACGCACCACCTGCTGCTCGGGCACGGCCTGGCGATGGACATCATCCGGCGGCACGCGCCGGGCACGCCGGCGGGGATCACGCTGAACCTGTACCCCGTGGTCCCGCACGACCCGGCCGACGTCTCCGACGTCGCCGCGGCCCGGCGGATCGACGGCCTGCAGAACCGGCTGTTCCTCGACCCGGTGCTGCGCGGCGGCTACCCGGACGACCTGGTCGCCGACCTGGCGCCGTTCGGGCTGGGCGAGGTGGTGGCGGACGGCGACGCGGAGATCATCGCGGCGCCCGTCGACTGGCTCGGCGTGAACTACTACCGGGACTACCGGGTCGCGGGCCGCCCGGTGCCGGACAGCGAGCCGGCGGGCCCGGAGTGGGTCGGCGCCGGCGACGTGCACTTCGTGCCGGACCCGGCGGCGCCCCGCACCGACTCCGGCTGGGAGGTCCAGCCGGCCGGGCTGACCGAGTCGCTGCTGCAGGTACACCGCGGCTACCGGCGGGTGCCGCTGTACATCACCGAGAACGGCGCGGCCTACCCGGACGTCATCGGCGACGGCGGCGACATCGTCGACACCGACCGGGTGGCGTTCCTCGACTCCCACCTGCGGGCGGCGCACGACGCCATCCAGGCGGGCGTCGACCTGCGCGGGTACTTCTACTGGTCCCTGCTCGACAACTTCGAGTGGGCCGAGGGGTATGCGAAGCGGTTCGGCCTGGTCCACGTCGACTACGAGACGCAGCAGCGGACCCCGAAGCGGAGCGCGCACTGGTACGCCCAGGTGATCGGCCTCAACGGCCTGGGCTGAGCCACCGCAAAGCCGTGAATGTCGCATTGAGGGACTTCAAGTCCCTCAATGGCGCGTGGATCAGCCCGCGGTCGACGGCGTCCAGCGTGGTCATATCGATCATTCAACCGCA
>NZ_JBFBBN010000074.1:0-37478 GCF_040682715.1 Amycolatopsis sp. NPDC051128 | reverse complement strand
GCAGACCTCGCCGCAATCCACCACCTCACCCTTGACAAACCATAGGAGCATCATTGGGTGCGCTCGACGCACCGAACGCCACATTGGGTGCGCTGAACGCACCGAACGCCACATTGGGGCGCATGGCTCAGGCCTGGGCGTCGAAGTCCCGGAACGCCGGGCCGGGACGTGTCCGAGTCTTAGGCGACTGAGCTGTTCAGGGCGTCGAGCAGCCAGGTGTGTGTGACACCCATCGGCGCGGGTTCGCCGGTCACCTCGCCGGCCAGGTGCCAGTAGCGGCGCAGCCGCGGGTGCCGGTCGGCCGCCGTGCGGTGGTTCAGTGCCCGGCGGAACTCCGGGCTGTCCCCCGCGCCCAGCGCCGCCGCGTGGGCCGCCACGAAACGGTCGAGCGCGGCGCCCGGCGCCGGCCGGGCCCCGGCCGCCACCTGGGGGGACGCCAGCTCGCAGGCCGCGCCGACCTCGGCGTGGAGTGCGCCGAGGTCGCCGATCCGGTCGTGGCCGGCGAGCGTGCTGGCCCGCAGGTGCGTCGCGAGCACCCGGTCGGCCGCGAGCAGCACCAGCTCGGCGTACGCGATCACCTGCGCCGTCGTCGGCAGCTCCGGCGGCCGCGGCGCGCTGATGTCGAGGAACATGCGGACCGTGTCCGGCGGGATCGGCCCGGTGGTCATCGGGTGCCACAGCCGGACGAGGGTGTCGTGCGCCGTGAACCCGTCCTGCACCGCGGACAGCAGCTCCAGCCGCGCGGCGCGGTCGGCCGGCGCCGCCTCCTCGACCGCGCGGAGCACCGACCGCCGCCAGGCCAGCGTCGCGACCTCGCGGTCGAGCGCGGTCCGTTCGGCGGCCACGGCTTCGTCGAGGGACCGCCGGCCGGCGATGACGTCGGTGATCGACCGCAGGCCCAGCCCGAGCCCGCGCAGCCGGCGGACCATGGTCAGCCGGTCGACCGCGGCCGCCTCGAACCGGCGGTGCCCGCCGACGCTGCGCGCGGGCTCCAGCAGCCCCTCGTCGCAGTAGAAGCGGATCGTGCGGACGGGCACGCCGGTCCGTCTCGCCAGATCGCCGATCCCGAGTGTGTCTCCGGTCACCTTCGGTCGAACCTCCAGCCGGGTGGAGTTCCTACGGTACGGCCATGAACAGCGCAAGATTCGCCGAGGGACTGCACGCACACACCGCCGGATTCGCCGACGCCGTGGCCGGCGCCGACCCGGACAGCCGCGTGCCCACCTGCCCGGACTGGCCGCTGCGGGTGCTGGTCGGCCACATCGGCCAGGCCCACCGCTGGGCCGCGAGCATCGTCCGCTCGGGACCGTCCCCGGTCCCGGACCCCTTCGACGCCGACCCCGGCTCCCCCGGCAAGTGGGCCGGCTGGCTGCGCGAAGGCGCCGCAGACCTCACCGAAGCCGTCCTCGCCTCCGGGGAGACGCCGGTCTGGACGTTCTTCGGCCCGCGACCGGCCCGGTTCTGGCTGCGCCGGATGCTTCACGACACCACCGTCCACCACGCCGACGCGGCGCTCGCCACCGGCCGCGCGTTCGAGGTGGCGCCGGACCACGCGGCCGACGCGATCGACGAGTGGCTGGAGCTGCTGTCCGACCCGGTCACCGCGCAGCTCAAGCCGGCCTTCGCCGAGTTGCGCGGCACCGGCCAGACGCTCCGGCTGAACCCGGACAGCGGCGACGGCTGGCTCATCACCCGCACCCCGGACCGCGTGCGGTGGGCCCGTGCCGGGGATAGCACCGCGGACGCGACGCTGGCCGGCCCCGTGCGGGACCTCCTGCTGGTGTTCACCCGGCGGCTGCCCGCCGACCGCATCACGATCAGCGGAGACCGCGCCCTTGCCGAGCACTGGCTGGCGCACAGCGCGGCCTAGCGCCGCGGGCTCACTAGAATCGCGGACGACACCCGCAGACGAGTCTTGGAGGACCCAGGTGATCACCGCGATCGTGTTGATCCAGGCAGAGGCGGACGCGATCCCGGACGCGGCCCAGGCGATCGCCGACATCGAGGGTGTCGGCGAGGTCTACTCGTGCGCCGGGGACGTCGACCTCATCGCCACGGTGAAGGTGTCCACGCACGAGGACCTGGCCGACCTGATCCCGGGCCGGATCGGGAAGGTGCCGGGGGTGCTGAACACCGTCACGCACATCGCGTTCCGGTCGTACTCCCGCGCCGACACGGAGTCGGCCTTCTCGATCGGTGTCGAGGATTGAGCGAAGTCCCCGACGAGCTGGCCGACGCGCTCGCGGCGGCCCCGGACGCGGCGGCGGCGTTCGAGGCCCTGCCGCCGTCGCACCGGCGTGAGTACGTCCAGTGGGTCTCCGAGGCCAAGAAGCCGGAAACCCGCGTCTCACGGGCCCAGAAGACCATCACCCGGCTTCGCGGCCCCAAGTCCTAGAACGAGTCCTGGAAACGTCGAAGGCCCACCTCGCGCGAGGTGGGCCTTCGACGTTGTGGACCTAGTGTTCGGAGCGCTTGGCGGCCTCGGCCGTCTCGACGTCCTCGAACTCGCCCGGTTCACCCTGGGTGACCGAGTGGCCGTTCCCGTGACCGTTGCCGTGGGCCCGCTGCAGCGCGGCGGTCTCCTCGGCCGGGTCCGGCGACCAGAACGTGCCCGGCACGGCCTGACCGGCCGAGCCCAGCTTGTTCATCTTCTTCGGCACGGACGCGCCCTGGTACTCGAGCGGGACGGCGTGGCCGTGGCTGTCGACGCCCGCGAGCGGCTGGTGGATCTCGATGAACTCACCGTGCGGCAGCCGCTTGATGATGCCGGTCTCGACGCCGTGCTCCAGCACCTCGCGGTCGGCCCGCTGCAGGCCGAGGCAGAGCCGGTAGGTGAAGTAGTAGGCCAGCGGCGGCACGATCAGCACGCCGATGCGGCCCGCCCACGTCGTCGCGTTCAGGGAGATGTCGAACTGGTCGGCGATGATGTCGTTGAAGCCGGACAGCTCGATGACCATGAAGAAGCCCAGCGCCATCGCGCCCAGCGCCGTGCGGACCGGGGCGTCCCGTGGCCGCTGGAGCAGGTTGTGGTGCGCGGTGTCCTTGGACAGCTTCCGCTCGATGAACGGGTAGCCCAGCAGCAGGCCGAACAGGATCGGCATGCCGACCGCGCCGGGGAAGAACACCGCCGGGATCGTGTAGTTCCCGAGGTAGACCTCCCACGCCGGCCAGATCCGGAGCATGCCGTCGGCCCAGGCCATGTACCAGTCGGGCTGCGAACCCGCCGACACCTGGGCCGGGTTGTACGGGCCGAAGTTCCACACCGGGTTGATCTGGAACAGGCCCGACATCAGCGCCAGCACGCCGATGACCAGCGTGAAGAACGCCCCGCCCTTGAGCGCGAAGTACGGCATGATCCGCACGCCGACGACGTTGGTCTCCTTGCGGCGCACGCCCGGGAACTGCGTGTGCTTCTGGTACCAGACCAGCGCCAGGTGCGCGCCGACCAGCGCGAGCATGATGCCCGGCAGCAGCAGGATGTGCAGCGTGTACAGCCGCGGGATGATCACGTCACCGGGGAACTCCCCGCCGAACAGCGCCCAGTGGATCCAGGTGCCCATCACCGGCACTGAGAGCACGATGCCCGACAGCGTCGCGCGGATACCGGTACCGGAAAGCAGGTCGTCCGGCAGCGAGTAGCCGAAGAAGCCCTCGAAGCAGCCCAGGATCAGCAGCAGGCCGCCGATCACCCAGTTCGCCTCACGCGGGCGCCGGAACGCGCCGGTGAAGAAGATCCGGAGCATGTGGACGGCCATCGACGCGACGAAGATCAGCGCGGCCCAGTGGTGCAGCTGCCGCATGAACAGGCCGCCGCGGACGTCGAACGAGATGTCCAGCGTCGTGCGGAACGCCTGGGACATCTCCAGGCCCCGCATGTTCGTGAAGCTGCCGTCGTAGACGACCTCCTGCATGGAGGGGTCGAAGAACAGCGTCAGATACACACCGGTGAGCAGCAGGATGATGAAGCTGTAGAGCGCGATCTCGCCCAGCAGGAACGACCAGTGGGTCGGGAACACCTTGTTCATCTGGTGCCGCAGGCCCTTGGCCAGGTGATACCGCTGGTCGGCGTTGTTCGCGGCCTCGCCCAAGTGCCGCTCCACGGCACTCGCGCCCTTGGTCGGCGTGGTGAGTGAACTCATGACTTACGCTCCCAAAAGGCCGGACCGATGGCCTCGATGAAGTCGCCTCGCGCGACCAAGTATCCCTCTTCGTCCACCGTGATCGGTAGCTGGGCCAGCGGACGGGTCGCCGGGCCGAAAATCGGCTTGGCGTAGTGGAGGGCGTCGAACTGCGACTGGTGGCACGGGCACAGGATGCGGTTGGTCCGCTGCTCGTACAGGGAGGTCGGGCACCCGACGTGACTGCAGATCTTCGTGTACGCGTAGTAGTCGCCGAAGTTGAAGTCCTCCTGGCCGGCCCGCTTGACCACCTTCGCGGCATCGGTCGGGCGCAGGCGGATCAGCATGACCGGGTTGTCCACCCGGGTCAGCGCCGCGGCCAGTGCCTCCGGGGTCTTCTCCGAGTCCGGGTGGTACGGGAACACCGTCTCCATCGCGCCGGCGTCGAGGTCCTCGGCCTTGAGCAGGCGGACGTCTTCGGGCGACTCCGCGGGCTTGCCGGTGACCCGGCGCAGGTAGACCTTCTCGCCCGGGTAGTTGGGCTTCCAGCCGGTGTGCCACAGCGAGTCGCGGGACTCGCTGTCCTTCCACGGGTTCTTGATGAACGACGCGATCGGCAGCGCGGCGGCCGCGAGGCCGAGTGCGCCCGCACCGGCGATCGCCGAGCGCTTGATCAGCGACCGGCGGGCGATGGTACTGCGGCTCCCGGCGTCGGCCAGGTGCGCGAGGATCGTGGTGCGGTCGACCTCGGCCGACCCCTCACCGTCGTTGTCGCTCCGCTGCTGCACCGCGACCTCGGCGGGCACGAACTTCTTCGTGTACACGATCACGCCGATGCCCAGGCCGAGGATGGCCAGGCCGAGCGTGATGCCGAGCATCGGGGTGTAGAGGCTGTACCAGAAGTGGCCGCTCTCGTTGTCCGGCGCCTCGTACTTCCACGGCCACCAGATCAGCGAGACGACGAAGCCCAGTCCCGCCAGCGCGGACAGGGCGAACCAGAACGCGACCAGCCGCTCGGCCCGCTTCTCCGCCCGGGTGCCCTCCACGGGCCACGGGGTCGGGTACTCGACGATCTCGACGCCGTCGAGCGCGCCGCCCAGCTTGACCAGCTGGTCCCGGTCCATCTCAGCCAGCTCCGCCTCCGTCGGCGGCTTAGGCCCCTCGGCACTCATGCCTTCGATCCAATCCACAACGTCACGCCGATCAGCGCGGCGATTCCGACGATGAAGGTGATGACGCCCTCCGAAGCGGGGCCGACCCCGCCGAGGCCGTTCCCACCCGGGTCATTGTTGCCGTCCGACACCGACTTCACGTAGGCGACGATGTCCTTCTTCTCCTCCGGCGACAGCTGCCGGTCGGAGAACTTCGGCATGTTCTGGGGGCCGGTGAGCATGGCCGTGTAGATCTGCTCTTCGTTGGCCGGGTCCAGGTTCGGCGCGTACTTGCCGGCGGACAGCGCGCCGCCGCGGCCGGTGAAGTTGTGGCACGACGCGCAGTTGAGGCGGAACAGTTCGCCACCGCGGGCCGGGTCGCTGCCGCGCAGGGCCTCGCCCTTCTCGGCGGGCCGCTGGGCGCCGCCGCCGTGCGCCTGGATGTAGGCGCCGATCGCGTCGATCTCGGCCGGGGTCAGCTTCGGCGGCTTCCGCTCGATCTGCGCCTCCTGGCGCGCGGCGGGCATCCGGCCGGAGGAAGTCTGGAAGTACACCGCGGCGTCGCCGATGCCGATCAGGCTCGGCCCGCGGTCCTGCACGCCTTCGAGGTTCGCGCCGTGGCAGGCGATGCAGGTGTTGTTGTAGACCTGCTCGCCGAGGCGCAGCTGCGCCGGCGTGCCCTGGGCCTGCGCGGTCTGCGGCTCCGGGGCGAACGCGGCGTACAGGAAGCCGACGCCCACCAGCGCGATACCGAGCGCGAGCAGGCCGGCGAACCGCCTCCGCAGCTTCGACCGCGCGCGGTAACGGCGCTCCGAGGATTTCGTGCTGGTGGTCATCTTGCGGCAACCCTTGCTGTCTGTTCAGGCCGATGGTGAAGGTGGTGGCGGCTGAGGCGGACCTACGGAAGGAGGTAGATCACACCGAAGAGGCCGACCCACACGATGTCGACGAAGTGCCAGTAGTAGGACACGACGATCGCCGACGTGGCCTGGGCGGGCGTGAACTTGCTCAGTTTCGTGCGGATGAGCAGGTACACGAAGGCGATGAGCCCGCCGATGACGTGCAGGCCGTGGAACCCGGTGGCGAGGTAGAAGACCGTGCCGAACGGGCCGGAGGGGATCGTCATGCCCTCTTCGACCAGGTTGTGGTACTCGTTGGCCTGGCCGCCGACGAAGATCGCGCCCATGATCAACGTGACGATGTACCAGCGGCGCAGCCCGTAGACGTCGCCGCGCTCCGCGGCGAACACCCCGAACTGACAGGTCAGCGAGGACAGCACGAGGATCACCGTGAACGGGATCGCGTACGTCACGTTGAGGTGGAACTCCTCGCCGTGCAGACGCGGCGGCCAGGTCTCCCCGACCGGGTTCTGCGCCTTGACGGTGAAGAACATCGCGAACAGTCCGGCGAAGAACATCAGCTCGCTGGACAGCCACACGATGGTGCCGACACTGACCATGTTCGGCCGGTTCAGCGAGTGGACCCGCTGACTGATGGTGGGAGCTGCCGTTGTCACGCGTCGCATTATGTCCTCTCGCACCGCCGCTCCGCCGGGTGGGTCCACGGCGGGTCGTCTGCGTGACCGATCACACCGGATGCCCGGGAAGGTGAGAGCTACTCATGGGTTTACTCGACCGGCTTCTTGACCTGGTCAAGAAGCGCGAAAGCCCCGGTCTGACCGCCGACGCGCCCGGGCTGAAGATCGTCGCCGAGGCCTTCGACCCGGCCGTCGCGGACTCCGCCGTGCTCGCGGCTTCACCCGCCTGGATCAGCACGGCGCCGGCCGTTCTGCGCCACCACCTGCTCCTGCCGCCGGACCGGCTCGCCGAGGCGGCGTCGATCCTCGCCCAGGACGGCTACGACCTGCGGGAACAGGGCGGTTCGGGGGATCTGGTCCGAGTGCACGCCGTCCGCGTCCAGGTGCTCGACGCGCTGCACTGCGCCCAGGAACGGTCGCGGATGGCCGGGCTGGCGCAACGGCTCGGGGGCGACGCGTCCGGCTGGGACGCGCTCCAGCCGGAGCCGACCGCGTGATGTCGGTCTCGGCCGATACGATCGGGACGAGACGTGCGGTGACGAGACGGAGGCGTGCTCAATGGGCGAGCGGTCGATGCGGGTCCTGGTGTTCAGCCACAAGGCGGAGGTGCGCGAGGCGATCGTGAACGCCGTCGGGCGGCGGCCGGCTGCCGACCTGGGGCGCGTGGAGTACGTCGAGGCGGCCGGCATCGCCGACGTGCTGTCCGAGGTGGACGCGGGGAACGTCGACCTGGCCATCCTCGACGGCGAGGCGCAGCCGACCGGCGGCATCGGCCTGTGCCGCCAGCTCAAGAGCGAAATCGCGGACTGCCCGCCGATCGTGGTGGCGGTGCGGCGCCGGGACGACCGCTGGCTGGCCACCTGGTCGCAGGCGGACGCCGTGCTGGTGCACCCGCTGGACCCGCTGACCGCCGCGGAGACCGTAGCCGACGTGCTGCGCGCGCGACGGGTCCCCGTCGTGAACGGCTGAGCGGGTGACCACCCCGGTCCCCCGAACCTGGCCACTCCTGCTGAAGCAGCTCGTCGCGCGCGTCGACCTGTCCGAAGAGGACACGGCGTGGGCGATGGACCAGATCATGAGCGGCGCGGCGAGCCCGGCCCGGATCGCCGGGTTCGCGGTGGCGCTGCGCGCCAAGGGCGAAACGCCCGAGGAGATCGCCGGCATGGCGGCCATGATGCTGGCGCACGCCCGGCGGGTCGAGCTCGACCGCCCGGCGGTCGACATCGTCGGCACCGGCGGTGACGGCTCCGACTCGGTGAACATCTCGACGATGGCGACGATCGTCACGGCCGCGGCGGGCGCGCCGGTGGCCAAGCACGGCAACCGCAGCGCGTCGTCGAAGTCCGGCGCGGCGGACGTCCTGGAAGCGCTCGGCGTGCGGATCAGCCTGCCGCCGGAAGACGTCCAGCGCAGCCTCGCCGAGGTCGGGGTCGGGTTCTTCCTGGCGTCGGCGTTCCACCCGGCGCTGCGGCACGCCGGCCCGGTGCGCGGCGAGCTCGGCATCCCGACGACGTTCAACCTGCTCGGCCCGCTGACCAACCCGGCGCAGCCGGGCAGCGCGCTGATCGGCTGCGCGTACGAGGACAAGACGCGGGTGCTGGCGGAGGTGTTCGCCCGCCGCGGCGTCACGGCGCTGGTGGTCCGCGGCGACGACGGCCTCGACGAGATCACCACGACCACGACGTCGACGGTGTGGGTGGTTTCGGGCGGCACGGTCACCGAGCGCACCCTCGACCCCGCCGGTCTCGGCATCCCCCGCGCGACGGCCGGGGACCTGCGCGGCGGCGACGCGGAGGCGAACGCCGAGGTGATCCGCGAGCTGGTGGGCGGCAAGGCGGGCCCGGTGCGCGACGCGGTCCTGATCAACGCGGCGGCGGCGCTGGCGGCGTTCACGGGCTTCTCGGAGTCCTTCGAGGACGACCTGCGGGCAGGTTTGACGCGAGCCGCGGAGGCCATCGACTCGGGAGCCGCCGCGGCCCTGCTGGACCGCTGGATCGCCTTCAGCTGACCAAACCCGCGTGATCAAGGCCGTGATTCGCGTGATTGAAGGCGTAACTCGCGTGACTGAAGCCGGAACTCGCGACTTACGGCTTCAATCACGCGAGTTCCGGCCCGGATCACGCGAGTTCCGGCTCTGCTCACACCTGGCAGGCCTGCGTCCGCGAGACTCCGGCGGCGGGACGAGCCGGCCGCCCGGCGCGCTGCGGGGCCAGGGCGGCGGCCAGGACCGCCAGCATGCCCAGCGCTTCCGGCCAGCTGGGGCGGTGGCCGTAGAAAGTGATGTCCACCAGCACGGCGACCACCGGGTAGAGGTAGGACAGCAGCGCCACCGTCGTGGTCGGCAGCTTGCCGATACTCGCGTACATCAGCACGTACATCAGGGCCGTGTGGACGGTCCCCAGCAGCACCAGCCAGAGCAGCCCGGACGTCGTCGCCGGCAGCGGCGCCACCAGCAGCACCGGCGCCAGCAGCACCGCTCCGACGGTCGTCTGCACGGCCGCGAGCAGGTGCGGGCGGATGTGCTTCAGCTGCTTCGCGACGAAGGACGCTCCGGCGTAGAGGACGGCCGCGCCGAGCGCGAGCCCGATGCCGGCGAGCCGCACGGGCTGCCCGTCCTCGCCGTGGGCCGACAGGGAGATCAGAGCCACCCCGCCGAACGCGATCCCGGCCCTGGCCAGGTGGCTCTTGGCGACCTTCTCGCCGAGGAACGCCGCCGCCAGGCCGACCAGGATCAGCGGCTGGGTGTGGTAGACGACCGTGCTGACCGAGATCGACGACAGCGCGTACGAGGCGAACAGCAGCACCCAGTTGCCGACGAGGAAGAGGCCGCCCAGCACGGCCAGCCCGAGGTCGCGCCGCGACGGCCGCCACGAAAGCAGCCAGCCACGCGAGAGGCACCAGATCACCAGCAGCGCGCCGCCGACGAAGCAGCGGGCAAAGGCCACAGCCGGCGCGGCCGCGCCGCTCTCGAGGACGACAGCGCCGATCGTGCCCGACATCGCCATCGCCGGCGGACCACTGCAGCAGCGGGCGGGTTTCCGAGTTCGTCATGCGGACCAGGTTCGTCGTCTTCGCGCCGGGTAACCAGTGTCAGAAATGACAATGACCGCAAAACTTGTGACATGCTGGCGGCCATGGACGTCAACCGGGTCGCGGTGGTGCTCGCCGACCGCGTTTCACCGTTCGAGCTGGGCGTCGCGTGCGAGGTGTTCGGCACCGGCCGCAGCGCCGACGGCATCGGGGGCTGGGACTTCGCGGTCTGCTCCCCCGGCGGTTCCGGGGTGGTCAGCTGGTCCGGCTTCGGGCTGTCCGGCCTGCGGGACCTGGACTTCGCGGCGTCGGCGGACCTGCTGATCGTGCCGACGTGCGCGCCGCGGACCGCGCCGCCACCCGAACCGGTGCTGGACGTCCTGCGCGACGCGGCGGGGCGGGGCGCGTGGGTCGCCGGGTTCTGCGCCGGCGTGTTCTCGCTGGGCTACGCGGGGCTGCTCGATGGCCGCCGCTGCACGGTCCACTGGGTGTACGAGGCGGAGTTCCGGCAGCGGTTCCCGACGGCCGAGGTGGACCCGCAGGCGCTGTACGCCGACGACGGCGGCATCCTGACCAGCGCCGGCACGGTCGCGGCGGTGGACCTGTGCCTGCACCTGGTCCGCCGGCTGCGCGGCGTCGCGGCGGCCACGACGCTGGCCCGGCGGATGGTGGCGGCCCCGCACCGCGCGGGCGGCCAGGCCCAGTTCGTGCAGGCCCCCGTCCCGGCGACGGCGGCGGGCGACGACGCCGTGGTCGCGGAGGCCCTGGAATGGGTGGAGCGACGGCTGGACCAGCCGTTCACGGTGGCGGAGCTGGCCCGCCGCAGCGGCCTGGGCGAGCGGACGTTCCTGCGCCGCTTCTCCGCGGCGACCGGCACCACCCCGCACCGCTGGCTGACCGAACGGCGGCTGGACCGCGCCCAAGCCCTGCTGGAGGAGGGCGGCCTGTCGGTGGAGGACATCGCGACGGCGTGCGGCTACGCGTCGGCGGCGGCGCTGCGGCACCAGTTCAGCCGCCTGCGCGGCACCAGCCCGTCGTCCTACCGGACGGCGTTCCGGGGCTGAACCGAAACCGGCCGCCACGCGGTGAGCGTGACGGCCGGTCCGGAAAGAGGAGGGTCAGTCGTGCGACGGACCCGTGTGGTACTCGAACACCAGGCCGCCGATCGTGATGAGCAGCGCGACCAGCGCGATGACCAGCAGCCAGATGTGGAAGAACGCCAGCGCGAGGGCGGCCAGCGCTGCGGTGGCCGCCATGCCGATCGGCCAGTAGCTGCCCGGGCTGAAGAAGCCCAGCTCGCCCGCGCCGTCGCTGATCTCGGCGTCCTCGCGGTCCTCCGGGCGCGGTTCGATGCGCCGGGAGACGAACTGCATGTAGCTGCCCGCGAGGAACGCCAGGCCGCCGGTCAGGAACAGCGAGACGATGCCCACCGGCTCGGGCCCATGGGTGGCGGCCAGCGCGGTCCACACCCAGTACACGCCCGCCATGAACACGGCGAAGATCGCCACGATGAAGAAAATCCGCGCTTCGACCTTCATGGGTCTTTCCTACTCCCGTTATCGCTGGGGCGTCAGTTGGACGCGGTCCGCGCCGTGCGGTCGGTGTTGAACGGCTGGGTGGTCACCGCGTGCGGGGTGCACAGCTCGCCGCAGTTCATCTTCGTCAGCGCTTCGGACGCGGTGAACGTCTGGCCCGTGGCCGGGTTCACCTGCTTGCGCAGCGCGATGTACTGGTCGAACTTGTCCGCCGACAGCGCGCGGACCTCGAAGTTCATCACCGAGTGGTAGGTGCCGCACAGCTCCGCGCACCGGCCGACGAAGGAGCCTTCGCGGTCGATCTTGTTCTGGAAGGAGCTGTCCTGGTTGTTCTTGTCCGGGCTCGGCATGACGTCCCGCTTGAAGTGGAACTCCGGCACCCAGAAGGAGTGGATCACGTCGGTCGAGACCAGGTCGTACTGGATGGTCTTGCCGACCGGCAGCACCAGCAGCGGGATCTCGCCCGACGAACCGACCGTGCTGACCTGGCCGCTGCCGTCCGGCTTCGCCGCGCTGGGGTCCTCGTACTTGAACTCCCAGTTCCACTGGAAGGCGACGACCTGGACCTTGACGTCCGGGTTCGGCACCTTGTCCAGGACCTTCGACTCAGTCGTCGCGGTGAAGAAGAACAGGACGCAGACCATGATCGTCGGGACGACGACCGTGAACAGCTCGAGCGGGATGTTGTACTGGAACTGCCGGGGCAGCTCCTCCGGCTCGCCGTCGACCGTCTTCTTCTTGCGGTGGAACGTCGCGGTCCAGAAGATCAGGCCCCACACGATGACGCCGACGACCAGCGCGGCCACCACGGTCCAGGTCCAGAGGTTGCGCATGTCGTTCGCCTGCTCGGTGACACCGACCGGCCACCCGAACCGCAGGATCTCGTCGCCGGAGCAGCCCGTCGCGGTCAGCGCGACCAGCACGGCCAGCGCGGCGATCCGCACGGTCCGCTTCCCCAGGGTGCGCTCGGGTTGTCCCACTGCGCCTCGCCCTTTCACCCAGAGCCTCCTACGACCGATCTTTGTGACAGGAGCGGAGCCTAGCCGAGTTGACGCGCTCCGCTGACCAAGGGGTAACCGATGACGCGCGTGGTACTCGCCACGGCCCGCCCGGCATACTGGGCGCTTCCCAGCCCCGCGAAGACCCTGAAGGTGTGTGAGTACCCGTGTGCGGCCTGCTTGGACTGATCTGCGCGACCGAGACCGGTGCGGCGAACGCGCGTGACGCCGTCGGCGCGGCCATGCGCTGCCAGCGCCACCGCGGCCCCGACGAGCAGGACACCTGGGCCGACGCCGAGGTCGTCTACGGCTTCAACCGGCTCGCCTTCATCGACGTCGAGCACGCCCACCAGCCGCTGGTCTGGGGCCCGCCGGAGGCGCCGGGCCGGTACACGATGAACTTCAACGGGGAGATCTACAACTACCTGGAGCTGCGGGCCGAGCTGGCGGAGAAGCACGGCGCGAAGTTCGAAACCGAGGGTGACGGCGAGGCCATCGTCGCCGGCTTCCACTACCTCGGCGCCGCCTGGGTGAAGCGGCTGCGCGGGATGTTCGCCTTCATGATCTGGGACTCGCAGGAGAAGCGCGTCTTCGGCGCCCGCGACCCGTTCGGGATCAAGCCGCTGTTCTACTCCGCGGGCCCCGGCGGGGTGGCGTTCTCCAGCGAGAAGAAGAGCCTGCTGGAGCTGTCGGACACCCTCGGCGTCGCGCAGGAACTGGACCGGAAGGCGCTGCAGCACTACCTGGTCCTGCAGTACGTGCCCGAGCCCGAGTCGCTGCACACCGCGATCCGCCGCGTCGAGTCCGGGACGTCGTTCGAGGTGGTCCCCGGCGGTGAGGTGGAGTTCACCCGCTATTTCCACCCGCAGTTCGCCACGAAGCCGGTCAACAGCCCGGCCGAGGCGGAGGCGCTGTACGAGCGCATCGCCGACGTGATGCGCGACTCGGTCGGCAAGCACATGATCTCCGACCCGGACGTCACGGTCGGCGCGTTCCTGTCCGGCGGCATCGACTCCACGGCCACCGCCACGCTGGCCAAGGAACACAACCCGAACCTGATCGCCTTCACCACCGGGTTCGAGCGCGAGGGCTACTCCGAGGTCGACGTCGCCGCCGAGTCGGCCGCCGCGATCGGCGTGAAGCACGTCGTCCGCACGGTGACCGCGGACGAGATGATGGAGGTCCTGCCGCTCATCGTCTGGTACCTCGACGACCCGGTGGCCGACCCGGCGCTCGTCCCGCTGTGGTTCATCGCGCGCGAGGCCCGCAAGCACGTCAAGGCGGTGCTCTCCGGCGAAGGCGCGGACGAGCTGTTCGGCGGCTACACGATCTACAACGAGCCGATCTCGCTGGCGCCATTCGAGAAGATCCCCGGCGGCATGCGGAAGCTCATCGGCAAGGTCTCGACGAAGATCCCCGAGGGCACCCGCGGCAAGGACCTGCTGCGCCGCGGCGCGCTGCCGCTGGAGGACCGCTACTACGGCAACGCCCGCAACTTCCGTGACGACCAGCTGCGCGCCGTTCTCAAGACCTACCAGGAAGGCGTCGGCTTCAAGGACGTCACGGCGCCCTGGTACGACGTCTCGCGCGGCTGGGACCCGGTGGCCCGGATGCAGCACGTCGACCTCTACACGTGGCTGCGCGGCGACATCCTGGTCAAGGCCGACAAGGTCACCATGGCGAACTCCCTGGAACTGCGGGTGCCGTTCCTCGACGCCGAGGTGTTCAAGGTCGCGGCTTCGATTCCGCTGGACCAGAAGCTCGCGCACGGCACGACGAAGTACGCGCTCCGCCAGGCGCTGGCGAAGATCATCCCGGCGCACGTGCTGAACCGGCGCAAGCTCGGCTTCCCGGTGCCGATCCGGCTGTGGCTGCGCACCGAGATGTACGACTGGGCCAAGGGCATCATCAGCGACTCGAAGACCGAGGAGCTGCTGGACAAGAAGGCCGTGCTGGCGCTGCTGGAGGAGCACAGGGCGGGGCAGCTGGACCGGAGCCGCCAGCTGTGGGCGCTGCTGGTGTTCATGCTGTGGCACGGCATCTTCGTCGAGCACCGCATCAAGCCCGAGGTGCCGGAACCGGTGTACCCGGTCAAGCTCTGAGCGAACGCCCCGATCGAGGCCGCCCTGCGTCCGCAGGGTGGCCTCGACACGTTTCCGGGGGCCCGGTGGCTGGGCGCCGCTGCGGACTTCGCGGGCGGCCGCAGCCTGGCCGGGGAAGCCATCCCCCCACGACCGCGCTGATCAGGCGGCGGGCAGGACCGCCGAGATCTCGTCGGCGGCCTCCGGGCCGAACGCCTCGCCGATGCGGGCCAGGGCGTCGGCGCGGTCGAGCGTCCACTCCTGGGTGCCGACCGTCTCCAGCACCAGCACCGCGATGAGCGAACCGAGCTGGGCGGCGCGCTCGACGCCGAGGCCGCCGTCGAGGCCGGCCAGGAAACCCGCGCGGAAGCCGTCGCCGACGCCCGTCGGGTCGGCCTTGGCGCGCTCGGGGACCGCGCCGATCTGCAGGGCGACGCCGTCCTTGCCGACGATCTCGACGCCCTTCTCCCCCAGCGTCGTGATGCGCAGACCGACCTGGTCGAGGACGTCTGCCTCGGTCCAGCCGGTCTTCTGGAGCAGCAGCTCCCACTCGTAGTCGTTGCTGAAGAGGTACTTCGCGCCGGCGACGAACGCACGCGCCTGCTCGCCGCTCATCCGGGCCAGCTGCTGCGACGGGTCGACGGCGAAGTCGTACCCGCGCTCGCGGCACTCCGCGGCGTGCCGGAGCATGCCCTCGGGGTCGTCCGGGCTGATCAGCATCAGGCTCAGCGCGCCGACGCGCTCGGCGATCGGCTGCAGCTCGATGTCGCGGGACTCGGCCATCGCGCCGGCGTAGAACGTCGCGATCTGGCACAGGTCCTCGTCGGTGGTGCAGACGAACCGCGCGGTGTGCGCGACCTCGGACACGTGCACTCCGGAGGTGTCGACGCCGTGCCGCTCCAGCCAGGAGCGGTAGTCCGCGAAGTCGGCGCCGACGGCGCCCACGAGCACCGGCTTCACGCCGAGGACCCCCAGGCCGAACGCGATGTTCGCGCCGATGCCGCCGCGCCGGACCACGAGGTCGTCGGCGAGGAAGCTGAGCGAAACCCGGTGCAGCTGCTCGGCGACCAGCTGCTCCGCGAACCTGCCCGGGAAATGCATGAGGTGGTCGGTTGCGATACTGCCGGACACCGCAATCCTGGCCCTGTTTGCCACCGGCTGCTCCTTTGTGTTCGACCTCACGGCAAAAGGCACGAAGTTACCCCCCGGTCATGGCCCATCCGGGTAGTTCGCGCGCGCCCAGCCGACACTACCGGCTGGTACTCCTTCTCCAGTCGGCGGCGGATCAATAGCGTTACCAATCGTGAACGCCCTCACCGAACCCGAAACCCTGTCCGAGCTGATCGCCGACTGCGCGCTCATCCCGGCGACGCTCCAGGCCGAAAGCCTGCCGCTCCCCCGCGTCACCGCCAAGCCGTGGCAGGTCGACGAGGTGTGCCACGCCCAGGTGGCCGAGCTCGACGCCTACGTCTGAGACTCCTGCGACCGAGACTCCGGAAACACCACAGCGACGAAGAAGGCCCCGTCCCCCGAAAGGGGGGCGGGGCCTTCTCGCGTCTTGCTCGGGCTCGGCGCGCGCTCGGCTCAGTGGAACGAGTCGCCGCAGGCGCAGGAGCCGGTCGCGTTCGGGTTGTCGATCGTGAAACCCGACTTCTCGATCGTGTCGACGAAGTCGATGACGGCGTCCGACACGTACGGCGCGCTCATCCGGTCCACGGCGACCCGGAGGCCGTCGAACTCGCGGAAGAGGTCGCCGTCGAGCGTGCGCTCGTCGAAGAACAGCTGGTAGCGCAGGCCCGCGCAGCCACCGGGCTGGACGGCGATGCGCAGGTGCATGTCGTCGCGGCCCTCCTGCTCGAGCAGGGCCTTCGCCTTGGCGGCCGCGGCGTCGGTCACCGTGACGCCGTGCGTCTCCTCGGCGGTCTCGGCCTGCGTCGCGCCGGCGTGCTCAGCGGTCGTCATGGCACTCCCTCTAAGTTCGAACTCGCTGCGGATACTCCTCGTGCTGACGTGCTCAACACCCGGAGCGTCCGATCTGTTCCCCCACCATGGTCGCACATCGATCGACCTGGTGAACGGCGGCGTGACGCCTGCAATACCCTGATGACGTGAGGTTCCTGCGCCGAAGCACCACAGACACCGCCGCCGACGAGCCGGAGACGACGGAAGCCGTCGACGTCGCCGGTAAGGCGTACACGCCCGGTAAGGGCAAGGCTACGCCGAAGCGCCGGGAGGCGGAGGCGAAGAAGCGCGGGCCGGTGGCCCCGCCGCCCACCACCATGCGTGAGGCGATGAAGCGCAACAAGGAGCTGCGCAAGGCAAACCCGCAGACCAAGGAAGACCGCCGTGCGGCGGCGAAGGCCCGCCGCGAGGCGATGATGCGGGGCGACGACAAGGCCCTGCTGCCGCGCGACCGCGGGCCGGTCAAGGCCTACGTCCGCGACCTGGTCGACTCCCGGCGCAACCTGCTCGGCCTGTTCATGCCGCTGGCCGTCCTGGTGTTCCTGGCGCTGCTGGTGCCGCTGCAGCAGGTGCAGACGTACATCACGATGCTGTGCACGGCGATGCTGCTGGTGATGGCGATCGAAGGCTTCGTCAACGGCCGCAAGATCGCGAAGCTGGTGCGGGAGAAGTTCCCGAAGGAAGCGGTGAACGGCCGGTCGATCGGCTGGTACGCGTTCGTCCGGGCGTCCCAGATCCGCCGGCTGCGGGTCCCGAAGCCGCGGCTGAAGCCGGGCGACCCGATCCCGAACTGAATGACTTTCCGGAAAGCCGGGTGGAGCAGCCGCTCCACCCGGCTTTTCGCTGCCTGAGGCTGGGGTCACCACAGGTTCGTTAGCAAAGCAAACGATTACCGCCTAGGCTGACGGCATGGAGTTTCGTCGCCTCGGCCGCAGCGGCCTCAACGTCAGTGAGATCTCGTACGGGAACTGGCTCACCCACGGTTCCCAGGTCGAGGAGGACCAGGCCCACGCCTGCATCAAAGCGGCCCTCGACGCCGGCATCACGACCTTCGACACCGCCGACGCCTACGCGAACACCGCCGCGGAGTCGGTGCTCGGGCGCGGCCTGAAGGGGCAGCGGCGGGAGAGCCTGGAGATCTTCACCAAGGTCTTCTGGCCCACCGGCCCCAAGGGCCCCAACGACAAGGGCCTGTCCCGCAAGCACGTCATCGAGTCGGCGAACGCCTCCCTGCGGCGGCTCGGCACCGACTACGTCGACCTCTACCAGGCGCACCGGTTCGACCGGACCGTGCCACTGGAAGAGACCATGGTCGCCTTCGCCGACCTCGTCCGGCAGGGCAAGGTGCTCTACGTCGGCGTCTCCGAATGGACCGCCGAGCAGATCAGCCGCGGCGCCGCGCTGGCCCGCGAGCTGAAGATTCCGTTCGTGTCGAACCAGCCGCAGTACAACATGCTCTGGCGCGTCATCGAGGACCAGGTCATCCCGGCCTCCGAGCGCGAAGGGCTCAGCCAGATCGTCTGGTCGCCGATCGCGCAGGGCGTGCTGACCGGCAAGTACAAGCCCGGCCAGGACTACCCCGCCGGTTCGCGGGCCACCGACGAGAAGGGCGGGGCGAACATGGTCGCCCGCTTCCTCGACGAGACCGTCCTCAAGCGCGTCGCCGAGCTGGAGCCCCTCGCGAAGCAGGCGGACCTGAGCCTCGCGCAGCTGGCCGTGGCGTGGGTGCTGCAGAACCCGAACGTCGCCTCGGCGATCATCGGCGCCTCGCGCCCGGAGCAGGTGCACGAGAACGTCAAGGCCGCGGGCAAGAAGCTCGACGCCGACCTGATGGCCGCGATCGACGACGCCCTCGGCGACGTCGTGGAGCGCGACGCGAGCCTCACCAAGAGCCCCTGACGTCCGATGCCGTGAATGTCGCATTGAGAGACTTCAAGTCCCTCGATGCGACATTCACGGCTTTCAGTCAGCCATGGACCCAGGTCCGGCCCGTGATCCGCTCGTAGACCTCGGTGTAGCGCTGCCGGGTCTGCTCGACGATCTCCGCCGGGATCTCCGGCCCGGGCGGCGTCTGGTCCCAGCCGGTGCCGCGCGACCAGTCGCGCACGAACTGCTTGTCGAACGCGTGCTGCGGACGGCCCGGCTCCCACTGGTCGGCGGGCCAGAACCGCGACGAGTCCGACGTCAGGACCTCGTCGCCGAGGGTCAGCGTGCCGTCGGCGTCGAAGCCGAACTCCAGCTTGGTGTCGGCGATGATGACGCCCTGAGCGGCAGCGTGTTCGGCGCCCTTCGTGTAGATCTCGAGCGTCAGCTCACGAAGCCGCTTCGCGGTTTCCTCGCCGATCTCGTTCAGCACCTCGTCGAAGGTCATGAACTCGTCGTGGCCGGTGTCGGAGATCTTCGTCGTCGGCGTGAAGATCGGCTCCGGGAGCTTGTCGCCCTCGACCAGCCCCGGCGGCAGCGCGACGCCGGAGATCTTCCCGTCACGCTGGTATTCGCGCAGGCCGAGGCCGGCGAGGTAGCCGCGCGCGATGCACTCGACCTGGACCATCTTCAGCGGCTTGCAGCGCATCGCCCGCCCGGCGAACTCGCCGGGCACGTCGGTCGTCGAGACGACGTGGTTCGGGACCACGCCGGACATCCGGTCGAACCACCACGCGGACAGCTGGTTGAGCAGCGCGCCCTTGTCCGGGATCGGCGTCGGCAGCGAGACGTCGTAGACCGAGACGCGGTCGGACGCGACCAGCAGGATGTCCCCGCCGTCGAGTTCGTAGAGGTCACGGACCTTGCCCGCGTGGATGTGCTTCATTCGCCGTCCTCAGTCGTGTACTCGTAGAAAACCCAGTGGTCGGGCAGGGCGGCCGACTCACCGTACTCGACGACTGTCCCGTCGGCCGCCAGGAAGGTGCTCCGGCCCAGCAGGACCGGCGACCCGGCCGGCAGGTCCAGCTCGGCCGCCTCCGCCTCGTCCGCGCCGCCCGCCGCGTGCCGTTCCTGCGTGCTCGCGATCTTCGTGCCGAGCCGGGCCGCCGCGTGGGCCGCGGTGCCCTCGACGATCCGCTCCGGCACGAGCAGCGCCGGCGCCTTGGCCGAGAGCGCGCCGTCGAACCACGACGTCGACGTCGACAGCGGCCGCGAGTCCGGCCCGTAGGTGGTGCGCCGCCGCCGGATCGCGGGTGCGCCTTCGTCGAGGCCCAGCGCGGCCGCCGCGCGCTCGGACGCCGGTTCGAGCCCGGCCGCCCGGATCACGGCGTAGTGGCCGGGCGGGTAGATCCGGCCCGTCCGGCCCGAGGCGGCAACGCGGTCGCGGGCGGTGCGGTGCAGGCCGCCGCGGTCGACGACCGTGCCGACGCCGCGCACCGGCCGCACGAGACCCTGCGAGCGGAGGGTGGCCAGGACCTTGGTGGCCGTCGCCATGGCGACGGCCCACGTGCGGGCGATCTCGCGGGCGGACGGCACCGAGTCGCCCTCCCGCAGCCGGCCGGACAGGATGTCGTCACGGATCCGGCCCGCGATTTGCAGGTACGGCGGCTCAGGACGGTCGAGGGTGGGCAAGGCGGCTCCTCCCAGGGGGCTACGCACAAGTGTTCTAGCACGCCGGAGTGCATCCCACAAAGCCCTGTTCAGAACCACCCAGGTGTACTAGTACGCCCTCTGGACTGCGCCCTAGTACGCAAGATACCCTCGAAAGTGTGTCCCCACTCACATCGCACAGCGACTCCGACGGCCCGGACCTCGAGGAACTCCTCGACGGACTCCGGCACCGCAAATGGGTGCTGCAATTGTTCGGCGGCCGCGAAGCCCCGGAGGTCTACGCGGCCGTGCACCAGTGGCCCACCTGCGCGGACGTCATCATCCTCCGCGACGAACACCGGGCCAGCGCCTACCGGGCGCCGGCCTTCCCGGGCACGGACGTGTTCAGCCCGCGGGTGGTCACCTGGCAGTACCACGCCACCCCGGTCTGGACGCTGCGAGCGGTGCTCACCCTGGCGGAGCCCGGCACCCCGGGCGCGCCACTGCAGGCGCTGCGTCCGCAGCCCGGCTGCGGGATCCCGCCGGAACTGCGGGGGGACGTGACCATCCGGCCGACGAGCACGGTGGCCGGAACCGGCCAGAAGAGGGATGACGGCGGCGGCCCGCCGGCCTGCGCCTAGCAGGACCCGGGCTCAGCGGGCGAGCAGCCGCTCCGCCGCCACCAGGTCGTGGGGATACGTGATCTTGAGGTTCTCGGGAGCACCCGGGACCCAGCGGATCGGCAGGGATGAGAACCGCTCCATGCAGGACGAAGTGTCGGTACCCGAGAAGCCTTCGTTCTCGGCCTTCTCGTAGGCCTCCAGCAGCGGTCCGGCCCAGAAGCCCTGAGGCGTCTGGACACGGATCGCGCCGGGCACCTGGGCGACCAGGTGCCCGGCTTCCACCCCGACGATGTCGTCCGCGGCCAGGCCCGGCACCGCCCCCCCGTCCTCGCGTGTACGGACCAGCACCGCGGAAATGAGGTCGGAGTGGACAAGCGGCCGGGCCGCGTCGTGCAGCAGCACGGCGTCGACCCGGCCGCCTGTTATCCGCGGCGCGAGGTGGCGCAGCGCGTTGAGCTCGGACGCCTGGCGGGTGTCCCCGCCGGTCACGACCTCGACCTCGCCGTCGAAACCGGCGAGGACCTCGTCCGCGAGCCCGGCGTCCTGCGGCCGGATCACCAGCACCAGCACGCCGATGCCGGGCACGCGCGCGAACGCGTCGAGCGACCAGGCCACGACCCGCCGGCCGGCCAGCGGCAGGTAGACCTTGTTCAGCTTCGCTCCGACGCGGGTGCCCGCGCCGCTGGCCAGCACCACGCCGGCCGCCGTCGTCTCCACGAGCCGCGAGACTACCGGGGGCGCCGGGCCGGTAGGTTGGGCCGCGGCGGTGTTCACGAAAAGCCTGCCGCGGACGAGAAAGGGCCTGGTGTGGAGCCGGAAAACATCGAGTTCGCCGAGATCACCCCGCCCGACGAACACGCCCGGTCCGCGGCGATCGCGCTGCACGGCAAGCTGGTCAAGCCCGCCGGATCGCTGGGCAGGCTCGAGGAGCTGGGCGTCTGGATCGCGGCCTGCCAGGGCCAGTCGCCGCCGCGGCCGTTCACCCGGCCCCGGGTGGTCGTGTTCGCCGGCGACCACGGCATCGCGGCGAAGCGCGTCTCGGCCTACCCCAGCGAGGTCACCGCGCAACTGCTGGGCACGATGCTCACCGGCGGCGCCGCGATCAACGTGCTGGCGGCGGCCGCGGGCGCGAGCGTCCGCGTGGTCGACATGGCCGTGGACACCGAGGCGCCGGCGACCCGGTCGATCGGCGAGTTCAAGGTCCGCCGCGGCTCGGGCTCCATCGACGTCGAAGACGCGCTGAGCGACGGCGAGGCGCGGGCCGCCGTCCGCGCGGGGATCGCGATCGCCGACGCGGAGGTCGACGGCGGCGCGGACCTGCTCATCCCCGGCGACCTCGGGATCGGCAACAGCACACCGGCGTCGGTGCTCGTCGCGGCGCTGACCGGCAGCGAGCCGGTGGCCGTCGTCGGGCGCGGGTCCGGCATCGACGACGACGCCTGGATGCGCAAGGCCACCGCGGTGCGCGACGCGCTCCGCCGGGCCCGCGTGGTGCTGGCCGACCCGCTCGACCTGCTGCGCACCACGGCGGGCGCCGACATCGCGGCGATGGCCGGGTTCCTGGCCCAGGCCGCGGTCCGGCGGACGCCGGTGATCCTGGATGGCCTGGTCGCCTGCGCGGCGGCGTTGGTCGCGGAGGATCTCGCACCCGGCGCACGGCGGTGGTGGGTCGCCGGGCAGCGGACGGCCGAGCCCGCGCACGCGCTCGCGCTGGAGCACCTGGACCTGGGCCCGCTGCTGGAGCTGGACGTCCGGCTCGGCGAAGGCACCGGCGCGGTGACGGCGCTGCCGCTGCTGATGATGGCCGCCCGCGTCCTCGCCGAAACGGCCACGCACGAACAGGCCGGGGTCTCCGGCCCGCTCGTCGCCGCCCCCGCCTCCTGACCCCAGAAGCCGTGAATGTCGCATTGGGACTTGAAGTCCCTCAATGCGACATTCACGGACTTGGGCGTCAGCCGAGCTTGACCATCCAGTGGTCCGGGTCGGGGCGGGTGCCCTCCTGGATCCCGGTCAGCTCTTCACGCAGCTTCATCGTGAGCGCGCCCGGCTGCCCGTCGGCGATGGTGAACTCGCCGCCCGCGTGCTTGACGTGGCCGACCGGGGTGATCACCGCCGCGGTGCCGCAGGCGAACGTCTCGGTCAGCTCGCCGGAGGCCGTCGCCTTCTCCCACTCCTCGGTGGAGATGCGGCGCTCTTCGACCTTGTGGCCGAGCCGCTGCGCCAGCTGCAGCAACGACTTGCGGGTGACGCCGGGCAGCAGCGAGCCGGTCAGTTCCGGCGTGACCAGCCGGGCGTTCTCGCCGGAGCCGAAGACGAAGAACAGGTTCATCCCGCCCATCTCCTCGACCCAGCGCCGCTCCACCGCGTCGAGCCAGACCACCTGGTCGCAGCCCTTCTCCACGGCCTGGGCCTGCGCCACGAACGACGCCGCGTAGTTGCCGGCGCACTTGGCCGCGCCGGTGCCGCCGGGCGCCGCGCGCACGTACTCGGTGGACAGCCAGACGCTGACCGGCTTGACCCCGCCGGAGAAGTACGACCCGGCCGGGGACGCGATGACCGTGTACACGTAGTCGGCGGCCGGGCTGTTGACGCCGAGCCCGGTGGACGTCGAGATCATGAACGGCCGCAGGTACAGCGAATCACCCTGACGGGTGGGCACCCACCGGGCGTCGACGGCGATGAGTTCGCGCAGCGACTCGATGAAGACGTCCTCGGGCAGCTGCGGCATGGCGAGCCGCTCGGCCGACTGCCGGAAGCGCGCGGCGTTGGCGTCCGGGCGGAACGACGCGATCGAGCCGTCCGGCTGGCGGTAGGCCTTGAGCCCTTCGAAGATCGCCTGCCCGTAGTGCAGCACCGACGTCGCCGGGTCGAGCGTGAACGGGGCGTAGGGGCCGACCTTGGCGTCGTGCCAGCCCTGCGCCTTCGACCACTTCACGGTCACCATGTGGTCGGTGAAGTGGACTCCGAAACCGGGAGCGGCGAGTACCTCCGCGACGCGTTCCGGGCTCGCAGGGCTCGAGTGCGGGTCGGGGGTGAAGTGCGTCGTGGTCGTCATGATTAGACGATACCGCTTGGTCGGAAGCGCGTTAGTCGGAAGTCCCACTGTTCCGCCTGCACCCCGCAGCGTTCTCGTGACAACACTAGGATGACACCGTGACCTACCACTCCACTGAGCCGGCCCCCCGGCCCAAGAGCACCGGCGCCGACGTCAAGACGTTCGTCACCGCGGTGCTGCTGACCTTCGGCGTCGGCCTGCTCGGCATGGTCGGCTGGGCCGTGCTCAGCAGCGGCTTCGGCGGCTTCCTCGGCCTGGTCGCCGGGGTCTTCGGCGTCGTGTGGTGGCGGAAGATCCACGGCAAGGCGTTCCCACGGGTGCTCCCGACCAAGTCGGTCGTGATCCTCGCGGTCGTCAACGCGGTGCTGGCGCTGCTCCTTCTCCTGCTGGCGGGCTGAGCTCCGCCAGCAGTCCCGGGGGCAGTTCCGGGGCCGACCAGCCAGGGTCCGGGCGGAAGTCGGTATCGGTCCCGTCGAACGGGTAGACGCCGCGCTCGGCCAGCACGCCGATCCGTTCGCCCTCGGCGCGCAGCCGGTCGAGCTGCGCCCGCGTCAGCCGCCCCGCGTCGATCGCGACCTCGGCTTCGTCCTCGTCGTCCCAGCGCCAGGTGCCGTCCCGGTCGACGACGACGTCGAGCACGCCGTCGATGCGATCCACCCCCGCCGGGCTCCGGCCGAGCGGGACCTCGAGGTTGACGTACCAGTTCGTGAACTCCCCGGCGGAGTCGAAGAACCACCACACCGACGACCATTCGTCGTCGGCGATGCGGCGCAGCGTGGACGTGCGGTGCCAGAAGTCCGGCACCGGCACCCGCGGGATGCGGAACCGCTGGTCGAGCGGGGCCTCGCGCAGTTCGCGGCCGTCGGCGAGCCTGCTGCCGACGATCGGCGTGCCCGCCGGCAGCCAGGCGAGCAGGACGTGGCCGTCGTCGGCGAGGACGCGCAGCGGGTGGACCTGGCCGATCGAGCCGTCCGGCCGGTGGAACCGTTCGATCACGGTCTGCCCCGGCCGCCAGCGTCGATCACTCACGCGCCCCACTGTACCTGCGCGCGCGTACACCCAGTAGCAGCTCGATCACGGTCGCCAGCCCGGCGACGACGAGCGCGGGCAGCACGGGCAGCAGGAACGCGGCCGCCGCCGCGACGGCGAGACCGGCGACACCGGGCACCCCGGCGCGCTCCCGGATCTCCGTGCCGGCGGCGAGCGCGGGCAGCACGGTGGCGACCACCGCCACGACGGTGAGCAGCGGCTGCAGCGTGCCGGCGTCGGCGGCGGCGAGCAGATCACGCAACGACGTCGGCGAAAGGCCGAGCCGGACCGCGCCGAGCTGGTAGAGCGCGGCGAAGGCGGTCAGCACGGCGACCGCGCCGAGCAGCAGGACGCGCGGGCCGGCGTTCTCGCGCCTCGCCGGACGCAGGAACGGCAGCGCCAGCACGGCCACGACGAAAACGCCCGCGAAATCCGGGGGTCGCAGGCCGCCGGCCGTCGCGACCGGCGTCACGGCCACGCACACCGCGACCAGCGTGAGGCCCCCGACGAGCAGCAGCCCGCCCGCGACCCGCACGACGATCGCCGGGATCTTCAGCCCGGCGAACCCCGCGCCGGTCACCACGACGACGAACGCCGCCGCGGCGAGCTCGCGGTGCGCCGGGAAGACGTAGGCGCCGAACGCGATCGCGTAGACCGTCACTTCGGAGAGCCGCGCGACAGCGACGACGACCCGGTCCACCAGGGCCTCCCCCGGTTCCTGCACCCGCGCCGCGACGCCGGCGGCCGCCCCCGCCAGCACCAGCCCGGCGAGCAGCCACCAGCCCGCGCCCGCCGCCCCGGCGGCCAGTGCCACCAGCAGCCCGCCACCCAGCCGCACGCGACCCTCCCGCTCCCTCTGTTCACCCGTGGTCCGGTCGTCATTAGCATGGCTCACGATCCCGGCCGGGCCGGTGCCCGGTACCACCGAGAACGCGCGAGGAGCCAGAAGTGACCGTGCCCAAGCTCGCCCTGTCCGACAACACCGGGGAGGCACTGGCCAAAACGCGTGCCGACGTGGTCGTCATCGGCACCCTGCAGGGCGAGGACGGCCCGGTGCTCGCGGCCGGCGCCGCCGCCGTGGACGCCGCCTTCGACGGCCGCCTCGCCGGCCTGCTCGCCACGCTCGGCGCGAGCGGCAAGGCCGAAGAGGTCGTCAAGATCCCGACGCTGGGCAAGCTCCCGGCGGGCGTCGTGCTCGCCGTCGGCCTGGGCAAGGCGGGCGACACCGTCACCCCCGAGCAGGTCCGCCGCGCCGCCGGCGCCGCCGGCCGCGCGCTCGCCGGCACCGACCGCGCGTTCGTCACGCTGTCGGAGCTCGACCTGCAGGCCGCCGTCGAGGGCACGATCCTCGGCTCGTACGTCTTCACCGAATACCGCTCCGAGAAGGGCGACGCGCCGGTCGCGAAGCTCGACTTCGCGAACCCGGCGGAAGGCGCGGCCCGCGAGCACAAGGCGACGCTGAAGGCGGCGGGCACCATCGCCGAGGCCGTCATCACCGCCCGCGACCTGATCAACACCCCGCCGAACGACCTGTACCCGGCCTCCTTCGCCGAGCGCGCGAAGAAGCTGGCCGAGGACAACGGCCTCGAGTTCGAGGTGCTCGACGAGAAGGCCCTCAAGCGCAAGGGCTTCGGCGGCATCCTCGGCGTCGGCGGCGGCTCCGCCCGCCAGCCGCGGCTGCTGCGCCTGGCCCACAAGCCGGCGAAGGCCGCCAAGAAGGTCGCGCTGGTCGGCAAGGGCATCACGTTCGACTCGGGCGGCATCTCGCTCAAGCCCGCCGCGAACATGGACCACATGACGTCGGACATGTCCGGCGCGGCCGGCGTGCTCGCGGCCGTGGTGCTGGCCGCGAAGCTGAAGTACCCCCTGGAAGTCGTCGCGCACATCCCGCTGGCGGAGAACCTGCCGTCCGGGACGTCGTACCGGCCGGGCGACGTGCTGACCATGTACGGCGGCAAGACCGTCGAGGTGCTCAACACCGACGCCGAGGGACGGCTCGTCCTGGTGGACGCCATGGTGCGCGCCGCGGAGGAGAACCCGGACTACCTGATCGAGACCTCGACGCTGACCGGCGCCCAGGTCGTCGCGCTCGGCAACCGCACCGCCGGCGTGATGGGCTCGGACGACTTCCGCGACCGCGTCGCCGGGATCATGCAGGCCACCGGCGAAAACGGCTGGGCGATGCCGCTGCCGGAGGAGCTGCGCGCGGACCTCGACTCGCGCCTGGCCGACCTGGCCAACGTGACGGGGCACCGCTGGGGCGGCATGCTCGCGGCCGGGATCTTCCTGCGCGAGTTCGTCGCCGACGGCCTCGACTGGGTCCACATCGACATCGCGGGCCCGTCGTTCAACACCGGCTCCCCGTGGGGCTACACCGGCAAGGGCGGCACCGGGGTCCCGGTGCGGACGATCGCCGCGGTGCTCGCGGACATCGCCGCCAACGGCTGAGTCTCAAGCGCCCCAATGTGGCGTTGGGTGCGTCCAACGCACCGAACGCCACTTTGGGGCGCTTCGGGCGCAGTGATCGAATTGCCGCTTTCGGTGTGATCCGCGGCACCGTACCGTGGCACGGTGACGACCGAGCCGGTGGAACGCGAATCCCCCGCCGAGATCGCCGCCGAGCACGACGAGGAACGCCCGGCGCGCACCCTCTCCCGCGTTCCCGACCGCGTCGTCTACTTCGTCGCGCTCGCCGTCGCGGTGCTGGTGCTCAAGCAGGTCTTCTTCCCCTTCGCCAAGGGCAACCAGTTCTACCTGGTGCTCTTCCTCGGCGTGACGCTGCCGCTGGTGTTCCTCTGCTACCGCCCGCGGCTGCGCGGCCGCGACGACCCCGGCTGGACCGACTGGGCCCTCGCGGTGACAGCCCTGGCCGTCGGGCTCTACCCCGTGCTCACCGGGTACGACGACTTCCTGAACCGCCAGGGCATCCTGTCCCCGCTGGACATCGTCGCCGGCGCGCTGCTGCTGGTCCTGGTCCTCGAAGCGACCCGCCGCACCACCGGGCTGGTGCTGCCGGTGGTCTGCCTGCTCTTCCTCGCCTACGCCTACTACGGCGGCTACCTCCCCCAGAACTGGGGCATCGCGCACGCCGGCATCGACTTCAGCCAGATCGTCAACGCGCTCTTCAACGACGCGAGCGGCTTCTACGGCACCCCGCTGGACGTCGCGGCCAGCTACATCGTGCTGTTCACCCTCTACGGCGCGGTGCTCAACGCCTCCGGCGCCGGCCAGTTCTTCGTGGACATCTCGTTCGCCGCCTTCCGGAAGTCCCGGACCGCGCCGGGCCGGACCACCGTCCTTTCGGGCTTCCTGCTCGGCACGGTGTCGGGCTCGGGCACCGCGACGGCGGTCAGCCTCGGCTCGATCACCTGGCCGATCCTCAAGAAAGCCAACTACCCCAAGGAAAACGCGGGTGGGCTGCTCGCCGCGTCCGGGATCGGGGCGATCCTCTCGCCGCCGACGCTGGGCGCCGCCGCGTTCATCATCGCCGAGTACCTGCAGACCTCGTACCTGACCGTGCTCGTCTGGGCGACCGTGCCGACGCTGCTCTACTACCTCGGCATCGTGTTCGCGATGGAGGCCGACGCGCGGCGGTTCAAGGCCGAACCGGTCGACGTCCCCCGCGGTGACCCGTGGCGGCTGCTGCTGACCGGCGGCTACCACTTCCTGTCGCTGGCGATCGTCGTCGTGTTCCTGGCGCTGGACATCCCGCCGTTCGCCGCGGTCGTCTACGCCACCGGCGTCGCCGCGCTGTTCGCGCTGATCGCCCGGCGCCACGACGTCAAGGGCTGGGCGAAGGACATGGTCGACGCGCTCTCGGCCGGGGTGCGCGGGGCGCTGCCGGTGATCGCGGTGTGCGCGGCGGCCGGGGTGATCACCTCGACCATCACGAAGACCGGCCTCGGCCTCGAACTCGCGGACGCGCTGGTGGAACTGGCCGGCGCGCTCACCGACAACGGCACCATGATCCTCATCCTCACCGTGGTGCTGTCCGCGGTCGCCGTCGGCGTGCTCGGGCTGGCGGTGCCGGTCACCGCGAGCTTCATCATCGCCTGGGTGGTGATCGGCCCGGCGCTGGAGACGCTGGGGGTCGCCGATGCCGAGCGCGCGATGTTCATCTTCTACTACGCCGTGCTGTCGGAGGTCACGCCGCCGACCGCGCTCGCCGCGGTCGCCTCGGCGGCGATCACCGGCGGCTCGGTGCTCGGCACCATGTGGCAGTGCTGGAAGTACACGCTGCCGGCGTTCCTGGTGCCGATCGCGTTCGTGCTCACCGACAACGGCGCCGCGCTGCTGCTGGAGTCCGACGTCCTCACGGTGCTGTGGGTGGCGGCGGTTTCGGCGGTGGCCGTCGCGGCGCTGGCGGTGGTGACCGGGGGCTGGCTGTTCGGGCCGGTCAGCCTGCCGGTGCGGCTCCTGTTCGTCCCCGCCGCCCTGTGCCTGCTCTACCTGGAGCCGGTGCCGATCGCGGTCGGCGCCGCGTTCGGCGTCACCGCCCTGCTCGCCCACGCCGTGCTCAAGAGGAGGACAGCATGAAACGCGCACTCGCCGCTGCCGCGGTACTCGCTCTGGCCGTCACCGGCTGCGGCGGTAAACAGCAGACCGACCAGGCCGCGCCAAGCGGCGCTCAGTCCTGCGACGCGGGCGAAGGCCGGATCACGATCGCCACCGGCAACAGCGGCGGCGTCTACTACGTGCTGGGCGGCGGGCTGGCCCAGCTGATCAGCAACAACACCAAGCTGCGCGCGACGGCGGCGGAGACCGGCGCGTCGGTGCAGAACATCCAGCAGCTGGTCGCCGGCAACTACGACGTCGCGTTCTCCCTGGCCGACACCGCGGCGGACGCGGTGCGGGGCAAGGGCTCGTTCGACGGCAAGCCGCAGAAGATCCAGGCGCTGTCGCGGATCTACCCGAACTCGACGCAGGTGCTTGTGCGCAGCGACTCGGGCATCAACAGCGTCGCCGACATGAAGGGCAAGCGGATCTCGACGGGGTCGCCGAAGTCGGGCACCGAAGTGATCGCGAACCGCCTGCTGAAGGCGGCGGGTCTCAAGCCGGACGCGGACGTCCAGGCGCAGCGCCTGGACCTGGCCAAGACCGCGGACGGCATGAAGTCCGGCACGCTCGACGGGCTCGTCTGGTCCGGCGGGCTGCCGACCGCGCAGATCACGGACATCACCACGGCGCTCAAGGACAAGGTGAAGTTCCTCGACATCACGCCGTTGCTGCCCGAGCTGAAGAAGGTCAACGACGTCTACGACCAGGGCACGATCCCGGCGGCGGCCTACGGGCAGCCCGCCGACGTGCCGACGGTCGTGGTGCCCAACCTGCTGCTGGTGCGCGAGGACTTCCCGGCGGGCAACGCGTGCGCGATCACCAAGCTGATCTTCGACAAGCAGGCGGAGCTGGCGAAGGTCCACCCGGCGGCGAAGGAGATCACGAAGCAGCTGGCGCCGCGGACGGATCCGGTCCCGCTGCACCCGGGTGCGAAGCAGGCCCTCGGCTGACGCTTGTGCCACGCTCGGGGGCGTGGATGCCGGTGAATACCTCGAGACCGCGGTCCGGGACGTCCTGACCGCGACTGACGCGAGCGTCGACGACCAGGTGGGGTACGCCGCCTTGCTGCTCGCGGTCACCGGCGCCCTCGACGAGGCCGACCGGCTGGCCGGGCAGTGGCTCGCCCGCACGGAACGGCCGGTGAGCGCGCTCGCGGCCGGCCCGGTGCGGGCCCGCGCGTGGGCGATGCTCTTCGCGGCCCGCGGCGGCCGGCCGGACTGGGCCGAGGGCCTGCCGCCGCTCGACCTCGACGCCGAAGAGCGCGCCCACACCGCGACGCTGCGCCGTCCGGTGTCCGATCTGGACGGTGTCCTCCCGCCCGGCCCGGTCGCCGAGCTGGTCAAGCACGTCGCGCCCGCGCGCCCGGACCGGGTCCGCGCCGCGCTCGCCGACGGCGACCTGGCCCGCTGGGCCTCGCTCGCCGGCGAACGACCGGACGTGGCGACGCTCGCCGCGACCCGCGCGTTGGCCCCCGCGCTGGTGGCCGGGGCGGACCCGCTGGGCCTGCGCGACCGGGCCGAAGCGTGCGCGGGCGCGCTGGTCGCCGCGCTGCACGAGCGGTACCCGCCGGACCTGGGCACCTGGCCGGAGCTGGTCGCGGAGATCCTGCGCCTGCGCGGCGGCGTCGCGGCGCCTCCCCCGGCGTCCGACGCGGCGATCCGCTCGGCGGAGCTGCGGCTGGGCACCGAGCTGCCGGACGACCACCGGGAGTTCCTGCGCACCTGCGACGGCCTGCCCGCCGACGTGGTCTTCCCGCGTCTGCTGGGCACGGCGGACCTGCGGGCCGAGGACGGCGTGGTGGTCCTGGCCGAGCCGGCGGTGCTGCTGCTCTCGGCGTCCCACGTGGTCGAGGTCGACCCGGTGCTCGGCACCACGGTCCACCCGTCGTTCCGCGCGGCGCTGGTCAAGCACGCCACCCTGCTCGCCCAGGCAGGCTAGGACCGTGACTGTCCGGCAGGGGCAAACGCCCCAATGTGGCATTCGGTGCATCCAACGCACCCAATGTGGCATTCGGTGCGTCCAACGCACCGAACGCCACATTGGGGCGCATGAGCCGGATCGGGCGCTACACCTGGCCGCGCTTCTTCCGCTCGGTGTACTCGCGCATGCGCTTCGGGTAGCCGACCCGCGCGACCTCGTAGACCGGGATCGACCGGCGGTGCCCGAACTGCTGCGCGGCCTCCAGGCTGCCGATGCGGCGCCGGGTCCATTCGCCGTCGTGGGCGATCAACACCACAGTGGTGTCCGTGATGTTGGTCTTCGGCTCCACGAAAGCCTCGACACCCCGCCGCGCGGACGCCCACTCCTCGAGGTGACGAGTGTCCTCGGAGCTGGCTTTCCGCAGCGTACCGGCCCGCTGACCACCCTTGCCCCGCCTGCGCAGCGAGTCGAAGAGCCCCACCACGACCACCTCTCCTCCCGAGACTTCCCCTCCTCATTATCCCGATGTCCGCGTGTGGTCGGTGTCGCACACCCGGCTAGCTCGCAGCCCCGTCCGGCGTAGTGACAAGATGGCGGTGTCGCGCGCGCGGTTATACCGGGAACGGGCGACGACAGAGCATCACCCCACTGCTTGCCGAGGAGTTAATGAAGTGACCGACACCTCCGCCGACCTCGTGATCCTGGGAGGCGGATCGGGCGGCTACGCCGCGGCGTTCCGCGCGGCCGAGCTGGGCCTTTCCGTCACGCTGATCGAGAAGGACAAGCTGGGCGGGACGTGCCTCCACCGGGGCTGCATCCCGACCAAGGCCCTGCTCCACGCCGCCGAGGTCGCCGACGAGACCCGTGAAGCCGAAGCGGTCGGCGTCAAGGCCACCTTCGAGGGCATCGACATCGCCGGGGTCAACAAGTACAAGGACGGGATCGTCTCCCGCCTGTACAAGGGCCTGCAGGGCCTGGCCAAGGCGCACAAGGTGAACCTCGTCGAGGGCAGCGGCACGTTCGTCGGCGCCACGACCGTCGAGGTGGACGGCACCCGCCACACCGGCAAGAACGTCATCCTCGCCACCGGCTCGTACTCCCGCACGCTGCCCGGCCTGGAGCTCGGCGGCCGCGTCATCGCCAGCGAGCAGGCTCTCGCGCTGGACTACGTGCCGAAGAAGGTCGTCGTGCTGGGCGGCGGCGTCATCGGCGTCGAGTTCGCCAGCGTCTGGGCTTCCTTCGGCGTCGACGTCACCATCGTGGAGGCCCTGCCGCGGCTGGTCCCGAACGAGGACGAGTTCGCCTCCAAGCAGCTCGAACGTGCCTTCCGCCGCCGCAAGATCGCCTTCAAGACCGGCGTGCGGTTCACCGGCGCCAAGCAGGACGACAACGGCGTGAGCGTTTCGCTGGAGTCCGGTGAGACCATCGAGGCCGACCTGCTGCTGGTCGCCGTCGGCCGCGGGCCGAACTCGGCCGGCCACGGCTACGAGGAGGCCGGCGTCAAGATCGAGCGCGGCTTCGTCCTCACCGACGAGCGGCTGCGCACCAACCTGCCGAACGTGTACGCCGTCGGCGACATCGTCCCGGGCCTGCAGCTCGCCCACCGCGGCTTCCAGCAGGGCATCTTCGTCGCCGAGGAGATCGCCGGGCTGAGCCCGCGCGTGATCGACGAGAGCGGCATCCCGCGGGTCACCTACTCGCACCCGGAGGTCGCGTCGGTCGGGCTGACCGAATCGCAGGCGAAGGACAAGTACGGGTCGGACGTCACGACGTTCACCTACGACCTCGGCGGCAACGGCAAGAGCCAGATCCTCAAGACCTCCGGTGGGGTCAAGCTGATCAAGGCGCCGGACGGCCCGGTCGTGGGTGTACACATGGTGGGCGACCGCGTCGGCGAACTGATCGGCGAAGCGCAGCTGATCTACAGCTGGGAGGCCTTCCCCGAGGACGTCGCCCCCCTCATCCACGCCCACCCGACCCAGACCGAGGCCCTCGGTGAAGCGTTCCTTGCCCTGGCCGGCAAGCCGCTGCACGTGCACAGCTGACGTCTCACCAGCAGAATCCAGACCACGCAGAATCTTGAAAGAGGAGTCAGCGAACGATGGCCTACTCCGTCACACTGCCGGAGCTCGGGGAGAGCGTCACCGAAGGCACCGTCACCCGGTGGCTTAAGCAGGAGGGCGACACCGTCGAGGTCGACGAGCCGTTGCTCGAGATCTCGACCGACAAGGTCGACACCGAGGTGCCCTCCCCGGTGGCGGGCACGGTCGTGAAGATCAGCGCCCAGGAGGACGAGACCGTCGAGGTCGGCGGCGAGCTCGCCGTGATCGACGACGGCACCGGCGACGTGCCGGAGTCCTCCTCTTCTTCCGCCCCGGCGCGGGAAGAGGAGAAGTCCGAGCCGGAACCCGAGCCCCAGTCCGCTCCCGAGCCGCAGGCTCAGGACAGCGCGCCGAGCAAGCCGGACACCGCGCCGGCCGCCGGTGGCGAAGGCACCGAGGTGAAGCTGCCCGAGCTGGGCGAGAGCGTCACCGAAGGCACCGTCACGCGGTGGCTGAAGCAGGTCGGCGACTCGGTCGAGGTCGACGAGCCGCTGCTCGAGATCTCCACCGACAAGGTCGACACCGAGGTGCCGTCGCCGGTCGCCGGCACGGTGCTGGAGATCCGCGCGGGCGAGGACGAGACCGTCGAGGTCGGCGGCGTCCTGGCCGTGATCGGTGACGCGAACGCGGCGCCGAAGGCCGAACCGAAGCCGGAACCCAAGCCCGAGCCCAAGCCGGAACCGAAGCCCGAGCCGGTCCAGGAGACCAAGCCCGAGCCGAAGCCGGAGCCCAAGCCGGAACCCAAGCCCGAGCCGAAGGCCGCCCCGGCGGCGGCCGCGACCGAGTCGGCCCCGGCCGCCGCGGCGAAGGACGGCTCGGCGGACGGCCCGTACGTCACGCCGCTGGTCCGCAAGCTCGCGTCGGAGCACGGCATCGACCTCGCGTCGCTGACCGGCAGCGGCGTCGGCGGCCGGATCCGCAAGCAGGACGTCCTGGCCGCGGCCGAGGAGAAGCAGAAGGCGGCCGCCCCGGCTCCCGCCGCTGCCGCTCCGGCGGCCGCCGCTGCTCCGGCGGCGCCCGCCGTGCGTCCGGCGGCCCCCGTGTCGCCGGAGCTCGCGGCGCTGCGCGGCACGGTGCAGAAGGCCAGCCGGATCCGCCAGATCACGGCCACCAAGACCCGCGAGTCGCTGCAGATCGCCGCGCAGCTCACGCAGGTCCAGGAGGTCGACGTCACCAAGATCGCGAAGCTGCGGCAGCGGGCGAAGGCGGGCTTCAAGGACCGCGAGGGCGTCAACCTGACGTTCCTGCCGTTCTTCGCCAAGGCCACGGTCGAGGCGCTCAAGCAGCACCCGAACGTCAACGCGTCCTACAACGAGGACACGAAGGAGATCACCTACCACGGCGCCGTGCACCTGGGCATCGCGGTGGACACCGAGCGCGGCCTGCTCTCGGTCGTGATCCACGACGCGGGTGAGCTGAGCCTGGCCGGTCTCGCGCACCGGATCGCCGACCTGGCGGGCCGCGCGCGGGCGGGCCAGATCAAGCCGGACGAGCTGTCCGGTGGCACCTTCTCGATCACGAACATCGGCAGCGTCGGCGCGCTGTTCGACACGCCGATCATCGTGCAGCCGCAGTCGGGCATCCTCGGCACCGGCGCGGTCGTCAAGCGCCCGGTGGTGGTCGCCGACGCCGACGGCAACGACACGATCGCCGTCCGGTCGATGGCCTACCTGCCGCTGACCTACGACCACCGCCTGGTGGACGGGGCCGACGCGGGCCGCTTCCTGATGACGATCAAGCAGCGTCTTGAAGAGGGCAACTTCGAGAGCGAGCTCGGCCTCTGACGCAGTAGGGGCCGCTGAAGGCCACCATCAGGGCACCAGATGCCTGATGGTGGCCTTCAGTGCATTCGGGGAGGCCGGGCGCCGGTTTTCGCGCGGGGCCTGGGCGTGCGTCGCGGGCCGGGATGGGCCACGATCGAACCATGCGAGTACTGATCGCCGGGGCGAGCGGCTTGATCGGGTCGGCGCTGGGCGAACGCCTGCGGCGCGAGGGCCACGAGGTCCGCCGGCTGGTGCGGCGCGAGGCGCGCGAAGGCAGCGAATTCCACTGGGACCCGCCGTCGGGCAGCATCGCGAACGGCGCCTTCGAGGGCGTGGCCGCCGTCGTGAACCTGGGCGGCAAGCCGCTGTTTCCCGGCCGGTGGAGCGCGATGCGCAAGCAGGAGCTCACCGACAGCCGGGTCGAGCCGACCGAGGTGCTCGCCGAAGCCGTCGCCGAACACGGCGTCGGCGTGCTCGTCAACGCCTCCGCCGTCGGCTACTACGGGAACGCCGGTTCGTCCATTGTGGACGAGTCGGCCCCGCGCGGCAGGGGTTTTCTCGCCGAGCTGTGCGAAGCGTGGGAAGCGGCGACGGCGGCCGCCGGGGACGCACGGGTCGTCAAGATCCGGACCGGGCTGGTGCTCTCGGCGAAGGGCGGGCTGTACGGCACGCTGCGCCCGCTCTTCTTGCTGGGCCTGGGCGGGCGCCTCGGCGACGGGCGTCAGTTCATGCCGTGGATCGCCCTGGACGACGAGGTCGGCGCGATCGTCCACGCCTTGACGCACGACGAGGTGTCCGGGCCGGTGAACCTGACCGGGCCGGCCCCGGTGACCAACGCCGAGTTCACCCGCGCGGCCGGCCGCGCGCTGCACCGGCCCGCGCCGTGGTGGGTGCCCGGGATCGCCCTCAAGACCGTGCTCGGCCAGGCCGGCGAAGAGATGGCGCTGTTCGGGCAGCGGGCCGTGCCGGCCGCCTTGGAGCGGTCGGGCTACGAGTTCCGGCACCGGACCCTGGACAGCGCGCTCGCCGCCGCATGAGCGTTCGGCTGCAGCGCTGGCTCGTCGTCGGCGCGATGTTCTTCGCCGCGTTCGTCCTGCTCGGGCTGAACGTGACACGGCAGCCGCTTTCCCTCGACGTCGAGGTGGCCGGCGCCATGCACAGCGCGTACACCCAGCCGATCGGGCGGGTCGCGCAGGCCGGGAGCGACGTCCTCGGGCCGGTGCTCCCCTACATCCTCGGTATGGTGCTGCTCGCGCTGGCGCTGCGGCGCCGGGAGCACACCGGGCTGTGCGTTCGGCTCGCCGTCGTGCTGGTGCTGTGCCGGCTGACCAGCCTCGCGTTCAAGCCGGTCTTCCTGCGGGAACGCCCGCGCGACTACCCGGATCTGAGCTACCCCAGCGGGCACGTGACATCGGTGGCGAGCACGGGTTTCGTCCTCCTGCTGCTGTGCGCGTGGCTGTGGCCGCGGCTGGTCCGGCGGGTGGCCGCGGCCGTCGCCGTCGCGGTGGTGCTGGCGGCCGCCTGCCGCGTCGTGCTCGGGGTGCACTGGGTCACCGACACGATCGGCGCAGTGCTGGCGGTGGTCGGTGTCGGGCTGCTCTCAGCGTGCGCCTTGCGGCTGCTTCCCCCGGGTGACGGGCGTAGCCTCGACGGGTGAGTTCTTCCCGCGCCTCCTGCCGCGCCAGCACCGAGCCCGTCGACGTCCGGGAGCTCGGCACGATCGACTACGCCGAAGCCTGGGAGCTCCAGCGGAGCCACCTCACCGCCCGCGCCGACGGCACCGCCGCCGACACGATGCTCCTGCTGCAGCACCCGTCGGTGTACACCGCGGGCAAGCGCACGGAGCCCGCCGACCGGCCGACGGACGGCACGCCGGTGATCGACGTCGACCGCGGCGGCAAGATCACCTGGCACGGCCCCGGCCAGCTGGTCGGCTACCCGATCGTGAAGCTCGCCGACCCGATCGACGTCGTGCACTACGTGCGGCGGCTGGAGGAGGCGCTGATCCACGTGTGCGACCAGCTGGGCGTGGCCAGCGGCCGCGTCGAGGGCCGCAGCGGCGTGTGGATCCCGGCCGACGACCGCGGCATCGAGCGCAAGATCGCGGCGATCGGCATCCGCGTCCAGCGCGGCGTGACGATGCACGGCTTCGAGCTGAACTGCGACGCCGACCTGAAGGCGTTCGACAGCATCGTGCCGTGCGGCATCCGCGACGCGGGCGTGACGTCGCTGTCGTACGAGCTGCAGCGGGACGTCAGTGTCGAAGCGGTGCTGCCACTGGCGCGCGACGCCGTCTTGGCCGCCCTCGAAGGCGAACTGCCGGTGAGCGAAGATCGCTGGCTCCCCCGCCCCGAAGCCCCGAAGGCCGCGGGCGTCACCTTCGCGCTCCAGAACTGAAAGCCGTGAATGTCGCATTGAGGGACTTGAAGTCCCTCAATGCGACATTCACGGCTTTCGAGGCCCCGAACAGTAGGATCCTCCCCGAAACGTGGAAAACCTGGGCA